>CAYVAM010000145.1:0-11284 GCA_964449275.1 uncultured Anaerolineales bacterium
TCGGAACGCGGAATGCGGAACGAACGGCCACGACAACGGCGAGACCCGTTCGGCTGCGCTCAGGGTGACAGAGACAGCGGCGAGACCCGTGCCCTGGCCGAGCGTTTCCCTCAATCGGCCTTGCCCATGCACAGCACCTTGCCGTCGGTGGTCGAAAGGTAAAGGCGTCCGCCCGCGGCGGCCATGCCGTCCCAGGTGGGCGGGACGTCGAGGCGGTACTCGGCGAGTTGCTTGCCGTCGATTGCCGCGACGGCCCGGAGCAGCGCGCCCTTTTTGCCGGCCATGGCGGCGTCCTGCTCGGCGAGTTGTTTCTGCACGTCTGGGTCCCAGCGTCTGGCGACGGCCGCCTCCTCGTCCAAGACGTCGGGCGGGCCGGCCACAAAGAGTGTCTTGCCGGCCAGGGCCATGGCCCGTGCGATGACCTTGGGCTGGTCGTGCGACCAGGCGACGTCGGCGGCTGAGAGTTGCTCCACCGTCTGGGTCTTCGTGATGTCGCGGTTGAAGATCCAGCGGCTGGTCTTCTTGTCCAATTGCTTCCTCGCGTTCACGGCGCGCCGGATGGACTCGGGCTTGACGTTCCGTGCGGCCGCGTAAAGGCGGTACTCCAGCGCCGGCGTCCAGACCCAGTATTGCGGTTGGCGTCCGTAGGCGTAGATCACGCTGTCGTCGAAGACCATGATCCGGCCGCTGGGCGCGTACTTGCCGGCCCGGAACCACCAGTTGCAGCCGTTAAGGACCGTCTGCCCGTACAGCCAGTACGCCCGGTGGAACCACGACCCGTCGAGAAAGCCAACCGTGCTGAACAAGTGTGCGGCATCGCCGACCTGGTCGGTGGCGTCTCTAGCCGGGGCGACCTGTGTCCGCTTGCCGTTCAGGTCAAACCGCTGCGACCGCATGTAGACGGACTTGCCGTCGCAACTCAGGACGTCGGGCAGAGCGGGTGGCAGGTTCAGGCCGTTCATCGCGGTCTGGAGGTTCTTGTTGGTGCCGGGGATGTGCTCGTCGAGGATCGTCTCGGAGATAAGTCTGCCCGTTCCGGCGTTGATGCGGCAGAGGCGCATCCCGCCGTCGAGGAACATCGACCGCCCGGCGACACCGTACACCACGCCTCCCTGCACGAGGACGCTGCCGTGGACCGGCCAGACGCTCTCGAGTTGATTGTACGCCATGAGCCTGCGGTCGGCAGGTGCGGCCAGGTAACGCCAGGCCAAGCGGCCGTCCGACGCGCGGACGCAGTAGACGTAGCCGTCGGCAGATCCGAAGATCGCACAGCCGTTGTAGATGGTCGGCGGGGAATCCACACGACCGCCCGCGGTAAAGCGCCACAACTGCTTGCCGCTCGCGGCGTCGAGGGCGTAAACCGTGTGGGCGTCCACTGCCGCAACAAAGCATGTCCCGCCCGCGACGACGACACTGCTGAGGCGGCCGCCCAGTTCGGTCTGCCAGACGGGCTGGAGTTTGGCCGGCACGGTGGTCTTCGCGCATCCGCTGCGTGCGGCGTCGTGACGGTAGGTCGGCCAATCGGCATCTGAGATCTCAGATTTGAGATTTGAGATTTCAGCACCGTACGCCGGGCCGCGCTCCAGGCGGGTGTCCTCCGCGGGTTTGGCCAGCGGCTGTTTGGCGGCAGCGACGAGGGCGTTGAACCCGTTGAGTTTGCTCTCCATGTAGCACGCGCAGGGGTGCTGGGGGGCATAGGTCAAGCCGTTGCACGGCATGACACCATAGACGCACGCGCCGCGGACCCAATGATTGCGGTCCCATTTTTGCGCGCGCCAGTCAACGTACTCGATGCCCGTGCGCGAAGGCATGAGGTACGTCGTGGTTGCCTTGCTGCGGTGGCACCGGTGGTGGAACCAGTAACTTTTGATATCCGGCTTGAACTCACGCTCAACCTTTCCGGTCTTGGTGTTGTAGGCGGTCCAGGTATTGTCGGCCCCCCGGCCTGCCATTTTGCCGGTCCATGCGAGTTCGTTGATGACGAGCACGTCTTCGGGCGAACGATGCCCTGCCCGGTGCTGCTTGCCGGTCCAGAGTTTATTGCCCGTCTCGGCGTCGAAGCCCGCCATCTCGTGCTTGCCGCCGCCGCCGGCGAACAGGACGACGTCTTCGTACAGCACCAGGACTGGCGCGTAGCAGGTCGGCAGCGGCAGGCGCATGCCGACCGGCTCCGACGTCCACTTCTGCCGCCCAGTCTTGCGATTGAGGCAGATGAGTTTCTCGCCGTTGTGGAACACGACATGTCGCTTGTCAACGCACAGCGTCAGGGGCGCGACCGTATGCTGCCGGCGCCACAGCATGTTACCCGTCTCGGCATCAGCGGCGAGGACGGTGCGCTTCTTCCGGCTCCACGGTCGCTCCTTGTCAACGCGCGCGTCTTCGTTCCAGCAGACGGGGTTCTTCCAGGTGTAGCGGTCTGGCCCGGGCGGCTCTGTGTTGACCACGAGGAACAGCGCGCCGTCGGAGCAGAGGATCTCCTCGGTCGCCTTGCTCTGCTCGTACGTGCGGAGGGTCTTGCCGGTGGCGGCGTCGAGTGCAACCAGCGGCTGGTCGAGGCCGAGGGTGACGTAGACGACGTCGCCGACCGCGACCAGTCGCCTGGGCAGCAGCGCCGGGCCGCTCTTCAGCGGATAGAGGTGTGTGTACCACAGGGGGATGTCGCGCTTCCAGAGGATCGTGCCGTTGAACGCATCGCGGGCGATGAGTTTCCACTTGGGCGGCAGTTGGATCGCCGCCCGTGAGCCCTCGTCGAGGATGTAGAACAGCCGGCCGTCGGCCGAAACCACCGCGCTAACACTGCTCATGTGCTCGTGGTGCCGCCCCCAGCGCGGGCCGCCCACCCATTGCATGCGGCGGGGCGGGCCGACGACCGTATCGTGGGCCACGGCGTTGTTCGACGCGTCGTGCAGGTAGTGCGTCCACTCGTCGATCTGGTTCGGGCGCGGCTTGACCGTCTTCTCCCACTTTCCGCCCTTCTTGATGTAAGCGACGCCGTTCGGGGCCAGGACCCGCAGAAGTTCGTCCATTCCCGGCGCGCCGGGACCCGGGTCTTCCGAGACGACGAGGTTCACCAGGTTGTCGATGTACGGCAGCCGCTCGCCGCGCAGTTGGTCCACCGAAACGGGCCCGTAGAGGCCGAGCGACCGGATGCGGGCGCGTGCCTTCTCGACATTGGCCGCATCGGCGTCCAGGCCGCGGACGAGGTAACTGTCATTCGCGCGCAGTGCGGCCGTCAGCCTTCCGTCGCCGCAACCGAGGTGGACCACGAGGCCGCCCTTGACGCCGGTGGCCGCCAGGATTTGCCTTGCCTCCTCGGCCGGATCGGCCTGTGCGGCTGCGTAAGGTGATAGCAGGGCCACCGACGCGCAAAGCGCCGTGGCGAGGCGATGGGATCGGATTCTCTCGCGGATCATTTGGTTCTTCCTTTCGTGAGCGCGACACACTCGCGCGGCTCATTTCATGCCGGTGCGGGGGTGGGCGCCGACGTCGGCCGGGTCGTCTTTCAGTTCGGTCTGAAGGCGCGCCAGTTCCGCTTTGAGGTCCGTGACGGTCGCGGCGTAGGCGGGGTCCTCGTACACGTTCTTCATCTCCAGGGGGTCTTTCTCAAGGTCAAACAGTTCCCACTGCCCGATGCGGTTGAAGCAGATGAGTTTGTGCCGCCGGGTCCGGACGCCGTAATGCGGCTCGGTCTGGAAGTGCGAGAAGTAGTAGCGGTAGTACATCGACTCGCGCCAGTCGGGGGGCGTCTTGCCTTTGAGGATGCCGAGGGCGCTGCGGCCCTGCATGTCCGACGGCACCGCCGCGCCCGCGGCGTCCAGGATCGTGGGCGCGAAGTCCACGTTCAGGATGATGTCCGCGCCGGCTGCCCCCGGTTTGATGACGCCCGGCCACCGTGCCAGAAACGGCATCCGCAGCGCCTCCTCGTACATGAATCGCTTGTCGTAGAGCCCGTGTTCGCCCAGAAAGAAGCCCTGGTCGGCCGTGTAGATGACGAGGGTGCTCCCGGCCAGTCCGGACTCCTCCAGGTAGTCGAGCACGCGGCCGACGTTATGGTCGATCCCGGCCACGCACCGCAGGTACCGCTTCATGTAATGCTGGTACTGCGCCTTCTTGCGGGCCTTTCCCTTCAGGTGCCCCGTCTCCCTTTTGAAGTTGGTGTGGTTGCCCCAACTGCTGCCGATCGTCTGGAGGGTTTTCTTCAGTGCGTCGCAGCGTGTCGTGTAGTCGTCGAACAGGGTGGGCGGCTCCGGGATGTCGACGTCGGCGTAGAGTGATTCGTACCGCTTGGCGTACTGCCACGTGTCGTGGGGCGCCTTGAAGTGCAGCATGAAGAAGAAGGGTTTGTCCTTGGGGCGGACGTCCTTGAGGTAGGCGAGCGCCTTGTCGCCGATCACGTCGGACGAGTGCCCCTCCTGCGCGGTCCGTTTGCCCTTTCGGACCCACCCGCCGGGGTGCTCGTGGCCCATCTCGATGAACTGCGGGTTGTGGTACCGTCCCTGGCCGGGCAGGATCGACCAGTAATCGAACCCGCGCGGGTTGGAGTGCAGGTGGTACTTGCCCACGATGGCGGTGTGGTAGCCGGCCTTCTGCATCAGTTTCGGCAGCGTCACCTGGCTCTGGTCCAGGGCAGTGAACTTATACACCCCGTTGGCGTGAGCGTACTTGCCCGTGAAGATGGCGGCCCGGCTGGGCGTGCATATCGAGTTCGTCACGAAGCAGTTCCGCAGGAGCATCCCCCCCTTGCCGATGCGGTCGATGTTGGGCGTCTTGACGGCGCCTGCCAGCCACGACCCGTATGCGCTGATCGCCGGGGCCGCGTGGTCGTCCGACATGATGAACAGGATGTTCGGCCGCTCCGGCGGCTTCCTCGCGGCCAAGGCCCGCGGCGCGGCACCCAGGGCGGCTGCGCCCAGGCCGAGGGTCTTCAGAAACGCTCGTCTCGTGTTGGCATGACGGCTCACGCGTCACCTCGCCTTTCCAGTTGCTGCGCGGCGGGTCTCCGGACCCGCCGCGCAAGACATGAATCGCCTGAAGTCGCTGCGCGGCGGCTCTCCGCACCCACCGCGCAAGCCCTGCATCGAACCGGCCCGGCGGCAAATCACAGTCGCCACGGGCTCCGCATCTCGCGCGAAAGCAGCCGCGAGGCCTGCTCGTCCGCCACGATCGTCTCGGCCTTCGGGTCCCACTTAATCTTGCGGCCGGTGCGGATGGCGATGTCGCTCAGGTGGCTGATGATGTCCGACTGGACGGCGTCGTCGATGTTGCTGACGGCGTCCGAGCGGGTCTTGATGCCGTCCAGCAAACTCTGACCGTGGTTCGAACTGGCGACCAGGTGGACGTCGTTCGGGCCGATCTTCGAGTTCTTCAACGACTCCGGCTCCGTCCGAAGGTACCCGCGCCCCACCCAGATCGTGCCCTCCGTGCCGACGAACTTCGTGAGGTCCTTCCCCGGGCCCTTGAACCGGAACGTGATGCCATTGGCGTACCGGCCGTGCATGTCCCAGTCCTTGACCGTGTTGAAGAGCCCTTCGGTGGGTATCGTGCCGGTGCCTTCGATCTCGACGGGGACCTGGTTCCCCTTATCCCATCCCCAGACGGCGATGTCGAGGGGGTGCGCCCCCCAACCGCCGAGAAAGCCGATCGAGTTGTCGTACACGAACCACGAGCCGGCGCTCGTGCACCGGTCCTTCGTGTACGGGCTCCACGGCGCGGGGCCCAGCCACAGGTCGTAGTCGAACCCGTCCGGGACGGGGATCGGCGTCGTGGACCCGCCCGCGCTGCCGCCGGGCGCCACCACCTCAATCTCCTTCACCTCGCCGATGCGACCGCTGTGCACCAACTCGCACGCGTGCCGCAGGTGCGCCGACGACCGCTGCTGCGTCCCGTACTGGAACGTGCGGCCGTAGCGGCGGACGGTCTCGCGCAGGGCGATGTCCCACGCGACGCACAGGCCGAGCGGTTTCTCGACATACATGTCCTTGCCGGCACGGGCGGCAGCGAGCGCCGCCGGAACGTGCCAGTGGTCCGGCGTGGCGATGACGACGCCGTCGATGTCGTCGCGCGCCAGGAGATCGCGAAAATCGTGGTACGCCGCGCAGTCCGTCGACTTGTACCGCTTGTTGATCCGCTCGGCCGTACGTTCGCGCCGCGACTTGAACGCGTCGGCCACGGCCAGGCAGCGGCAGTCGGGCAGGCTCAGGAACCCGCCGAGCAATCCGTTGCCACGTCCGCCGACGCCGATGGAGCCGATGCCGATACGCTCGCTCGCGGGCGGCGTCGCCCCCGCCCCGAGCGCGGTGGACGTGATGACGTACGGTGCGGCCGCAACGCCGGCTGCCGCCGACGCGGCGCCCTTCAGAAGGGCGCGCCGCGTGAGTCGAGGTTTGCTGTCTGCCATGGTCAGTCCCCTTCGCTATTGCTTCCGTTGGAGCCGAAATCACACGGTGTGGCACACACTGGCTGACAAGCAGCCAGTGGCACCCCGCAAATCAGCAGCGACAGAGCGCTAGTCATCCGGGTCTCACTACTTCCGCGCGGACGGGTCCACGTGATAAATCTCCAGTTCGCGGATGGCCGGCGACCCGCTGTAGTAGCCGGTGATCTTCAACTCGAGCGTCTTGCAGCGGACCGCCGGGAACGCGACGATCAGTTCGTTCTGCTCGTACCGGGCGCCGCGGACGGTCTTGACCGTCTTGCCGTCGCAGAGGATCTGGAAGTCTTTCGGCGCGTAGGCGTGGTGCTGATAGCCCAGGATGCTGATGGCCGAGACCTCGGCCGGTTCCTTGAGCGCGACCCTGAGGATGTAGAGTTTCTTGCCGTTGACCTCGTCCCAGTAGGTGTCGGGGTTGCCGTCGATGGCCGCCTGGTCGCCGCCGGCCTGTCCGTCTTTCTCGAACCCGTCGGGGCTGGTGGCGGTGGCGCCGATGGCCAGGTTGACGGGTCTCGACATGGCCAGCAGGACGGCGGTGACACGCTGCTTCACGGCGGGTGCCTTCGCGGAATCGAGCACCCGCTCCAGCACCGCCTTCGCGTCGGCCTGGTGGTGCCGCCACACGGCCTCGGCGATCTGGACGGCCGCCAGGGCGGCCTCGTTCGCGACTGCCGCGTCGCTCAGGTTCGAGGCGGCCAGTTGCATGGCCTCGACGCAGTGGACGCCCGCCAGCGCGCCCAGCAGCGCCTTCTTCTCCTCCGGCCGGTCCGCGAGTCGGATCGCATCGGCGAACAGTTTCGCCAGACCCTCGGGCCTGCGGTCCTTGACCTGGCCGCCCAGCCTGGCGAAGCCGCGCAGCGCCAGCACCTTTGGCCGCGCCTGGCGCACCGAACGGGCCACCGCCAGCAGATCCTCGAGCGCCGACCCGTCGGTCCACTCGGCCAGCGCCCGGATGGCGGCGTCGCGGACCTCGTCGTTTTCATCTTTCAGGGCGCCTCGCACGGCCTTGAGCGATTCGGCGCCGCCGAGACGGCCCAGCACACGAAGCAGCGACCCGCGCTGCGGCGCCGCGGCGCCCGACATGAGCCGCACCACGGACGCGACCGTCTGACCGACGGTGCCGGTGCGGCGGCTGATCGTGACCAGGGCGTTCTCGATGTCCGGCCGGAGGGCCTCGGAACTCGGCTTCGTCAGGATGCCGAGCAGCGCGGGGCAGTCCTTCGCGTCGGCCAGTTCCCGCAGCGCTTTCAGGGCCTCTTGGCCGACCGCCCGGTCGGCGTCTTCCGCGGCCGCAAGGAGCGCCGGCACGGCCGCGCGGGCGCCGCGGGTCTTCAGCGCGATAATAACCTCGCGGCGGACGGGCGATTCGCCCTTCTCGAGCACTCCGATCATCGCCGCGTCGACCTCGGCGCCTTGCAGGCGGGCGAGGCCGGCGCGGGCGACCCGCTGCTCGGCCCCTTCCGATTTGGCTGCCAGACCCGCCAGGTAGGCCGTCGTGTCGGCGTTGCCGAGACTGCCCAGTGCCGCGAGGGCCGCCAGCCGGACCGCCGAGGCCCCGCTCTTGGCGGTCGCCATGACGGCGGGCAGCGCCGCGGTGTCGCCGCGGTCGGCCAAGGCGTCGATCATCTGGACCTGGATGGCGGGCGGCAGGTTCGGTAGTTCGTCGGCGAGAACCTTCGTCAGGGCCGCCGCCCCGGCGCTGCGCGCACAGCGGATGGCCGCCGACTGCAGCGCGGGGTCGCTGCCAGTCAGGGCGTCCTTCAGGAGCGTGGCCGCCCCGTCTTTCCGGCAGGCGACGAGGCCGGGGAAGGCGGCCGTCCGGACGTGTTTCGGCCTGTTGGGGGCGGACAGTTTCTTGAAGATGGCCGCCGCCTCCGCCGTGTCGCCGGACGCCAGCAGCCCTTCGCCGCACCGGAGCAGGGCGCCCGCGAGGGCGGGTTTGAGTTCGTCGGCCAGGTTCCCCTCGGCGGCGGAGAGCGCCTTGACGGCCGCCGACCCGCCGATCTTGCCGAGCGCGTCGAGGCACGCGCCGGTCACGACGGCATCGGCCCCGGTCAGGCGTTTCGCGATGGCGCCGACGGCCTTGGCGTCTCGCCGCTCGCCCAGCGTGTTGACGAGGCCGATGAGGAGATCGCGCGGCGCCTTGTCCATGGCAGCCCGCATCGCCGCCGGCGGCGCGTCGCCGGGGATTCGTGCCAGGGCGGACCGGGCGGCCGTCGAGAGGTCCTTGTCGCCGAGCAGCGCCGCGAGGGCGGGGACTTCCTCGGCCGTGCCGATGAGCATCAGTTGCCGGCACAGGAACTTCTTGCAGTCAACGCCGGCGCCGGAGGAGAGCATCCGCGTCATGGCCATCGCCAGTTTCTTTCGCAAGGCCGGATCGCGGCCGGCGGCCAAGGCGAGTCTCTCGACGGCGACCAGGTTCTCGCGGCTCTGGCCGAAGGTGTACCCTTCGATCTTCTTGAGCGCGGCGTCGGCCTCGCCGCCCGATGGGGCGGCGCGCACAGCGGTCGCCGAAATCAGCAACGCCATCGAGAGGAGCAGCGCGCCGGAGGTCTTTCGTGTTGCCCGCATGTCTTGAGTCTCCTGTGTGTGCTCACGGATTAGAGCAATTCACGCTTGTCTGTATCGCCTCGCGCGGTGGGTCTCCGCCTCGCGCGGTGGGTCTGCACCTCGCGCGGTGGGTCTCCGCACCCACCGCGCACAATTCAGTCTGCCGAACTCAAGCCCAAACCGCTCAGTCCTTCAGGCCGCCCAGGTCGGCCTCGATCCGTTTGCCCGCTTTCATCATGTCGGCCCACGTGAGGAGCGTGTTGGCATGGGCGGCGTCGCGGCCGAGGATGCAGGCGAGCGTGCTGTTGACGCTGGGCTCGACGGTTGGATTATCGTAAGCGCGCTGCGTAATGCTCTTGTGGAAGAGGTCGAGGTTCGCCTGGATGCCGGAGTTGTAGAGGCCCTTGACATCGCCGCCGCGGTAGGCCATCTTGCCGCCGCGAACCCACGTCTTGGTGTGTCCGTTGTAATCGCCCTCGAAGTAGGCACCCCGGCCGTAGGCGGCGCAGTTGCAGGTGAATCCCCACAGGTTGGGCACGTGCTCGCCGCGATGGTTCAAGATCAGGCCGTCGGCGAACTGGTACGTGATGGAGTAGACATCGTGGGTGTCGCCGTGCGGGTTGGCCCGCGTGGCGCGGGAACTTCCCATGGCGCTCGCGGGCGCCTGGTCGGCCACCCAGAGTGCCACGTCCACGGCGTGAATGCCGGCGTTGACGAGCATCCCGCCGCCCAGCGCCAGGTCGTTGACCCAGATGAGGTGCCGCAGCCGGCTCTCCACCGTCTTCGTCAGCGGAGGGTCGCGGAAACCGTTGTCGGTGTACACCGAGGAGATGAGGCCGATTCTGCCGAGCGCACCGGCGTGTATCCGCTTGATCGATTCGATGAAGAACGGGTGCGTCCGGGTCTGAAAGTCCACCAGGAAGACCTGCTTCGCTTTCGCGGCGCGGCGGCCGAGGTCGGCGATCTTCACGCAGCCGGGCACGTCCACGGCAACCGGTTTCGCCACGTACACGTGGCATCCCGCCTCGACGGCGGCGGCGGCGTGGGCCGGGAAGAAACACGGCGGCGTCTCCAGAAACACCGCATCGACCTTGGCGGCGATCATCTTCTTGTAGCCCGAGAGGCCGGTGAAGCGGCGCCCCTTCGGCACCTTGAACCGCTCGCCGGCGGCATCGGCCACCTGCGGGAAGTAGTCCGTGAGGGCCGTAATCTGAAACCCCGCGTGCTTGTCGAGCATACTCGCGATGAGCCGCCCGCGCCCGCCCAGGCCGATGCAGCCGACCTCCACGCGGCTGTTCGCCTCCATCCCGCGAACGCGCGACGGCCCGACGACGGCCACAGTTGCCGCAGCCGCCGCGCCCGTGATGAACCGCCTGCGGCTGACCGCTTTGGCGGCGGTCCCGATGTTTCCGGATTGCTCGCTCATTCTTCCCACGCTCCTTTCATCGAGGCGGCGAGGGTGGCACGGCCACGCGCAGCGTGACCGTGTGCTCCTCGGTCCGACGCGACCCACGGCCACGCATACTGCCGCGTGACCGTGCCACCCGGCAGGCGTGTCAACTGCCGCACGGCGCGGCTCAGCCTCCGGCCCCCTTGGCGAACTGGCGCCACAGTTTGTCCAACTCTTCCTTGCGGCCCGGGCCGGGATGAACCACGATGCGGTACGTGAGGGTCAGGCTCTTGCCCGCGGCAATGGTGTGCGGCCCATCGAAGATGAGAGCGGGGCTGAAGTACGGCATCCCGGCGTTGGCGTACCATTTCGGCGGATGCCGCAGGTTGCCCGGATGGTCGAAGATGGCCACGCCGCCCGCCGCGCCCTCGGCCGTCGTCCCGCTGTAGTCGAGCCATCGTGCGGCCAGGCCGTGCATGATCTTCGCCTGCTTGCCCATCTTCTGATGGTACTGCCGGGCCTCGCTGTCGAGGAACGTCCATCCGCGCGTCTCCTTGGCCAGCCGCAGCGAGATGCCCGCGTACCCTCCATGCCCCTTGCCGCCCTTCTGACCGGGGAGCGGCGTGCGGTCGAGCACGACGTCGGCGCCTGCCGCCGTGAAGGTACCGGTCCAGTCGATGTGGTAGCGGCCGGCGGCGTCGGGCGGGCTGATGCGAACGGCGCGCTTCTCCGTCAGGACGGTCGGCTTGCCCCACGGCTGGTAGCGGATGTCAAGCGCGAAGGTGGCGGAGAAGTCCTTCCCCGTGGCGACATTGACGCCGGCGATCTCGGTCCGCCCGGCCCCCTTGCCGGTCTTTCTGTCGGTTTCCCAGTAGTTGATGCCATTGATGTATTTCCACGAGAACCACCCGGCG
>CAYVAM010000146.1:0-11273 GCA_964449275.1 uncultured Anaerolineales bacterium
TGCGGGCCAACTACCTCAAGAACAAGAGCAAACTGGCCACGCAGGTCGGCACCCAGCGCCACTCCAACGAGAACTTCAACCGGGTGCGCGAACTGGTCAAAGACGGCGCCATCGGCGAACTCAGCGCCGCCTACGCCTGGGGCAACCGCCAACTTCGCCGAAAGGGCTATCTGCCCGCCCAGGGCGAGCCCCCCAGCCACCTGCACTACGACCTCTGGATCGGGCCCTCGCCCTTCCACCCGTATAACCCCGGCTACTTCAAGGGCTGCCTCGGTTGGAACATGTTCTGGGACTTCGGCAGCGGCCAGGTAGGCGACATGGGCAGCCACACGATGGACCTGGCATGGAATGCCCTCGACGCCGACCTCCCCACCACCGCCGAAGGCGAGGGAGAAAAGTTCAACCCCGACGTCACCCCGGTCGAGATGCACACCTCCTGGGATATCCCCGCCAACGACTGGCGCCCGGCCATCCGCGTCCATTGGTACCAGGGCGGCCCCATGCCCAAATCGCCAAAGAACTACGTCGATCTGAAAAAGATCGGACACGGCGCCATGTTCAAGGGCTCCAAGGGCTTCCTCGTGGCCGATTTCGGGTCTCGCATCCTGATGCCCTACGGCAAAGAGTCCGACCTGACCTACTACAAGCCGCGCACCAAAGACACCGTGATTCCCCCCCTGGGCCACTTCCAGGAACAATGGACCAACGCCTGCAAGGGCAATCTGAAGACCTCCTGCAACTTCGACTACGGCGGAAAACTGATCGAGACGATGCTCCTGGGCATGGTGGCCTACCGCGTCGGCAAGAAACTCAACTACGACGGCAAGACCGGCCGCGTCACGAACAACGCCGAAGCCAACGCCCTGCTCAGCCGCAAGTACCGCACCGGCTGGACCCTCGATGGATAGGAGCCAACCGGGCTCGAATTGAGTCTGACGGCACGAAGCCCGCTGCTCGCGTGCTCGCGGCGCCTGCAAAAGTCCGCCACGAACGTCGGAGACTCGTCGGAACGGGACGGATTCCGGACACGGTGCGGATGGGTGAGAACTGTGGGGGCGGTGCGCCGGCGGGAAACGCTCAGGTGCGGCCTCTCGCGTCGTGAGTCGGCCTTTGCGCGTCCGGGGAATCCTACCGGGCCGGCGCCCCTTTTGCAAAGGCCTCGATGCCGGCCACCGCGCGACGGACGGCCTCCCGGACGGCCGGACTCAGGTGGTCGATGCGCTTCAGGTTCTCCGGCTGCGCGGCCAGCAGCGCACAGCGGACCTCGCGGCCTTCGGACGTCTCACGGGCCAGGCTCTTGACCGCCTCGGCCATCAACCCCAGCGAGACCACGTGCGTCGAGACGTCCACTTCCGCCAGATGCTCGGACCCGACGAGCGCGAGCCGTCCCGGCGCGGCGCCGAGGTCGGCCGTATCGACAAACAGCACGCCGGGGCAATCCGATTCAACAATGGGACCCAGAAAACTCTCCGGCACGCCCTGAACGTCAAACGGGCGGAGGACGTCCGTGCGTCGAAGCGCCGCCGCCACCGCCGGGCCGAAACCGTCGTCCCCGGAAAGCGGCATCCCGACGCCGACGACGGCCGTCGGACGCGGAACCACTTCGCCGAGGACCAAGGCCAGTTCCTCCGGCGTATCGCAGAAACGGTAGCGTGTGCCGGCCATCCGTCTCCTCCCGCGGCCGTTCTCGAAAGGTCCGCGCGGCAGCCTTCCCGGGTCACCGCGCCAGATTACCGAAACCAAACGCGGCGGACAAGCCTGCCCGCCGCGCGAAGGATCAAGAACGTTTCCAGCCGCTCAGGCGCCCCAGATCTCCCGCAGGACCGTGGTCCGCCGGCACTTGGGGCACAGGACCCGCATCGTGTCGCTGCGGTCGAGCGGCCGGTCGGGATCGCGGTGCGACTCGCCGCTCACCAGGCCCAGTTCCCCGTCGGCCAGAAGGATGAGCGTCGGGTTGGCGTAACGTTTGGCGCCGAGCCGCTCGGCCACCCAGAGCAGATGGTCGCGGCAGCCGACGACCGCCCCGCAGACCTCGCACAGGACCAGTTCCTTCTCGACCGTCTCGAGGCAGGCCGTCCGGTCGAAGCAGGCCAGGTCGTACTCGGTGGTCAGATGGACGCCCTTCTCGGTGGTGCAGTTGAGTTCGCACTGGCCGCAGTAGATGCACGCATCGAAGTGTATCTGAAGCCTCCGTACCGGCGGCTTCGCCTCGGTGTCATCGACAAGAGCGATGCACTGGCTCGGGCAGACCTCGGCACAGGCGCCGCAGCCGATGCAGTCGTCCTCGGAATACGCCGGCTTGCCGCGAAAGCCCTCCGGGGCCTCGTACGGCTCGAAGGGGAACTTGATGGTGGCCGGCCCGCGGACCAGCGCCTTGACCGCCTCGCCGAGTTCTCTGAGTTTTGGCTTCTTCATCCCGACTCCCTGCCTGCGCCGAGCGGCTCGCCGGCCTGGGCGGGCTCGGTCCGTTCGTCCGGCGGCCGCGACGGGTGCTTCTCCTCGCCGTAGCGGTCCACGACGCTGCCTTCCCAGAGACGCACGCCGGACTTATAGGCGCCGCGTGCGATGGCGTGCGCCGCCACCGGGGACGTGAGCAGAATGAAGACCGCACACAGTACCGCCTTGATACCCATCGCCGCGCTCATCCCGTAGACGGTCGTGCCCAGAAGGATAAAGCACGTGCCGAGCGTTACGCATTTGGTGGCCGCCTGCACGCGGTTGTACACGTCGGGCAGGCGCACCAGGCCGATGCAGCCGAACAGGTCGAACGCCAGGCCGACGCCGATGAGGATTTGCGCCGCGGTCTCATTCATCGTAGTAGCGGCCCTCCAGGTACTTCGCCAGGGCGATGGTCCCAATAAACGACAGCAGCGCCCAGGCGATGGCAATGTTCATGTAAAAGTCCTGGCCGGTCCACAGGGCCATGATGCAACAGAAACCCACGATGAGCGTCCCGAGGATGTCGATCGCCACGGTCCGGTCCGGCGCCGTCGGCCCCTGCCCGATGCGGTACAGACACAGAAACGCGGCAAACAGGAGGACCACCGCGCCGATTAAGAGAAACGTCGTCACTCGAAAATCCTCCTCAGCAGTCTCTCGAACCGCCGGACGATGAGGGCCGAGTGCTCCTCGACCCCCTCCCCCACCACGTTGATCCAGTGGATGTAAAGGTCCGGCCCGTCGATGTCCACCGTCAGCGTGCCGGGCGTCAGGGTGATGGAGTTGGCGAGGAACGTCTTGGCCATCTCGCTCTCCAGTTCGGTCCGGACCTTCACGATGCCCGGCCGGATGGGCACGTCCGGGTGCAGCACACGGTAGGCGACGTCGAGGTTCGCATGTATGCAGTAGTAGAGAAAGTACGGGATATAGAGCGCCATCCAGAACCAGCGACGCGGGTCAAGCGCCTTGTGCGGGTTATCCGGGTAAATGTGCGCGAGGAGCGTCGCAACCAGCAGCGACACCAGCACGCCCACGAACACGTCGGCAACGCCGGGCGTCCACGTCAGCAGCAGCCACAGGACGAACGTGAACAGGATGCAGAGAACTTGTTTCATGGTGTCATCCCTTCTTTCGCGGCAACCTGCGCCGCGGCAGGGGTGCTGACCTCACCATCGCCGGACGCCGCCCGCACCGTGGCCGACTCTGCCGTCGAACCCGCCCCCGCCGACAGGACCCGTACGGCCGGATCCACCAGACGGGCCCGGACCGACGGCAGCACAATCAGGGCGCTGGCCAGACAGAGCACCGCCAGCAGCACGGAAGCCAGGCACATGGCGAAGGGCACCTCGCGGGCTCGGCCCGAAGCCTCCGACGGCTCGCCCCCGAGAACCGACCGCTGCACCTTCGCATAGTACACCAACGTGACGACCGCCGTGGCGACCGCCAGGGCCGTCGGGATGTAGAACGCCCAATGTCCGAGGGCGGCCATCTGAGTCAAGGCTACAATGATGACCAACTTCGACCAGAACCCGCCAAACGGCGGGACGCCACTGATCGCCAGCGCCCCGACCCGCAGCGTCCAGCCCGTCACGGGCATCCGCTTCCCGAGGCCGCTGAGTTGATCCAGTCGCCGGCTGCCGGTCGCGTACTCGATCGAGCCGCTGCACAGGAACAGGAGGCTCTTGAACACCGCGTGGTTCACGAGGTGGAACAGCCCGCCGAACACTGCCAACTGCGCCGCCGCCGCCAGGGGCTCCGAATCCTTGGCGAGCCCCAGTCCCACCAGGCCCGCCCCGACCGCCAGGACCACGTACCCGACCTGGCTGATGGACGAATAGGCGAGGAGGCGTTTCAGGTCCCCCTGCCCGATGGCCATCAGCGCACCGAGCACCATCGACAGCGTGCCCAGGACCACCAGAACCGCCCCGAACGTCTGGTGGTTGCCCAGGACCGAAAACGTCAGCCGGCACAGGACGTACACGCCGCACGCCTTGATCAGGACGCCCGAGAGCATGGCCGAGATCGGCGCGGGGGCCGAGGGGTGTGCGTCCGGCAGCCAGGCATGGAACGGCACCATCGCCGCCTTCAGGCCGAACCCCATGATGAAGAACGCCGCCGCCACGTAAAGCGGCATCGTCAGGCCGCCGCCCATCCGGATGACCTCGGCGATCTTCGCCCAGTTCAGGTGGCCTGTCACGTTGTAGACGAAGGCGATTCCGAGGAGGATAAACGCGCTGGCGATGGCGCTCAAGACAAGGTACTTGAAACTCGCCTCCAGTTCGTCCGCCTCCGTGCCGTAGGCCACCAGGGCGTAACTGGCGATGCCGGCGATCTCGAGAAACACGAAGATGTTGAAGATGTCGCCCGAGATAACGACGCCGTTCATCCCCGCGACCATCAGCATGAACAGGCCGTAGTAGAGCCCCGGGCTGGTGTAACGGGTCATGTATTCCAGGCTGAACAGGAGCGCGAGCAGGCTGACGACCGCAATGATCAGGACAACCAGTTTCGACAGGCCGTCCGCCACCAGACTGATCCCGATCGGGAACGTCCACCCGCCGACCCAGTAGACGATCGTCTCGTCGGGACGGGCGAGAAGCAGGACGGCAATCACCAGCAGACCACACGCCATGGCGATGGGCAGGACGGCCGTCGCGCGGTGCGACTTCGTCAGCCGGCCGATGACCGGAATCAGAAAGCCGCCCGCCAGCGGAATCGCAACCAACAGCGGCACCACCTGGTCCACGACGTTATCCTTTCAGGTTCCGCATCCGTTCCGTATCAAACGTCCCGTACTTCTCGTACAGACGGATCGCCAGCGCCACCACCAGGGCCGTCACGCTCAGACCGATGACGATACTCGTGAGGACCAGGGCCTGTGGCAGGGGATCCACGGCACGGGCCGCAAGATCTGCCGCCTTCCCCGCGCCTCCGACAAGAATGGGCGCCACCGGGGCCCCTTCCGCCGGCGTCCGGTATCCGACCAGCACCAGCAGCAAGTTGGCCGCGTAGTCCAGGATCAGCAGGCCCACGACCACCTTGATCAGGTTCCGCTTCGCCACGATGGCGTAGAGGCCCACGACGAAGATCAGAAACACGACCATGTACGGAACCATGGCAAACGTCATCTTGCGCCTCCCACATCCGGAGACCCGCGTCCGGAGTCTCCCCGACCCGTTGCTACCCCTCAATCTTCCCCGTCTGGCCGCCGGCGCCGGCGCGCCGGAACACCGCCAGCGCGACGAACACGCCGAACAGCCCCGCGCCGACCTTGATGCCGATGGCAACGTTGCACGGCGCGATGATGCCGGCCGAGAACAACTTCCCGACCTCGCCCGCCGGCAGCAGATTGGTGAAGAAGACGCCTCCCGCGTAGCCCAGCAGGGCAATCAGCAGGAACAGCACCGCCCCGATGGAGTCGGCCGTCCGAGCCGCCTCGTGCGTCAGGGCTTTCCGGGCGAATTCCTCGCCGAACGCCAGCACCACGAGCGCCAGCCCACCGGCCAGAATCACACCGCCCGCAAAACCACCGCCCGGCGTCACGTGCCCATACAGCACAATGTAGATGCCGAACAGGGCGATGAACCCCGCCACCAGGCGCGTCATGTTCTTAACGATCGGACTCATTCCCTGCATGACGGCTTCTCCCCACCTTGCGAAGGATCGCGTACGCCCCGAGGACGGCGACGAAGATGACTGTCGCCTCGCCCAACGTGTCGTAGGCGCGGTAATCGAGCAGGATTCCCATCACGTAGTTCGCCGCCCCCGTCCCCCGGGAGCCTTGCGATTCGGTCAGGCCGTGCGCCAGGAAGGCTCCGCCGACGCTTTTCGGCATCTGGGCAAGGGCGCCCTCGGGCGCCGTCTCGCCCGCCGGCGCCATGACGGCCGCCTCGGCCTGTTCGTTCAGCAGCGGATCACCGAACGGCCGCATCTTCAGCCCCTCGTCACCGGCCGTCGCGAGCATCCCGAACACGACGGCGGCCATGACCCCCAACGCCAGGAGCACCAGTCCAACCGGCAGCGTCGCGCGGCTCGTCACGCGGGTCTCGTCCCGACGCGTGATGACCACGCGCACCAACACCACCAGCACCAGGATTTCGACCACGACCTGCGTCAGTGCCAAGTCCGGCGCACCGAGCAGGAGAAACACGAGGCTCGTGCCGAACCCCACCGCGCCGACACAGATGACGCTCGAGAGCAGGTCCCGCGTCTCCACAGCGATCAGCGACCCGGCAAGCATGAAACCCAAAAGAACCAGCAACAGCAGGAGCACCGGATCCATCAAGCGATCCCCTTCTGGTTGCGGCAATCGCAACTGTACTCTAGCGTGCCCCGCTGCTTCCGCAGCGGGCTCGTGCCGCCGCTCCTGCGGCGGGCTCGAACGACGTTTAGGCCAGCGCCAGAACCGCCACAAGCACCACCAGGCCGATTATCACCCAACTCGCGTACACCGCCACCAGGCCCGTATGCCAGCCGCGAAGCCGCTGGACCAGCGCATCGCCGTACAGGCCGACCAACCGATACACGTCGAACGCACCGGCCGATGCGTCGCGGAATATCCATTCGAGGGAAGGCAGGCGGCGAATCGTCTCGTAAAAATGCGTCCCCGAGACGTGCCACAGTTCATCCGACGAGGCGTCCTCCCCCGCGACGAAGTTGCCGACGACGCGCACACGCATAGCGCGGCCGTACAGATAGATGAGCAGGCCGATCACGATGCCGACCACGAGCAGCGCCGATGCCGTTGACGGCTGCCACAGACCTCTCCCTTCCCTGAGGTTCAGCCCCCACGCCGCCGTGTCGATACCGGTGGCCTCCAGATGCAGACCGGGCAGCGCGTCGGCAGCGGGCAGAATCAGCCGACCAACCGCCGGGGCGCCCCACACACCCAGGAACACGCACGCCAGCGCCAGGACCACCATCGCGATGGCCATCGGCGCGCTCTCCCGACGCGCATCCGTCGCCGGCACCGCCGAGCCTTTCGTCCCCAGAAAGACCGAGTGCAGGACCTTGACGAAACTGGCCAGCGTCAGCGCCGACCCGAAGATGGCCGCCACCAGGCACACCATCGCCAGAGGCGTCCCGGCGCCCAGCGCCCCGTGATAGACGAGCCACTTGGAGACAAACCCGTTCATCGGCGGCACGCCCGAAATCGACAGCGCCGCGATGACGCAGCAGATGAACGTGACGGGCAGCACCCGGGCCAGACCGCCCAGCCGGTCGAGGTCCATCGTGCCCGTGACCCGCTCGGCCGATCCGGCCGTCAGGAACAGCGCGCACTTGTAGATCGCGTTGTTGAGCATGTGGAACAGGCCGCCGCAGAAGGCAATCGTCGCAACGCCCTGCTGGATGCCCGTCAACCCCCCGGCCGCACGACCAGCCGCCAACACCGACGCCGCAAGACCCATCCCCAGCACCATGTACCCCACCTGGCTGACGGCGTGGAACGCCAGCAGTCGCTTCAGATTGTGCTGGACCATCGCCATCATCACCGCGAACAGGATCGTTGCGGCCCCGATGATCATCAGCATGCCCGCCAGGTACGTGTTGACGGCAAAAACCTCGAACGTAATCCGGGCCAACAGGTAGATGCCAAGCAGTTTGTCGAGCGCGGCCGGCAGCAGCGCAAAGACGGTGGTCGGCGCGTGCTCGCTGGCGGCGGGAATCCACGTGTGAAGCGGCATGGCCCCCGCCTTCGCCAGCGCCGCCGCCGCCATCAGCAGGTACGCCACAACCGTCAGCGCCCGGTCTGTCGCCTGCGCGTGCACGCCGCCCATCAACAACAGCGAGTTGACGCCGCCCTGGGCCTGGAACAGGAGCAGCACGCCCAGGAGCAAACACAGGTCCGCAAAGCCGAGCATCGCGAACGTCTTCATCGCGCCGGCCCGGCTCTGCGGCTGCCCCAGGCCGATCAGCAGGTACAGCAGGACCGTGGCCACCTCCCACGCCAGGATCAGCACCAGGAACGTGTTGGCGAGCGCCGCCGCCGCCACGGCCGAAAGCGTCCACAGCACCCATGCGTAATAGACCGGCGCGCGGTCGTGGTCGGCCATCGCGCGGACACTATACAGCGTAACCAGCAGCGCGATGCCCGAAGCCGCCAGGACGATCAGCGTTGACAAGCCGTCGGCCCGGAACCGCAGGGCCAGCGTCAGCGGCCCCAGTTCGATCTGCCCCCCGGGCATCCCGGGAGGCGGAGGAGACCGGAACATCCCGATCGCTTCCCATAGCGTCCAAGCCACGGCCACCACGGCCACCATGGCCGCAATGCGCCCCAAACTCCTGGGGCTCTTGCGACCGCCCAGAATCCAGGCGGCGTAAACCAAGACCCCGGCAACAAGCGGCACTGAGATGAGCCAGATGTAGTCCATGCCCGGCTCCTAAACCTCCTTGCGCAGGCGGCGCGTCCGCTCCTGGCTGATGCGAACCATATCGTCGAACGTGCCGAACGGCTTGCCCGTCTCAGCATCCACCAGGCGGGCCATCCGCTCGGTACACGAATAACACGGGTCAATCGACGCCAGCGTGATCGTGACGTCGGCAATGTGCTCCCCGATACACGACGACTTGAAGGACGGCAGGTTCATGTATGTCGGGGCACGAATCTTGTGCCGCACGGGCCCCGCCCCGCCATCGCTTCGGACGTAATGGAACGTCTCACCACGCGGCGCCTCATAGTGGCCGCACGCCTCGCCCGGCGGGACGTGGCTCACCTCAACCGCGATCGGACCGTCGGGGATCCGGTCAACACATTGCTCGATGATCTTCACCGATTCGAAACACTCCAGGCACCGGACGACGGCCTTGGCGAAGACATCGCCCTCGGGCCGCGTGATGACGTCCCAGTCCACCTCCTCGTACGCGCCGTGCGGGTCGTCGCGGCGCACGTCGATCGGTACGCCGCTGCCGCGCGCCGCAGGGCCCGCCGCGCCCCAGCGAAGGGCATCCTCGTACGAGAGCACCCCGACGCCCTTCAGCCGCGCGTGCAGCACCGGGTCGTCGAGAATCGCGTTGGTGATCAACTCCAGCGGCGCCTTCAGCGAATCGACCGCCTTGCGGATCTCCGGGTACATGTCGGCCGGCACGTCGCGCCGCACGCCGCCGATCCGGTTGTTGGCGTAGTGGATGCGGCTGCCGGTAGTAAGTTCCAGGATGTCCATGACCGGCTCGCGGTACTTCCACGCCCACATCCAGACGGTGTTGTAGCCGAGGAAGTGGCCGGCCAGGCCGATCCAGAGCATGTGGCTGTGCAGGCGTTCGAGTTCCGCGACGATGGTCCGCAGGTACTCGGCCCGCGGCGGGGCCTGGATGCCGCAGATATCCTCGACCGCCCGGATGTACGCCCACGGATGGCTGGCCGAGCAGATGCCGCAGACCCGCTCCACCAGAAACGGCACCTGGTCCCAGGTCAGGCGGCTGGAGAACTCTTCGATGCCGCGGTGGTTGTACGAGGTACGCACGTCCATATCGACAACCGTCTCGCCCTCGCAGTAGAGTTGAAAGAACTCGGCCTCTTCCTGGAGCGGATGGAACGGGCCGAGGTTGATGAGCGTCTGGCCGGGCTTCGGGCGCTTCGGCTGTGAGGCAGGCGGCTTCTGCGTTCTCGCCTCGTCGGCGGCCCCGGCCCACTCATTCGTCTCGCGCTTTCCGGTCGGATCGACCTTGGGCACGTGGAAATCGCGCCGGAGCGGGTACGCGCCTTCCGGCCAGTCGTCGGCCAGGATCAGTCGCCGCATGTCCGGATGGCCGCGGAACTCCGCCCCCAGCAGGTCGTGAATCTCGCGCTCGATCCAGTTCGCAGCCGGCAGGTCCTGGCCGACCGAATCGATCTCCATCGCCGGACGGGCCGCCAGCGCCTTGAGCGTCACGACGTACGTCTCGCTGTCGAAGCACCAGTGGTACAGTATCTCGATGCCGTCGCGGACCTCCAGCCCGGTAATCGTCGCGAGGCGGGCCTTCTGCTCGGCAAACATGATCCGCGACGCTTCGCGGATGCGGGCCGGGTCCACCCGAACCCAGCCGCGCCTCGGGTTCTGCTCCGTCACCTCGAGCACCATACCGCCCAGCGCCGTCACGACGCGCGACAGGACGGTGCTCTCAATCTGTTCGCCGGTCACATCCTGGATTTCAGACATCTTGCGAGCCTCACAAAGTGCTCAGGGCGGCGGCCGCCCCCGCGATCATCGCTTCCGGCTTCGGCGGACAACCCGGCACGTACGCGATGATGGCGTCCGGGTCGATCTCGCGAATCACCTCGTCCACGGGCCGTGCGAAATGGTAGCAGTGACGGAAGATGCCCCCCGTGCAGGCGCACGACCCGATACAGAACACCACGCACGGCTTGGGCGTCTGGTTGTAGATTTCCTTCAAACGCGGCGCCGCCTGGCGGGTGCAGCAGCCCGTCACGAGCAGCGCGTCGGCGTGCCGCGGGCTCCCGACCAGCACCATGCCCAGCCGCTCCACGTCGTAGCGCGGCGTCAGAAGTTCGAGAACTTCAATGTCGCAGTTGTTGCACGCGCCCACGTTGACGTGGTACACCCACGGCGACCGTTTCAGCCCCCAGATTCCGAGGCCCATGCCCTTCCCTTTCTGCCGTCCGCCATCTGAAATCTCAAACCTGAAATCTCAAACCCGAAATCTCAAATCTGAAATCTCAAATCTCAAACCCGAAATCTGAAATCTCAAATCCCAAATCTGAAATCTCGAATCCGAAATCTCGAACCCGAAATCTCGAATCTCAAACCCGAAATCTCAAATCTGAAATCTCAAATCTCGAATCTGAAATCTGAAATCTCAAATCTCGAATCTCAAATCTCAAATCTCAAATCTGAAAT
>CAYVAM010000147.1:0-11191 GCA_964449275.1 uncultured Anaerolineales bacterium
GCCCGGCGAACTCGATGCGCACGCGCTCGCCCGTCTCGGCCCAGCCCCACACGCGGACGGGCTTGTCGCGCTGGAGCACCATGTTGCTGTCAAAGACGTGATGCACCCGCACATCGGCCGGCGCCACGCCACAGATCGACCCAGCGCATATTGCCAGGACCATCACCACGTAACGTTTCACAGTCGGATTCTCCTTCGGATCAAGAGTCTCCATCCAACTTCTTACCGCCCCCGGGCAGAGGTGTACGGGATGTAAGTCATTAGCGCCGGCGCGGGACGCTGCAAGCGAGATTGTAACTCCTTCCCCCGTCCGTGCTCTTGAAAATCCCATGTCGGTTGCACAGATAGAGGGTGTCCTTCTCCTGGGCGTCGCGCACGACGCAAGATATTCCCGCATTCAGGCGGAGAGCCTCGCTGCCGCCCGTTACACGCGCGCCGGCGGACACGATGGACCAGTTGCGGCTCCGGTCCGTCGTGACATAAATCGGGCTCTGCCCCGTTCCGGAGAAGGGTGCGGCGTACGTTGCAGCGCTCCAATCGGAATGCCGCTGGGAGCCTATGGCCGTGAGAAGCACGTCCGCAGGCATCTCGTGCCGGCGCTGAGAGAACACCAGTCCGTGTATCCACGTGTAGTACACTCCGCGTGTGGTCGCGAAGTTCATGAAGTTCTCGTGCATGTCGAAGGCGATGTTCGTTACACCGAAGTCCTCCAACTCACACTGCACGGCCTTTCCCACTTTCCCGTCTCTCAGGGAGACCGCGTATATCCGCCCGGGGGCCCTGCCCGGCGAAACCACCCTGCCCAGGCCCAGCGTCGCAAACTCGCTGTCCGCGATGGTTCCAACGACCAGTTGCCCGTACTTGTGCCGAGTAATCGGAACAAACCCCAGGCAGGTGATTCGCTCCCCCTGGAGCCCGGCGTGCTTCCAGGTCTCTCCCGCATCGGTGCTTATGAACAGCCCGCTCGTCTCCCCACCGGCGGCGACCAGCCCGGGGACTTCCGGACAGAACGAGACGACCTCGCCAAAGATGGTGGTGGGTCCGCGACCGTCGAAGTCGATCTCACGCGTCATCAGCCGCCACGCCCTCCCGCCATCCGTGCTCTTCCACAGGCCGCTCTCCAGGGCGCCGCCCACCACGCATCCGCCTGCGCGCAGAACGGTTGAGCCGTCCTTCGGATGCACAGCCACGGATCGGACCGCCAGGGCGTCGGGCGAGGCGAGCCCCCCGTCCACGTGGCGCCACGTCTGTCCGCGGTCCGTTGATTTCAGCAGCCCCGCACCGTTGCTCCTCGCATACAGGATCCGGGGATCCTGCCTTGCCTGGACCAGCGCCGTGACACGATTCGTCCCGGGCAGATCCTCCGGCCGCGGCCGGCGCCGGGGCTCCTCCGCGACACGGCCGAGTTCCAGTGTCACACTGTCCACGGTGCCGGCGAAGAGGCTGCGGCTCTTGCCCGGCACGGATCGAAAGACCACACCCACGTGTGCCTCGTCCGTGAACCTTGGGATGATGCGCTCCATCGCCTTGACCCACACCTTCGCGTCCGCCGACGTGAAGGCCTGGAACCGCTTCCCGCGCCGGACGACCCTCAGCCACCGGTGGCTTTCCGTAAAGGAGGGTACGCTCAACCGGCTGCCGGCGAGGTCCGGGAAATCCGCCGGTCCCCGCATTCCCCTGCCGGCCGTGCGATAGATGCCGAAGTGGTTCCCCGAGAACGGCTGGTCCATCCTCTTGTTCTTGACGAACAGGCCCAGCCAGTTCGAGGCATGGACGCCCGTTTCCGATGTCGCAAGACGGATGTCCGCGATCCGCGCGGTCAGCCTGAAGTCCCCCGTTACATGCTGGTGCCCAAAGCAGAATCCCTCCCCCGCAAACGACATCCGGCCCCCTCGATGCCGGACACCAAGGGGAAAGACGTCTTCACCCAGAACGTCGTACTTCCACGGCCCGTCCGTACGATTCCGCGCCTTCAGGGCAAGCACGTTGGATTCGACGGAGGAGTTTCCATCATACCAAAGGCGCGCCCAGATCCGGTTGTCGCCCTGCGGAAGCAGGACCTTGAAGGCGACCCTCTCCATGCGGCCGGAAGCGGTTCGCGAAAGGGTCTCGATCAACTGGCGGCCGCGAAAGAGTTGCACTTTGTCGATCCGGTGCTCCCGCGGCTCAATACGCCCGCGAACCTCAACGAGGTTATCCTCCAGCACGACTGAGGGCGCCGAGCCGGCCACGTCCAGGCCGATCGAGGGCAGATCGCCGCCGTCCTTCGCCAGGAAGTCCTCCGCGGCCAGGTTGCGGAGCCCGAAACCCGGACCTTCCCACGCCGCCATGATCTTGTCCGCCAGATAGGCGTTCGGCCCTTTGAAATAAGACATCTCGAAGGCATGCAGGCCTTTGCTCAGTGCAAGCGGGTATTGCCTTACGGAGGTGCCGTGGATTCCATCTCTCTCCACAATGGTCTTGCCGTCTATGCTCACGCGGCTGCCATCGCACGTTCCCATCGACAAGACATACAACCCGTCGGCGGGAGCCCGAAGGTAACCCACATAGCGCAGCGCGTAGAGCCTGTCCCGATCCTGCCGAACGGTGTCGTCCAGGGCCTGCACGCAGCCCCGCCTGACCGGCTCCAGGGCCGAGAGAGCCGGCAGGGACTTCCATTGGGTACCCTTCGGCGCTTCGTAATACAGATACCCAAGGCCGGGGCGAAGCCTTGCGGTCTCTGCCGCTGGAGCAAGGGTCGCCTGCCTGACGGGAACGGTGATCGACTTGTTCTGATCGAAGATGTCCGTCACGGTCAGCCGTACGCTTTTTGCCGGCCGGTCGGTATCGAGACGTCTGGCATGGACGTGCGGAGCCGAATCCTCAAACGTTGCCGGCCGCGAGCCCTTTGCTCCGTCCTCGGCGAACACCTCGAGTTTATACCGAAGTTGCGGCGCTGCGCTTGGGGGGATGTTCCACTTCACGGTTACCTGGTTTGCCCACGCATGCGCTTCGGCCCCCTCGATCGCGGGCGGGTCGAGAACAGGCACGTCCGGCTGTCCGGCGGAGAGGTAGGTCTTCTCCTTTCGGGTTCCCACATCTTTTTCGACCGGACGGTCGAAGCGCAAAACCGTGCCCTGCTCGATGAGTTTGAACTGCGAAGGGCTTTGAAAGCCGACTTTGTTCGACTTGAACCACTTCCCATCCAGGCGGTAGTAGCCAAGCCGGCGCTCGAACGCGCGGTGGACGCTCTCGGGCGCGAGGGCCTCAACGAAGCCGCTGTTGCCCATGACTCCGGTCTCACGCGATGGGATGCTCACGACGCTGTGGGTGTGCCACTCGTTCTTCTCCACGTCCTTCACCCACCAGCCGATATATGTCTGCTTCTCGCCGCCCCGGGCGGGCGGCAACACGCGCAGGACCATGCGGTACCACGACCCTGGCCGCAGGAACGGTGGCCGGCCGTTTGCGCCGCCCTTGGCGCCTTCGGCTCCGTAACCGTGCCGGTAGAAATGCTCGCCCTCGTGGATGTTCGTGATGCCTCCCCAGTAGGACATGAACATCCCCGGCGGCTTTCCCGGCCCCTTCGTCGCCAAACCGCCGTAGAAGGTGCAGTACCTGTTGGGGAAAAAGTTGATGTACCAGAAGCAGTAATAGGTTCCCTGGTCCCAGTGAGGCCAGCGCAGGTCTTTCATGACGATGTCCGCCCCCTGGCCGACGTTCGGAGAGAAGCCGGTGGCATGGGCGCGGCGGGCCGGCAGCAACAGCGCGACGCCAATCGCACCCGCCACGATCAGGGCACACGTACGCCTCGCCTTTCTCAGTTCGTCCATCTTGCGCGTTCCTCTCACTCGGTATCTCCCAGGTAAAATGTTGTCCCGGACCGTCAGGATTCATTGCCCGGCCGGTTCGGGGCGCCCAAAGGGATTTTCCCGGAGGCTCAGCGTCCTACGGCGCCTCCTCACCGCGGCGGGGCGTCACGACCTTCGACCATCTTGCGCCGGTCTTTCAGGAGCCTCTTCAGGTGAGCAACCCTGTCGGGCCGGCTCTTGGCCAGGTTGTGCCGTTCGCCGAGGTCGTCGGCCAGATTGTAGAGTTCGACTTCGCCCGTGTCGAAGAACTCGATGAGTTTCCAGTCGCCGTGGCGGATGGCGCCGCTCGAGCGCCCGCCGAGGAAGTGCGGTTTGGCGAGCGGATAGTGCCAGAACAGGGCGTCGCGCGCGAGGCCGGCCTTGGGGTCCTTGAGGAGTGGCAGAATCGAAACGCCGTCAACGTGCTGCTTCGGGTCCGGCCGGATACCGGCGGCTTCGAGAAAGGTCGGGAGAAAATCGACGTTCGAGGTCGGCGTCTCGCAGACCGTCCCGGCCGGCACGAGGGCGGGGCAGCGGACGATCAGGGGCACCCGGATGCCGCCCTCGTACAACTCGCTCTTGCCCCCGCGAAGCGGCGCGTTGGTCGTCACGTGCTTCGACTCGCCACCGTTGTCGCTGGTAAAGATCACGATGGTGTTGTCCGCGAGGCCGAGCCGGCGGAGCGTCTCCACAATCATGCCGACGCCGTCGTCGATGCTCTCGAGCATGGCGGCCAGGTGCGGGTTGTGATCTTTGGCCCAGTGGTTGCCCGGGTCGCCCTCGAAGCCGGCGTCCTGGCAGAGGTAGCAACGGGTGCGGGAACTCTTGCCGGGCGGGTGTTTACGCCGGTACTTCGCGACCAGAGGCTCCTTGCCGCAAAGGATGGTGTGGACGGCGTAGTGGCTGAGGTAGAGGAAGAACGGCCGGTCCTTGTGGCGCTCGATGAACTCCACTGCCTCGAGGTTCATCCGGTCGACGAGGTACTCCCGGCCGGGCAGACGTTTCTCCTTGATGTTCAGCCAGCGAATCGGCTGGGTGCGATAGACGTATGGCCAGAAGTTGGCGCCGTTGCCGACGCTCTTGACCTCGCTGAGGAGTTCTTCGTCAAAACCGTGGTCGGTGGCCCGGACCTCCCGCTTTGCCCCGTGGTAGCGGTACCCGGTCAGGTGCCACTTGCCGATCATGCCGGTGGCGTAGCCGCTGCTCTTCAGGAGTTTGGCGATGGTAACGTGATCGGTGGACAGACCGCCCGCGCTGTCCGGGCGGAGGTAGTCGATGATGCCGATCCTCGCCGGGTACTGCCCCGTCAGAAAGGCCGCACGGTACGGCGAGCAGACGGGCGCGGCAGCGTAGCCTTGCGTGAAGCGCATGCCCTGTGCGGCGAGGCGGTCGAGGTTCGGCGTCTCGTTGAACGTGTTTCCGTAGCATCCTAACTCGGACCATCCCAGATCGTCGGCCAGGATGAAGATGATGTTGGGCTTGGCCGCCGGCTTCTCTCCCTTTTCCCTGCGGGTAGCGGCCGCGCACGCAGGCAGTGCCGTCGCGGTCGCGCCCAGGCAAAGGACCTTCAGGAGATCGCGGCGCGAGATCCTGCAGCGGTTCATCGGTCGCCTCTCTACTTGATCTTCCATTCGAGGATCCCGCCGGAGACGTCTCTCTGGAGCCTGACCTCCAGCCGCACGGCAGCCGCCGTGACGGGCGCGAGTGTATCCTCGGCGCCGGTCTGAGAGGCGGCGAACGGCTGGGGCGTGCGAGGGAGCCACACGGCCATCTCGCCCGGCCCGCGATGGGCCCAGGCGTAGTACGGGATCAGCGTCAGCGTCTCGCCGTCGGTGCGTTTGCCGGTGATAGCCGTGATGCCGCCGAGCATGTCCTTGCGATGCTCGGCGGCGAGTTTGGCGTCATCGGGCAACGTCAGGGCGAGGGCCCTGCCGGCGTTGTCCTTCCACTCGGCACAGTAGACGACGGGGCCGCGCTGGATCGCCACGCGCCCCGCGTCGTCGGCGACCCTTGGATGGGCCACGACGCGGCGGATCGGCATGGGGAGGTTCAGCGTGATCGTGTCGCCGGCCTTCCACGCGCGGCGGATGCGGACGTAGCCCTTCTCGTCGTCCGGCGCGACCGGCCTGCCGTTGACCTCGAGCGTCAGCGTCACCTTTTCATCGCTCTTCTTCATGTATCTGTACAAATCACTTGGCACGGGACGACCGCGGGCCCAGCCCGGGATGCGGAGCAACACGGCAAACTCTCCCGGCGTCTCCGGGGCTCCCGGCGTCTCCGGGGCGACCGCGATCTTTACGAGGCCCTTCCAGGGATAGTCGGTCTTCTGCGTGATCCGGACGGTGCGACCGCGCAGTTTCATGCGGGCCGTGCCGCCGACGTAGAGGTTCACATATACCTCATCGTCCGTGTGGGCGTAGACGTAGCCGGGCACCGACGGCATGAAGCGTGCGATGTTTGACGGGCAGCACGCCGTCTTGAACCACGGGCTGCGAGCGTGCTGTCTGCGCCGGCCGTCCGAGGCCAGGGGGTTCGTGTAGAAGAACGTGTCGCCCTCGAGCGAGACGCCCGAAAGCACGCCGTTGTACATGTTGCGCTCCAGCACGTCGACGTACTTCGCCTCGCGGTGCAGCAGGAACAGCCGCAGGTTCAGAAACGCCGTCCCCACCGTGGCACACGTCTCGTTGTAGGCCTGGAGGTTCGGCAGGACGTAGTCCGGGCCGAAGCCTTCGAGGTAGCCGTGCACCCCCATGCTGCCAATCAGGTACAGCCGTTTTGAAACGATGTTGTCCCATATTCTGTCAATCGCCCTGGTGTACCGCTCATCGCCGGTGAGGGCGGCGATATCGGCCATGGCCGAATACATGTACACGGCGCGGACGACGTGGCCGTGGGGTTCGGTCTGCTGGACGACGGGCTTATCATCCTGGCAGTACGTGATGCTGTTGTTGTGGCTGTGGACCGTCCGCCCGTTGTAGTGGCCGCGCTCATCCAGGAAGAACTTCGCCATATCGAGGTACTTCTTCCGGCCCGTAGCGCGATAGAGTTTGACGAGGCCGATCTCGATCTCCTGGTGACCCGGCACGTTGCGGATCTGCCCCGGCCGCGGGCCGAAGGTCTTGCAGATGAGGTCCGCGCTCTTGACCGCCACGTCGAGCAGCGTTTTCTTGCCCGTGGCCTGCCAGTGCGCCACGGCGGCCTCGTACATGTGCCCGACGCAATACAGTTCGTGGCCGTGGTCGCATCGGGCCCACCGGGGCTTGCCGTACATGTCGAGTTGGTGCTGCGGCGTGTCGCGGGTCTTGCGGATGTCCAACTCCGGCGTGATGGTCCGAAGCGTTGACAGGTACCCGTCGTCTTCCTGTGCGGCCGCGATCTTGGCGATAACGTCATCCACGTACTTCTCGAGCGCAGGGTCCGGATGAACGCTCAGCGAGTAGGCCGCGCCCTCGATAACCTTGTACAGGTCCGAGTCGTTGTACCGGGCGCCCCGATAGAAACCTTCCTTGAGCCCTCCGGCGATGGCGAAGTTGTCGATGCGTCCGGTCTCTTCACAGCGTTTGAAGCAGGTCGGGATGGTCACCTTGCGGCTGGTGGCGAGACGCGGGGTCCAGAAGCCGTCGTCGATCGTCACGTCCGTGAACGGCACGGGCTTGACGGGGTAGTCCCTGTTCGTCCGGGCCGTCGCTGCGCATCCGGCCAGCCCCGCCACAACGGCGGTCAAGGCCGCTCCGATCATCCACTTCGGTCGAATGTGCATTGAACATCTTCCACACAATGTCAAATCACTGGCTGCGAACAGGCTCGCTCGCTTGCCCGCTGCGTGCCCTCGCGACGATCGGCAAGCACGCCCTCGACCTTGCTCATTGATCTCTCAACCAGACGGATGAACCGAGAGCGCGACGGCGACCTTCGGGAGCAACGGGGACACGATTGCAGCGGGCGTAGTAGGGGATTGCCGTCAACTCAGAGCCGTCGGCCCAAGTGCCCTTGATGACGATCACGCCGCCCAACAGGTCGCCACGCCACTCGGTCTTCAAGGCAGATTCAGGACGGAGGACCTTATCAAGATCCTGGTCAACGCTCTCGGCGCAGTAGATCAGCGGACCGTACCGCAGGGCCACTTGGCCACGAGTCGCTGCGATCTTCTCGCTTGCCTTGATTCTCTGGATCTTCATGGGCAGCACGAGATCGATCCTGTCACCCGCTTTCCAGTTTCGGGTGATCACGGCATAGCCCTTGTCAATGGGTGGAGTGATCTTAGAACCGTTAAGCGTGATCGACGTGATGCCGTTGGACTGCGGCGTGGCGGTATACAGGTCGCTGACGCTGCGGTTGGGCGCGCGGATCCTGACGCTGAATTTCTTCTCCGCGGTAGGATTGACGGTGATGGAGACCTTGCCGCTCCAGGGAAAGTCCGTGGCCTGCACCATCTCGACGTCGGTGCCGGCAACGTCCTCGACCATCACGGTGCTTCCGATGAAGAGGTTGACGTAAACGCCGTCGGCGCCCTTGCCATACATCCAGGTGGGCAGCATCAGCAGGGTCCGGGGAATGTTGCCGACGCAGCACGGACAGCCGTGCCAGTCGTAACGAGGGCGGCGAGAGACCAGCGGGTTCTGGTAGTAGAAGTTCTTTCCCTCCAAGTCGATAGAGCCCAGCAGGGCGTTGTAGAGCGTCTCTTCATACAGGTCGGCATACTTGGCATCGTGGCACGTCATGTTCAACTTGTGCTGGAAGAAGATCTCGCCGCAACTGGAGCACGATTCGCAGTAGGCGTTGTGACGCAGCGAGTAGTCCGGTCCGAACCCTTCGGAGGTCTCGCCGCTGCCGACGCCGCCCGTGACGTAGTACTTCCGGTTGACAATGTTGTCCCAGAGCGACATGACGGCGCTGTGGTAGTCGACGTCGCCGGTTTCCATGGCCACGTCGGCCATGCCCGCGTAGGAATAGACGGCTCGCACGGCATGCCCCACCGCCTCGTACTGCCGGACGACCGGCACGTGGCTCTGGTCGTACTTGTGCCCGTCCTTGCGGCAGTCCAACAGGAACTTCGCCAGTTTGATATACTTGTCGCCTTTGCCTTTGCCTTCCACGTGGCTCAAGAACCGGCCGAAGCGCACCAGGGCGATCTCCATGGCCTGATGGCCGTCGTACCACGGCTTCTTCGGCGCCGGGCCGAGGTTGTCGTACCAGCAATCGGCGAGTTTCTTGGCCGCATCGTACAACCTGGCGTCGGTCTTGTTCGTCATCAGGTAGTGGGCAATGGCCGACTCGAGAAAGTAGCCGGCGACGTATCCCTCGTGAGCACCCCTGTGCTTGGGTGACCAGTGCTCGCGGTCGGTGAGCGTGAAGGCGGTCTGCAGGTATCCGTCGGGTTCCTGGGCGGCCAGGATCTTGGGTATCCAGTCCTCCAGGGTGGCTTTCATGGCCTTCTGGGCCTTGATGACGTCTGGATCGCCCCGGGGATCGATCATCCGCGCAACGCAGATGGACTCGACCGTGTTATGCACCCAGGCATTGGAGAACGGGTAGCCGCGGTGCTTGCCGTGAGGCTTCCCGGCCAGTTTGTTGGCTGCGTCAATGAAGTTGCTGATGCCGCCTTGCGGCAAGTCCGGGTCGGAGATCTTGTCGATGCAGTGTGGAATCCAGTTCACGATAAGGGCCTTCGCCCTGCTGTTCCACAGACGATTATCGATCTTATAGGTCTTGGTATCGACCGGATCGAGATGGGTTGCGGGCGGCGGCGGAATCACCTTGACCGCCAAGGCGGACGAGGCACTCAATGGGCCTTTGCCGGCCGTCAATTTGAGCACGTAGTCGCCTGCGGCAGAGAACGTCGCCGTCGTATCCGACGCGCCGGCGTTGGCGAAAGCGACCTTGCCGGGACCGGACGCTTTGCTCCAGGCCACCGTCGTCGGCGCGCCCTTACTGCCCAAAGCCCTCAACTTTCCCGCCAGGTAAGTCTTCCCTCCCAGCACGACCATGCGATCGATACCTGCCGCGACCGAAGGCGGGAAGTCGGGCGATTTGCCCGTGTCGTAAACTTTCCACTCCAGAATGCCGGTGGAGTAGTTGCCGTTGGAGTCGATCTCGAGTCTGAGTCTGGGCGTGCGGACTTCGGCGAAGGTCGTCGTGTTGTATTGATTCCCCGCAACACCCAGGCCCGACGGTTTGCTTACCGGGATAAACTCCTTGCCATCCCAGTACAGCAGTCGGCACGCTTTAGGCAGCCGGACGCCGCGGTTATCATCCCACCAGTAGACGTCGATCTTGCGGGTGCTGATGGGCCGACTCCAGTCATACTGGACCCACTGGGTGCCCTTTCTGGGCCAGTTGCCGTATGATCCGCGGCCGCGATCACGTGAGTTTTTTGGATCAGAACCATCATGGAGCGCCGCGAGCGTCGTGTCTCCGGAAACATAGGAGCCGGATGGTTCCGCAGCGACCGCAAGATTCACCCCTGAAGCAGCCGCGGCCGTGCCGCCGGCCCCAGGAGACTCAGACTCCATGCCCAAACTCTGCTGGGCAAACGTTGTGCCGACCCATGCAATGGCCAGGCTGCCGGCGAGTGTCGCCACGAAACGGCATGGAAGCGTTCTTCTCATCGGAATTGTCCTTTACCTGAAAGTGGCTCGTGTGTGCCGGATGTTGTCTGTTCCCCGCCCAGCGCTGCGCGTTGGCACGCATCACGCGAATGACCTGCCCCCACCTCTGATACCATTCGCAACGCGGCGTGTCAACCTGACGTGCACCCGAGCCGGCCGACGCGCATCGCCAGGCAGGCCGGCTCATGTTGGATCTCGGTCCACCAGATTCAACTTGAGCGGCGCGCCGGGATACGACGGCAAAGATGGGCCTACCGCACACGGAGTCGCTCTGCTACGATACCGTGAACGTCGCGGCACAGAGCGAGGGCACACGGGACGTGCCTGCTGCTTTCGCCCAAGGCGATAGGAGACATGCCGATGACTGGCGCATGGGTTGCTCGGGTTGGAGGACTGTTGATGATCCTGGCGTTGAACGCTGCGGGCGCCGATGCGTGGACAGGGCCGCCCGAATCGCGCGGACTCCAAGAAGTAAGTCACGAGCGAGTGGAACTGCGTGGCGGGTTCTGGGGCCCGCGCCTCAAGACCCACCACGAGGTGACCGTTCCCCACGCGCTGAATTGCCTGGAGAAGGATGGACACGTCACCAATTTCGATAAGGCGGCAGGGGTATTCGACGGACCGCTCCGAGGCCACCATGCCTTCGACTCGGACCTCCACAAGGCCCTGGAGGGCGCGCTGTGCTCCCTGCAGCATCGCGACGACCCCAAGTTGCGCCGGCGCGTGGAAGCCATCCTCGATCGCATCCTGGCC
>CAYVAM010000148.1:0-11139 GCA_964449275.1 uncultured Anaerolineales bacterium
TGGAACACCAGGGACTCGCCGACGACTTCCACGTAGGCGACGCCCTGTTTGCCGTAGTCGTCCCGCACGTCGGCCATGAGTTCGCGCGTCCGCTCGAACGAGGTCGGGGTGATGGGTTTCATGCGCCACGCCTCGACGCTCAAGAAAGTCTCCCCGCCTTTAAGTCGCCGAATCAACTCGCCGGCGTACCGTGCCTCGGCAACCACGACGAGTCGCCACGGCAGGACAAGGTAGAACCCGCGTTTCGACTGCCGCCCGGACAGGGTGGGCGAGCGGTCTTCCTGGCCGCCCTGTGCCGCCGGCGTGTACGCCGGCCGGTATCGGCCGGAGGTGGTCTGCATCTTCGTGCCCGAGAGGGTGGCGTAGTCGCCGCCGACGCGAATCTCGATGAGTTCCTTGACGGGGCTGTTAGCCACCACCGGTGGGGCGTTCTTGTTCTTGAGGACGTCGGCGTTCATCCGGGCGATGATCTCGACGACGTCTTCCATCAGCCAGATATCCTCCTGGCCAAATCGCGCCAGTTCCAGCGACGGGGCCTCCCCGCGGTCAACCCATGCGGGCCGTTCGAAAGACTGCTTGGGATGGACGAACATGGTGAACTTGCGGTACTTCTGCCTGGCCTCCGCCAGGGAGAAGTCGTCGATTTCCGTCTTGGCCCGCTTGCCGCGCTTGCTGACCGGCAGGGTCGGGACCCCGGCCCCGAGGCGTTCCACAAACCGGGCGAGGGCATTGTCGTACGCGGATTTGAACGAGTGCCTCAGGCTGACGTCCGTGCTCGTGGGAAACAGGCCCTCCACCAGCGGCTTGCGTGTGGCGCCGAGGCCCTTGATGTATCCGAGGAGTTCATCGTACTGCTTCTTGCGCCAGCCGACCTGTTCGGCCATCTGCCCGACGAGGTCGTCGCTGAACAGTTTTCCCTTCTCCAGCGCCACCGCCCGCGACTGTGTGGAAGTGAGCATCCGCCGCGTCCTCGCGTTCGGACCCACATAGACGAAATAGACCGCGAGGGCGACCGCCAAGGAGATCACGACGACGGCCGCCGCCAGTCCCAGCAGAAACGCGTGGCGCTTGATCGTTTCCATCATTCTGTGGCTCCTCGCCTCCCTCTCCTCTCACAGGGTCCGGCCGGGCAGGACTCCGGCGGGCCCTCCGGGCCGTACGTGCTCAGCGCCCTCGCCGCGCGTGTCACCCTGAGCCAAGCGAAGGGTCTCACCGTTGGAAGCGTCAAACGACCGCGGCGAGATTCTTCACTTCGCTTCGCTCGCTTCAGAATGACAACACTAAACACGTACCCGTGCCCGCGGCTCACTGAGCCAAGCGAAGGGTCTCACCGTTGGAAGCGTCAAACGACCGCGGCGAGATTCTTCACTTCGCTTCGCTCGCTTCAGAATGACAACACTAAACACGTACCCGCGGCTCACTCGGCCGCGGGGGCCTTGACCCCGGCCCACTCCTTGGTCACACCTTCCACCGCGATGTCCAACAGGTGGCTTCGCGGGACGAGCCATGCCCTGGTCAGGGCGGTCAGGTCGCGGTCGATCTCTGCGAGTTTCCTAGCGTCGGTGCCCTTGGCACGGCTGGGGTCGATCTTGCGTGGATCGTCGAGGCCGACGCGGTCGGCCAGGTTGGTGATTTCCTCAAACGCCTCCCGCCTCTGGGATTCGGTGAGCGGCCCGATCCCCACAACCCACTGAGCCCTGAACCAGAAGTCCCTGCTCTTGTCGTCCTTTCGCTCCTCGGGCGCCGCCTTCTCGTCCCCCTTCCCCTTTTTCTTGGTGGAGCGTTTGCTCACGTAGTTCGCGTACTCACGTGCGTTACGGAACACCCCTGTAAACGGCATCATCGCCAAGGTTTCTCTGCCGGCCGGCGTTTTGAGTTCGATCGTCCGCCTGCACTTCTTGAGATCGGCGATCAGTTCCTCGTCAACGAACCTCTGGCCGTCGTTGCCCGTCCGGGGTGTGATGCCGGTTATCTCCACCAGGACGCCCGGCACGATGACCTTCGGCGCAGCGGCGGGCGGCGGTTCTTCGCCCTCGGGCGGAGGCGGCGGTTCGTGCCCGATCACCGTAATCGCTTCCCCGCCGCCGGACCCACGACGGACCTGGTCGGAGTACTGCCGAACGTCCGGCACGCAATGCATCGTCAGGCTCAGCATCTCGATGATCTTGAGGGTGGAGCGCGGCGGTTCGTCCTCATAGGGATCGTACTTTTCCCAGTTCTTGTCGTGCGGCCAGGCATCCCAGACGGTGCGCAGGATCTCGTAGGCGTAAGCCTGACTCTCGATGAGAGATTCGACCTCGCCGGTCTTCTTCTGCTGCTCGACGAGCGTGCCCTTCTGCTCGTCGAACTTGCCCTGCCACGCCGCGTTGTCCTTCTCGATCTTCTTGACGTCGCTGCTCAGGCGTTTGGCCGTGGCCTCGTCGATTTCGCTGCTGGCGGCGACTTGATCGTAGGCGAAGGCGCCGACGGCGGCCAGCAGCGCCACGCCCGCCGCCACGAAGAACGGCCGCTTCCGTTTCATGATCTTGGCACTGAGGATCTCGGGCGGCAGGAGGCTCGTCCCGATCTGCGCCACGCCCAACCCCTGAAGCGCCAGGCCGAACGCCACGCCGAACGACAGGACGTTCTCGCGGAACAGCGGCGCGGACAGCGCCTCGGCGTCGGCCAGCGTCTCGAAGCCTTCGACCTTGGCCACCTCCACGCCCAGGTTCTGCGACAGGAACTTCGTCAGGCCCGGCAGACGGAACGCATTGCCGAGGGCCACGATGCGTTCGATGCGGCTGTCGCGATGGAGGCTCGTGTAGTAGCCGATGGAACGCTGAATCTCCGTCAGCAGGTCGCCGAACACCGGCCGCATCGCCTGGAACACCTGCTTTGCGTGCTTCGACTCGGCGGCGTGGCGTTTCAGGTTCTCGGCCTTCGAGAACTGGAGTTTGAACTCCTTGCACAACGCCTGCGTGAAGTTGTTGCCGCCCAGCGGCACGTTGCGGATCCAGACGCGTTCGCCGTCGGCGATGACCAGGTTCGTGTTCTCGGCGCCGACGTCCAAGAGGATCGTCGCCCCGCCGCTCGGTTTCCTGTCGTACCGCAGGAAGTTGTACAGGGCCACCGGCGCCATCTGGACGGTGTCCGGCTCGATCTTCATCGCCAGGAAGTCCGACACGTAATCGGCCACGATGTCGCGCTTCATGGCGAAGATGCCGACCTCCACCTCGCGCGGCCCGGCCGACGGCGGGCTGATCGTCTGGTAGTCCCAGACCACGTCCTCCAGGTCGAACGGTATCTGCTGCCTCGCCTCGTACCGGACGATCTCGGGAATCTTACGCATCTCGACGGGCGGCAACTTGATGAACCGCGTAAAACTCGCCTGACCAGGCACGCTGATGACGAGGATGTTTCCCTTGATGGAGTTGCGGCTCAGGAACTTCGACAGGGCCGAGCGGATCAGCGCCTGTTCATCCGCGTCGGGCTGGCTGAGGACCTTGCCGTGCTCGATGACGTCGAAACTCAGCGCACGCAACTTGCCTTCGCGCAACTGCAGTTTCAGCGCCTTCAACGCGCACTGCCCAACGTCGATACCCCAAACGGTCTTGGTGGTTGCCATAACGCGTTCCTCACCTGGACGACGCTTCGGCGGGTCCCCCGACGCTTCCGCGGCGGGCCTGACGGCCGGCCGCTACACTACCGCCCCATGCGTCCGGTATTGGCCAGGCGGCGCCCCGGGTAGGCTGTGGCGGACACCACCTACGTCTATTTAAGCGGCGCCGATGAAGAACCGTCAAGGAAAAACCGCCAACGCCCGCGCACGGCCCTGGCGAACGCTCCTTCGCAAAGTAGGGTGGGTGCTCCGCACCCACCATCATGCATGCTCACGCGAAGGTCCATCGGCCGACGGTGGGTGCAAAGCACCCACCCTACGCGCTGCGGGATGACCATGCCACCCGGCGGCCTGAAACATGGTCACCCTTCGGGATGACCATGCCACCCGGCGGGTTGACGGCGGCGCCGGGCGGGCCTGTCATTTCGACCGAGGTCGCCTTGGCGACCGAGCGGAGAAATCTCGCCGTCCGAAACAGCCGGCGGCGCCGGGCGCATCGTCTCGGACAACCCGCATGAAACATGGTCACCCTTCGGGATGACCATGCCACCCGCGCGTCTGCCGCTCCCGCGGCGGGATCGAACGGCAATCGTCTCACTTGCCGATACAGAACCGCGAGAAGATCTCATCGAGCACGTCGCCGTGTGCATTGCGGCCGAGGATGATGCCAAGATGGTCGAGCGTCTCGTTCAGTTCCACGGCCACGAGTTCCCCCGCGGTCTGCCCCCGCCGCGCCACCCGAGCGGACCGCGCCAGCGCCGCCACCGCCTGCTCCAGAGCCGCACGGTGCCGCGCGGTCACCACCGGCCCGGCCGCCTGACGGTCCACCGCCCCGCCCTCGACCGCGCGGACGAGGGCCGCTTCGAGTTCCTCGATGCCCTCACCCGTCACGGCGCTGGTGGCCACGACGCCGGCGCCCACGCCGCTCGCCTCGACCCGCGCACGCGCGCGGTCGGCGGAGGCCAGGTCGCACTTCGTCACGGCCACGACCATGGGCGCGGCAACGAGCGATAGGAGTTCGTCCGTGCGGTCGTAGGAGGGCGCGGTCGCGTCGAGGGCCAGGATCACGAGGTCGGCCCGTCCGATGGCCTCGACGGCCCTGGCCCGCGCCTTGCCTTCGAGTTCGGCGTGCGCTTCGTCCAGGCCCGCCACGTCCGAAAGGACGAATGTCATCCCGCCCACGTTCAGCCGAGAGCGCAACTCGTCGCGCGTGGTGCCCGGGACGGGCGTGACGATGGCGCGGTCGCGCGAAAGGAGACGGTTGAAGAGGCTGCTCTTCCCAACGTTCGGCCATCCGGCCAGGACAAGACGGACACGGCCGCCGAACGTCTCCAGCGTGCGGGCGCGGCGGCCCATCTCGGCCAGGTCCGTCCGGATGGTCGTGAGGCGCGCTGCAATCGCTTCCGGCGGCGCGAGTTCGATGTCCTGGTCCGAGAAGTCCAGGCCGGCCTCCACCAGGACGAGCACCTCACGGACGCGGCCGGCGAGACCTGAGACCTCGCGCGACAGATGCCCCGCCAACAGGTCGCCTGCGGCCCGAAGCGCGGCGCGGCTGCCGGCATCGACGACGGCCATGACGGCCTCGGCCTGCGCCAGGTCCAGCCGTCCGCCCACCAGCGCCCGGAAGGTGAACTCGCCCGGTTCGGCGGCGCGGGCCCCGGCCTCCATGAGACGTTCGAGAATGAGCGGCACGACCGCCGGCCAGCCGCCCACGTGCAACTCCACCACATCCTCCCGCGTGTACGACTTCGGCCCCCGCATCAGGTACATCAGCGCCGGCACCGAAAACCCGGCGCCCGGCAGCGCCACCTGTCCGGCCGCGCAGGCATAGGTTGGCAGATGGGCCAGCCCCCGATTGCCGGGTGGCATGGCCACGCTTCGCGCCACCCGCGTGTCCGGTACAAACACCTGGTCGGCAATCTCAATCGCCTTCTCGCCCGACAGGCGCACAATGGCACGCTCGGCGGCGCCCGCCGGGCTGCTGACCGCCACAATGGTGTCTTGAAGGTCCATCTGCCGCGCCGCCCCTACAGGCGAGTCCGATGTCGGAACCTGAGAATACCGCCTTGCCGACGAGAAAGACAGACCCCACGGGAGCCGGCGACGGTTTATAGAGACACAGGGGCTTCCCCACGGGCGACGTATTTCCCGCGACGTTCAGCGAGTGTGCCCGCGCGCCCCCGGAAAGGGACTTGCTGATGCTGAACGGGCCCGGCCCGAATCCGATCGCCGTCTGGTGCAAGGCGTGCCGGCGAAAACTGTTGGCGCGGGCCGGCGACGCGGGCAAGCGCGCCAGGTGTGTGGCGTGCGGTGTGGAGGTGCTGATCCCGCCGGTGAGCGAGCCGGGACCGCCTCCGCCTCACTCCGGACCGCCGATGGCACAGGCCGCCGGCACAGACGAGACCCTCATGATCGAGCGGATCGGCCGCCGGACGGGTCTGATCGCCGGCGGCGTCGTCGTCGGCCTGGTCCTGCTCGCGATGGTCGCCGTGTTCGGGTACATGCTGCTCGTGAGCGGCCCGGCGGCCCATTCGGCGGAAGAAAACGGTCCGCCGCCGCACAAACCGGCAGCCGTCTCCCCCGCCCCCGCGACCCGGCCGCTCATGCAAGCCGTATCGCCGGCGGGACCCACCGCACGGGGTCCAGGCGCCTCGCCGGTCATCGTCCATCCGAAACAACAAGTCCACCCCGCCGTCGGCATCACCTTTGCAAACCGCGGCGACGGCGATCTCGACCTGCACCTCGAACCCGCGGGCGGCGGACCTGGAATCCATCGCGCCCTGAAACCGGGAGACGACGTCACGCTCGGCCTTCAGCCCGGAACCTACAAGGCCAGGTTCGGGGCCTCTCCCGTCACCAGAGTCCCCGTCACGAAGCCCGAGATCTGGGTGTTCACCTGCCAGAATGGCGCCGCCGGCCGCCTCCAGTGGCAGCGGCACGTGCAGTAGACGCCGTTCGTGATACCGTCCCCGCCCTTACGGGCGGGGCTGGTACCGGCCTGATACCGTACCCGCCCTTACGGGCGGGGCTAGTACCGGCCTGATACCGTACCCGCCCTTACGGGCGGGGCTAGTACCGGCCTGATACCGTACCCGCCCTTACGGGCGGCTAGTTCCGGCCTGATACCGTACCCGCCCTTACGGGCGGGGCTAGTACCGGCCTGCTACTTCCTGCGTTTTCCGCGTTTCTTGCCGCCGGGCTTGGGCTGGCCGATGCGTTGTTTGATCCACGATTCGGCCCGTTCGCCGATGGACTTGTCGCGGCCGGAAATGAGCGACTGCTGTTTGACGTCCTTGGGCGGCTCCGGTTTCGGCGTCTCGCCGCTCTCTTTGGCCTTGGCGGCCTCGATCCATCGTTTGCGGAAGAACTTGTTCTCCACCAGGCCCAGGCCCATCGACGTGGCGATGTAGAGACACAGGCCCGACGGGGCGCTGTAAAGCACGAGCGCCATGAAGACCGTCATGAAGACCATCATCTTCTTCTGCTGCTCGGCCTGCGGGCCGGCTGTCGTGGTGGCCGTCAGTTTCTGCTGAAGGAACATGACCACGCCCATGAGGAGCGGCAGGACGTTGAAACTCGTGATGCCCCCGCCCAGGAACCCCTGGATGCTGCCGATGACCCACCCCAACAGCGGAATGTCCTGCCCGGGTATGTACCACGGCGTCTCCCAGTGCACGAGCGCATCGGGGGCCGACAGGTCCTGGAGGAAGAGCGACCACTGGGGCACCAACGCCGCCGGCAGAAACGCCGAGTGCCGCAGTTGGATCGCCACCAGCAGCGCCCCGTACAGGCCGATCCAGATCGGCATCTGGACGAACATCGGCAGGCACCCGCCGAACGCCTTGAACCCGCCGATCTTCGCCATCTCTTCCTGCATCCGTTTCTGGTCGCTCGCGTACTTCTGCTTGATCTCCTGCATCCTGGGCGCCATCTTCTGCATGTCGGCCATCGACTTGGCGCTCCACTTCGAGACCGGAAGCAGGCACACCCGCAGCAGAAGCACCAACATGATGATCGCGACCCCGTAGTTGCCGACCATCGACTCGAACCGGTCCACCACCCACAACAGCACGCGGCTGATGTGCTGGATCCCCGGAATCGGAACGCAGCAACGGCTCCACTGGACCAGGCGGTCCAGGCCGATCGACGTGTAGTACGCCTCCAGGTGCTCGGCGTCCTTCGGGCCGGCAAAGACGGTGTACGCATGCGTCACGGTCGTGCCGACCGCCAGCGGCGTCTCCTTCGACAGCAGTTGGACGACCGGCAGTTTGACGTCCTTGCGGTGCTCGGTCACCTTCCGGATCGACGCCTTGACCCCTGCCGCAAGCCGGTCCGCAGGCTTCGGCGGGCCGTCCGGAAGCACGAACGTCCCCCCGGGCGCGGGCACCATCGGTATCAGGATCACCGCGAAGTACTTGTCCACCTGGCCGATCCACGCCAGGAGCGGCCCCGGCGCCGCCATGTCCTCGATCTTGGCGCCGGCCACCGACTCGACCTCGACGTGGCCGCCGCCTTCCGCCCATTTTCCGAAGACCGCCGACCGGAAATCGCTCCGCCGCCCCTCTTTCGGAAGCGCCGAGGGGCCCTGGACGGCGTACGTCACCTTCTCGACCCGCTCGTCGGCGGCAACCAGTTCAATCGCCATCCCCATTTCGTACTGCGGCGCCTCGGCGCCCTTGCCTTCCGGCGGGGCCTGCCGCTCCCGCAGCGTGAAGGTCTTGCGGACCGTGAGCAGCGTCCGGCCGCCCGCATCCTTGACGTCCACCGCGAGCGTAGCCGACTCGCCGCCGCCCGTCTTGGGCTCCCCGCGCCAGACGACGTCCGCCAGGTCCACCTTGCTCCAGCCATCGACGTCCTTCAGTTTGACCGCCAGTTCGGGAATCGTGAAGGCCGCCTCCGGCGAGTCCGGCTCGATGAGATTCATGGCCTGCCGCTCGTCGTCCGGGAGGTGCCGATCCGCGACGGTCTTGAAGAACTGCCGCCCCGCCGGCGTCTTCCGCCGCGCGAGGGTCAACCGCCTGACGGCCGCCCCCCGCGGATCGATCTCGGCTTCCAGATCGAACGCACTGACCGCCAGCGCCGATCCGAGGATGATCGGCTCTTTGGGCGCCTCCGCCGCCCCCACCGCCACCAGGTCGGGCGCCTTGACGGCGGGGGGGGCGGGCGGTTTTTCGGCAGGAGGCGTCTCGGCCGGCGGCTTCTCGGCAGGTGGCGTCGGAGGCTTTTCGGCCGGCGGCGTCGGCGGCTTTTCGGCCGGCGGCGTCTGGCCGGGCGGAGTCGTGGGTGTCTCGGCGGGAGACTTCTGCGCCGGCGCCGCAGCAGGCGGCGGGGCCTTCTTCGACGAGCCCGGAAGATATGGCTCGACATACTTCCAGCCAAACAGAATACCGACGATGATCGCCCCGGCCGCCAGCGTGCGGATAATGGTTTCCTGTGTGTCTCGCTTCAAAGATACCCTCGCCCTGAAGTGCCGTCACCTTCCCTCGGCGAGCCGATTGGCCAGGAAATCGTCGAGCGCGTCGGTCGCAAGGATCTTCTCCATCGTCTTCTTGTGCTCGTACGGCACGCGGTGCCAGCGGACCTCGCGGCCGGTGATCGTGACGTAGCAGGCCCGGGGGTCAAGGTCGCGCGGCTGACCGACGCTGCCGACGTTGACGATGACCTTGCGGTCGCTGATGGTGTACGCCTCGCCGATCTGGGCGGGCGTCAGAAACTCGTACGTCTCGGTGAACACGCCCGGCAGGTGGGTGTGCCCGACGAAGCAGACCTGCTTCAAGAGGTCGAACACCTCCATCAGGTGGGTCATGTTCAGTTCCGCCTCGTCCGGGAACAGGTAATCGTGCATCGGGCGCTGCGGCGACCCGTGGACGAACAGCACGGAGTTCGTCTCGCGGTACTCGCGCATGCCGGCGATGAACTCCCACCGCCGGCGGCGGGCCTGTTCGTCCGGCTCCGCGTCCAGACGCTGCCGGGTCCAGAACACGGCATCCTCGGCGGGCGTGTTGAACCCGGTCGGCTCCATGAACACCGCGTGGTCGTGGTTGCCCATGACCGTGAAATCGCAGTCCATCACGCGGTCGACGCACACCTCCGGGTCGGGCCCGTATCCGACGACGTCGCCGAGGCAGAAGACCTTCGTGATGCCGCGGTCGGCGATGTCGGCCAAGACGGCGTCCAGGGCCTCGATGTTGGCGTGGATATCGGAGATAACCGCGATTGTGCTGCTCTTCGCCATCGGTTCCTCGGAGAACGGCGCCCGCTCGCTTACGCTCGCGGCTAGTTACACTCGCGCCAGACCAGCCACGTGAGAAAACTAGCCGCCGGCCTCGTCCGGCTTCACCGCCTCTTCGACGAGCATGATCGGAATGTCGTCGCGGACCGGATACCGCAGACCGCACGACGGGTTCTGGCACACCAGCCACTCGCCGTCCAGGACCACTTTGACCTTGCAAGCGGGACAGACGAGGACGTCCAGCAGTTTCTCGTCAATCATGCCATGACCTCCACCTTGCGGGCGCACCGCGCGCGTCACCACCCCCGCCCCGGCCACGCCAGTTTAGGCGGCGCCGAACTCAAGTCAACCGTTTTATCCATCGCGCCCCTTTCGCACGACCCGCCACGCCGTTACAATGCCCAGGATCGAGCGGCGATTGCCGGTATCCCAGGCCGCGACGCTCGTTGGAGCGGTTGCCTGTACCAACGATTCAAGGTCACACCATGCATCTGCTTGCGGTCGAAACCAGCGGCGCGAGCGGCGGCATCGCCCTGCTCGACGGCGCCCACGGACCGGCGCTCGTCGAGGAAGTGCGCCTCCAAGAGGGCCTCCGCCACGCACGCGACCTCCTCGTCGCCATCAAGGGGGCCTGCGAACGGGCCGGCTGGCACCCGCGCGGCCTCGACGCCGTGGCCGTCAGCATCGGACCGGGGTCGTTTACCGGCCTTCGGATCGCCGTCACGCTCGCCAAGTTCGTCGCCTGGGACACCGGGGCCAGGATTGTGGCCGTGCCGAGCCTGCGGGCCCTGGCCGAGAACGCTCCGGCAGACTGCCCCCGCGTGGCGTGCATCCGCGACGCGAAGCGCGGCGGCCTGTATGCGAGCGTTTTCGAGCGGCGGGACGAGGGGCTGGACGAGACGTTCGGCCCGGCACTGATCCAGCCGGACGACCTGGCCCGGCAACTCGAAAAGCCGGCCCTGGTGCTGGGTCGCGGCGCTGCGAAGGCGGCCGAGGCCCTGGCCGCCTTCGACCTCGCCCCCGAGACGCTCTGGGACGTGCGGCCGGCCGCCGTCGCCCGTCTGGGGTACGCGATGCACGAGAGCGGCAAGTTTGCCGACCCTCTGCGGCTGGAGCCGGTCTACGTTCGCCGACCGGAGGCCGAGGAAATCTGGCAGCGCCGCCACGGCCCCGCTTGAATCGCCATCCCCCCGCCCGATGGCCCATACCCCGCGTTGACACTTGGGGCTGGTCGGCTGTTCCTGTCACCGGAGAGCGAGTCCCGATGCCTCGGGACGAGTCGAACGGGTCTCGCCGTTGGCTCTGTCAC
>CAYVAM010000149.1:0-1310 GCA_964449275.1 uncultured Anaerolineales bacterium
GGCCTTCGTGTCGTTCGGCGGCCTGACGAAGATAGCGAGCGTGGCGGAGGAGGTGAGAAGCCCCGGACGCAACCTCCCCCTGGCGATGTTCGTGTCCGGGGCCGTGGTCGCGGTGATGTACGTGGCCGTAACCTTCGTGACGGTCGGCGTGGTGCCGGGGGAGTTGCTGTCGGACTCGCTGACGCCGATCTCGCTGGGCGGGGAGGCGTTGTGGCCGAAGGTGGGGCTGGTCGTGATGTCGGTGGCGGCGATTCTGGCGTTTGTGAGCACGGCCAACGCCGGCATTCTGGCCGCCTCGCGTACGCCGCTGGCCATGAGCCGCGACGGCCTGCTGCCGGCGTTCTTCGGCCGCGTCGGCGTGCGGCGGGGCACGCCCCACTACGCGATTCTGTTCACGTCGGCGCTGATCGGCGGTTCGTTGTTCATGGACCTCACGCTGTTCATCAAGTCCGCCTCGGCGATGAAGATCCTGCTGTTCGGGTTCAGCATCGTGGCGCTCATCCTGCTGCGCGAGAGCCGCGTGGCGACGTACCAGCCGAAGTTCCGCTCGCCGCTTTATCCGTGGCTGCACGCGGCGGGGATCGTGGCGTACGTGTTCCTGCTGATCGAACTCGGCAGCCTGCCGCTGCTGGTGGCCGGCGCCATCCTGGGCTGCGGCGTGGTGTGGTACGCGCTGTACGCCAAGACGCGTGTGGCGCGGGAGTCGGCGCTGACGCACCTGGCCCAGCGGATCGCCTCCCGCACCTTTGCGGGCCACGACCTGGAGGTGGAACTGGCCCAGATCATCCACGACCGGGACGGCGGCATCGAGGACCGATTCGACCGCCTCGTGGGCGAGTGCGTCGTCCTCGACCTGGAAGGCGCCGTGTCGAGAGACGGCCTCTTTCGAGCCGTTGCCGAGAAACTCGCCTGGCGTCTCGACATGCCGCCCGCCGAGGTCCTGCGACTGCTCCGCGAGAGGGAAGAACTCTCCTCGACCGTGATCCGTCCCGGCCTGGCCATCCCGCACATCGTGGTGGAAGGCACGGGGCGCTTCGATATCCTGCTCGCGCGGATTCGCCAGGGCGCCCCGTTCCTGCCCGACGCCGCCCCCGTCCACGCCGTGTTCGTCCTCATCGGTTCGGCGGACGAGCGCAACTACCATCTGCGTGCCCTGGCGGCCGTGGCCGAGATCGCGCAAGATCCGCATTTCGACCGCAGGTGGCGGCGGGCGAAGACGCCAGAGGACCTCCGGCGGCTCATCCTGCACTCGAAACGCCGAAGGCTGCAAGATTAGTGAACCGGCAAGGCCGAGTTGCCACCCGTTATAG
>CAYVAM010000149.1:1410-4788 GCA_964449275.1 uncultured Anaerolineales bacterium
GGCGGGTGGCATGGTCATCCCGAAGGGTGACCATGTTCTGTGCGTACCGGGAGGGGATGCCCCGAATCTTCGGTGGCAGAAGCGGCGTGCGTGCAGAGCACGCACCCTACGCACTGCCTGCCGCGCGGAGAGCGGATCACCAGCGGACCTGCTGGCCCAGGCCCAACTGCTCGGCGCGATCGAGGGCGGCGCGGGCGGCAACGGCGTCCTGGACGGCGACACCGACGGCCTTGAAGAGCGTGACCTGCTCGTCCGATGTCCGCCCCTTCGCTCGTCCGAGGACGAGTTCGCCCAGTTCGGCCTGGATGTGGTCGGCCGTGATGAGACCGTCGCGGATGGGCTGGATGAGGTCGCCGGTCTCGGCCAGTGCGGCATGGCGGCTGTCGACGACGAGACGCGCGCGGACGACGGTCTCGGCGGGAACCTCCTCGACGTCGGGCTGGTAGGAGCCCACGGCGTTGACGTGCACGCCCGCCTTCAGGTCGGCGTCGGAGAACACGGGCGTGCGGGAGGTCGTGGCGGCACAGACGACGTCGGCCTCGGCCACGGCCTCGCGAGCGTCGGCGGCGGCACGCACGTCGGCGGGAATCGGCGACCGGCCGGCCATCTCGTCAACCAGCGACGCGACGGCGGCCTCGAGCGGATCGTACACCCGGACGGTCTCGATGGGCCGGACCGTGCAGACGGCCTCCAGTTGCGTTCGGGCCTGGACGCCGGCGCCGAGGATGGCCGCCGTCCGGCTGTCCGGCCGCGCCATGAGGTCGGTCGCCGCACCGGACGCGGCGCCGGTGCGGATGGCGGTCAGCGTGGCGCCCTCCAGCAGCGCGACGGGCCGGCCGGTGTCGGCCTCCAGCACCAGGACCGCCGCCTGGATTCGCGCCAGGCCGCGCTCGGCGTTCCGCTCGAACAACGAAACGACCTTCACCGCCAGGGCCTCCTGGCCGTCGGCTTCGACCAGCGCCGGCATCACGAGGCTTACGCCGTCGTGCGGCTCGACGGCCAGGTGGATCCGCTCGGGCACGACGGCCCGACCATCGGAGAGGGCGGCGAAGGCCCGTTTCATGGCCTCGATGGCGGCGGCCATGGGCAGGGCCCGCCGGACGTCTGCGGCGTCAAGGACCAGCATGGCGTCTCCTCTAATCGTACTGCCGTGCGGTCAATGCTGAATCGCCGGGTGGCATGGTCACGCGCCTTTGCGTGACCATGTTGCGGATTCGGGCCCATGGCCACGCAAGTTTACCCGCCGTGGCGGGCGTGGCCATGCCACCCGTCTTCGTCTACGCTCGGTTGGGCGAGGCGACCGTCACGGTGCCGTCGGGTTCAATGGTGAGGCGGTCCCCGTCTTGGATGGAGCGAAACGCTTCTTCGGGCAGGACGACGATCGGCACGGACCGCCCGTACAGTTCATCCGCGACGATGGCCCCAAGGGCCAGGACGGGGTCGATCCGCGAGGTGATGATGGAGGCGGGGGCCGTACCGGCTCGAATGCTCTCCAGGAGGGACGCGCTGGCCGTGCTGGAGCCCTTTCCCCGCGGCAGGACGAAGGCGCGGCCGGTGACGACGCGGCCGGAGAGTTCGTGCCGGCGGTCGACGATCTCGCCCGTGGCGGTGTTGAGCCCGCCCCAGAAACTGAGCGGTTCGGCCGCGACCAGGGCCACGCCCTCGGCCGAGCCGGGTACGACCGGGTTGCCTGTCAGTCGCCTCGGCGGCCCGGATTGAGTCTTGCGCGGTGGTTCTCCGGAACCACCGCGCTTCCGGCGCGCGGGTCGCGGCGGGTGCGGGGACCCGCCGCGCTCGGGGCGGGAGGAGCCGTCGGGGCTGGAGGAGCCTTCGGGATTGGAGGAGCCTTCGGGGTTGGGGGAGCCTTCTTCGGGTTGCCTGGTCATGGGGCGCGCCCTCCGACACACGCTTCCTTCGACGGCCGACCGGACGCAGTCGGCCAGAGACCCGAAGGCGACCTTCACGCCGAGTTCGCCCGGCGCGTAGTAGGCGCACTTGCCGGAGTTCGTCATCACGACCTTCGTATCCGGACCAACCATCGGCGTATGGAACATGCACGTATCGAGCGTGATGCGGATGCCGAAGTCGGTCAGGACGTGCGGCAAGCCGCTCCTGAGGGCGAGCGCGTGCGATTGCGTCGAGGTGATGACGATGAAAGCGACGCGCGACTTGCCGCCGGCCGCCCGCACGAGGTCCGCCAACTTGCGGAACTCGGCGAAGGAGAAGTGCGGGCAGCCTACCAGGACGAGGTCGAGCGGCGCCCCTTCGTCGGCGGTCGAGAGGTCGCGTGCGGCGGCTTCCACGTCGGCCGGGCGGATGTCGAACGTCTCCAGCGGCTCATCGCCCTGGAACGCCTGCGAGCGCGTAGGGGCCTCCGGCGTCACGCCCACGGCGTGCAGCAGCGCCACGGCGCCGGACGAGGCGGCGGCCGCACACAGCGCCTTCAACTGGTCGTCGGTCGCATCGGCGGGCAGGCCCTCGATGACGGGAACGCGGTCGCCGGCCAGCGGTCCGAGAAGGTGGCCGAAGGCGGGCCAGAACGCATCGTCGCGCAGGTCGGCCGGGTCGAACCCGACCAGGCGGATCAGGATCTGTCCCTTGCGATTCTCCGTCAGGTGGAGCCCCTGCCGGGGGACCCTGCCGGTGACGGCGGCGCAGATGTCGATGTAGTCGCCGTACATGTCCGTCCTGGCGCCGAGGACCGAGTTGGCGTAGGCGACGGCGTTGGACTCGCCCCAGGCGATCTGTTGGCCGAAACGGGGCGTGAGGTATCCCTGGTACGGCGCACAGGTCCACGTGGGGATGCACCCCATCCGCGTGTAGGCCTCGGCCTGGCGGATGGCCATGGCGGCGAAGTCTTCGGGCACGCCGAACTCGCGCCAGTTCTGGAGGTCGAGCGGTCCCATGTTGAGCGTGGTGGGGATGACTACCTTTGCGCCGCGCCCGGCGAGCGTTTCGGCGAACTGGAGCCCCGCCTCGCTCAGCAGGCCGCAGCCGTCGATGTGCGCCTGGGCGACGTCCATGAGTTCGTCGGCGCCGCAAGCCTCTGCCCATCGGACCATGATGCGCATGGCGAGGCCCGCGCCTTCGCCGCACCCGCCGTCGAGCATTTTCCGGTCGGTGTCGCTCAGCCTGAGCGGCATGCGCGGGGCCTCCGTTTCTCTGGTGCTCTGTCAAGGCTGAATTGCCGGGTGGCATGGTCACGCGCCGTTGCGTGACCATGTTGCGGACCGCATCTCATGGTCACCCTTCGGGATGACCATGCCACCCCGCCGTCGAGCATCTTCCGGTCGGTGTCGCTCAGCCTGAGCGGCATGCGCGGTGCCTCCGTTTCTCTGGTGCTCTGTCAAGGCTGAATTGCCGGGTGGCATGGTCACG
>CAYVAM010000149.1:4888-11067 GCA_964449275.1 uncultured Anaerolineales bacterium
TGAATTGCCGGGTGGCATGGTCACGCGCCGTTGCGTGACCATGTTGCGGACCGCAGCACATGGTCACCCTTCGGGATGACCATGCCACCCCGCCCATGCCCACGCTTGCGTGTGCATGCCGTGGCGAGACCTGATTGGGCTCGTAGCCCAAGAGGTTGCGCCGCTTACTTACGTGCGCGGCTAGTTTTCTCACGGGGCTGGTCGGGCGCGAGTGTAACTAGCCGCGAGCGTAAGCGAGCGGGTACCGTTCTCGCCACCGCGCCGAAAACGGCGATTTCGCCCATGCGCGGCGGGTGCCCGTTCGACAGGCTCAGGGCAGGCTCCGACCCGTCGCGCACGAGGTAGCGTAGTGCTACGCCGTCTGCTGCTCGGTCCGCGAGATAATTTCGTCCTGCAACCGTCGCCCGACGTCCACGAAGTAGTCACTGTAGCCGGCCACCCGCACGATGAGGTTCCGGTAGGCTTCGGGGTCCTCCTGGGCCGCACGAAGCGTGTCGGCATCGACCACGTTGAACTGCACGTGGTGACCGTCGAGTCTGAAGTAGGACCGTATCAGGGCGGCCAGGTGGATGATGCCGTCGCCCGCCAGCACCTGCGGGCTGAACTTCATGTTAAGCAGCGTCCCGCCGGTCCGGGCATGGTCGATCCTGGCAGCCGATTTGAAGACGGCGGTGGGACCCTTGAGGTCGGCGCCCTGGCTGGGCGAGATTCCCTCGGACAGCGGCACGCCGGCGCATCGGCCGTTGGGCAGCGCGCCGGTGACGGCCCCGAAATAGATGTGAACGGTGGTGGGCAGCAGGTTCACGCGGTACGCCCCGCCCTTGGTGTTGGGCCGGCCGTCCAGCATGTCGAAGTAGGCGTTGAAGATGCGTTCGGCCGTCTCGTCGGCGTAATCGTCGTCGTTGCCGTAGGCGGGGGTCTTGTGTGCGAGCGTGCGGCGCAGGTTCTCGTGTCCGTCGAAGTTCGCCCGCATGGCCTGGAGCAGTTCGTCCATCGAGACGGTGCCGCGGTCGTAGACGTGGTACCTGACGGCCGTCAGTGCGTCGGTGAGTGTGCCGAGGCCGACGCCCTGGATGTAGGTGGGGTTGTATCGTGCGCCGCCGTTGTGGTAGTCGCGTCCTTTCTCGATGCAATCATCCATGAGGATCGACATGTAGGGGGCGGGCATGCTGGTGGCGTAGAGGCGTTCGATAAAGTTGTTGCCGGCGATCTTGACGTCGACGAAATACTCGAGTTGCCGCCGGAAGGCCTCGAAGAACTGCTCGAAGGAGCCGAAGGTGCGCGGGTCGCCGGTGGCGTGGCCGATCTCTCGGCCGGAGTTCGGGTCCACGCCGCCGCAACAGGTCACCTCCAGGATCTTCGGCCAGTTCATGTACCCGGTGAGTGTGCAGGACTCCTTGCCGAAGGCGCTGACGGTAACGCAGCCGCTCGGCCCGCCGCAACGGGCATCGGCCAGGCTCTTGCCGTCGTGGAGCATCTCCTTGATGATCGTGTCGGTGTTGAACATCGAGGGCTGTCCGAGGCCGGTCCGGATGATTTCGCAGGCGCGCGCCAGCAACCGGTCGGGGCTCTTCTTGCTCAACTGGACGGCGGCCGAGGGCTGAATCAACTGCATCTGGCGGACCACGTCGAGGATGAGGTACGAGACCTCGTTGATGGCATCGGCGCCGTCCGCCTTCACGCCGCCGACGTTGATGAGTGCGAAATCCTGGTACGTGCCGCTCTGCTCCTCGGTGATGCCGACCTTCGGCGGGGCCGGCTGGCTGTTGAACTTGATCCAGAAACACTCCAGCAGTTCCACCGCCTGGTCCCGCGTAAGCGTGCCGTGGGCCGTCTCGCCGGCGTAGAACGGGTGCAGGTGCTGGTCCAGCCGCCCCGGGTTGAACGAATCCCACGTGTTCAGTTCCGTGATGACGCCCAGGTGAGCGAACCAGTAGGCCTGGAGCGCCTCGTGGAACGTCCGCGGGGCGTGGGCGGGCACGCGGGAGCAGACCTCGGCGATCGTCAGCAGTTCGGCCTTGCGGGCCGGGTCGGTCTCGGTCTCGGCCAGTTCCCTCGCCACTGCGGCGTACCGCTCGGCAAGGAGGATGATGGCGTCGGCGCAGATTGCCATGGCACGCAGTTCCTCGTCCTTGTCGAAGGCCCGAGGGTCGTTCAGCGTGTCCAGGCGCCGGCGATGTGCGGCGATTCGCTCCTTGAAATCGAGGAACCCGTGGCGGTAGATCTTGTCGTCGAGGATGGCGTGGCCGAAGGCTCGCTGTTCCATGAACTCGGTGAACACGCCGGCCTCGAAGGCCTGATGCCACCCGTCGGCCATGGCGCCGAACAGCCTCTCGCGGATCGTCCGGCCCGACCAGAACGGAATGATCTCTTCCGCGTACACGCGGCGCACCTGGTCGCTGACCTGGAACGGCGTCCGCTCGCGGGTGGCCATGATCTCGAAGTCCTGCAGGCTGTGGCAGCACAGTTCGGGATAGGTAGGCGTGGCCTTGGGCGCCGGTCCGCGTTCGCCCACGATCAGTTCGCCCTCGCCAATGCTGATCGTCCGGTGCTCCATGAGGTAGCGGAAGGCGAGCGCCCGTCCGACGGGGACGGACACCTTCTCGATCTCGCCGCTCTTATAGAACGCCGTGATGAGTTCCGCCCGCTCCGAGGAGATGTAGGGCTTCGTCTCGACGCTCTGCGTCCGCAGATGCGTGACTCGTTCGTTCATTCGCTAGCCGCCTGTCTTTACGGTGAGGCCGAAAGCGGCCAGTTGCTGCGCGATGGCCGCCATGTGCTCGGGCGAGGGGGCCTTGATGTCCGGCGGCTCCTCGTCCCGCGCGAGCCGTGCCAGTTTGCTCCGGCCGCCCTCATTATACGGTAGAATGTCAACGTCCGTCACCCCGTCGAGCGAAGAAATCAGCCGACCCGTGGCCGCAACGTTGGCCTCGTCGTCGTTCAGCCCCGGTATGACGGGCACCCGGACGGTGATCCGCTCGCCCAGATGGGCAAGTTTCCGCAGGTTCTCCAGGATAAGCGCGTTGCCGACGCCGGTGAGTCGCTCGTGGGCGGCGGAGTCGGCGTGCTTGATGTCGCAGAGGTACAGGTCCACGCTCCCCCTGAGCGATTCGAGCACGTCCCACGGCGCGTGGCAGGTCGTGTCCACGGCCGTGTGGATTTGCCGCCGCCTGCACGCCGCCAGCAACTCGCCCAGCAGCGCCGGCTGCATCAGCGGTTCGCCGCCGGAGAACGTGACGCCCCCGCCCGACTCGTCGTAAAAGATGATGTCCCTTTCGACCTCCGCCATGATCTGTGCGGCGCTGGCGCGGCGGCCGATGATCTCGCGCGCCCCGGTCGGGCACGCCTGGACGCACTGCCCGCACAGGACGCACCTGGCCGGGTCGTGAACCGGGCGGCCGTCCTCCCAGGCGATGGCGCCGCGGTCGCAGGCCTCGATGCAGACGCCGCAGCGGACGCACCGGTCCCGGCGCCAGGCGTGTTCGGGCTGCGGCAGCAGGCTCTCCGGGTTGTGGCACCACTTGCACGCCAGCGGGCACCCCTTCAGGAACACGGTCGTCCGAATGCCCGGCCCGTCGTGGATGGCGAACCGTTTGATGTCGAAGATAATGCCCGTCCGGCCCGGCGCTTCGTCCTTCGCAGCGCTGCCCGGAGCGGACGCCTCCGGCGACTTCCGCCCGGCGTCCGTACCCGGATTGCGTGCACCTTCAGGCATGACCGATGCGCCCCGGCCTTTCCCCAAGAGCGATGGCAGGCGGCCATTCTACACCACACCGGTGCCGTTTCAAACGGTAGTTCCTCTTGCGGGTCGAGTCGGTGCGCAGCAGTGCGAGCCGCGCCCGTTACGAAGCGCGACGGCGAATCCGACGCCGCCCGCAAGTGAGACGTAGGGTGGGTGCTCTGCACCCACGCGGCCGGGCAGGATTGGGTTCGCATCAAGACCGCCGAGATCGACCGAGACATGCGGGCCGACCCCGAAGGCTGCTTCGTGGCCTAGCGCGGCGGCCGCGTCGTCGGGTACGTCACCAGCGTGCTCAGCCCGTTCGTGTCGCGCGGCAGGATCGCCGACGTGGCGGTGGCGGCCGAGTGCCAGGGCAGGAGTGGGACGGCGGCTCATCGAGACGGTCCTCGCGCGGTTCCGCCGCCTGGGGCTCAAGCAGGCCAAGATCGAAACCCTCACGTGCAACCCCGTCGGCCGGCGCCTGTACCCGGCGGTTGGGTTCACCGAGGTGGTGCGGCAGATTCATTACATCATGCCGCTGGAGCCCGACGAGCCGGCGTAGGTCCCATGCGGCGACGGCGGGACGCCAGAACGGCCACGGCGCCCGCGCCCAACAGGGCCAGCGTCGCGGGTTCGGGGAAGTGCATGGCTGTTGTGTCGTACAGGCCGATTGTGCCGTTGTGGAAGACGAGTGAGGGGACCTCAAGGAGGGGGCCCAGCGCCTGGTCCTCGGCGCAGACACGACGCGTTGGCACGTCCTCAAGACGCATGGCCAGGTACTTCTTGCCGTCGACCACCTCTATCCACCAGCGGTCAGGGGCAATGACCGCGACCCAAGTCGGCAGATTGGGATAAGGCAAGGGCGGCGCCGTGGGCTCGTCCGGCGGGGACACGGAATCGTTGCCCGGCTCCCCGGACTCCGGCGGTTCCGCCGGCGGCTCGCTTTCGGGCGCAGGCGGCTCCGGCGCGGGTGGTTGCGGTTCAGGCGTCGGCGGTTCCGGCTGAGGCGGTTCGGGCGCAGGCGGCTCCGGCGCGGGTGGTTCCGGTTGCGGCTGCGGCGCGGGTGGTTCGCCCGGTGGTTCAGGCGTCGGCGGTTCCGGCGCTGGAGGTTCGGGCTCGGGCGGTTCAAGTGCAGGTGGTTCGGGTGCGGGTGGCGTTGGCGGTTCCGGCTGAGGCGGCTCCGGCGCGGGTGGTTCGCCCGGTGGTTCAGGCGTCGGCGGTTCGGGCTGAGGCGGTTCGGGCGCAGGTGGCTGCGGCGCGGGTGGCGTCGGTTCCGGTGGAGGCGGCTCGGGAGGCAGCGGCGGTAGCGTGGCGGCCAGGGCCGAGTCCAGGAACAGCGAGATCGGGTCGCCCACCGTCACCGTGCCGGCGTTGATCCCTTCGGACAGGCTGCTCACCTTCGCTACGCCGTCCTCCATCCACAGGCCCCCCGTGGCCAACTCGTAGCGGCCGTCCTTTCCCAGGGGGCGGAAGGCGTTGATCTCGGTCACGTCGCCCGGCTCGGGCGACAGGAAGTCCGTGACGGTGAACGTGAGGCTGGCCACGTGGTATTCCGCCGGACCGTCTCCCCAATTCGGGACCATGAAGCCGGCGCGGGCCGCGAACAAGCCGTCGCAGGTGTGGCTGCCCACGTCCAGGTCGCCGTCTCCGTCCAAGTCCTGCTGATGCGCCTCTCCATTCCGGGAATCCTGGGAACCGCTATTCCTGAACGGCGCCATCGCCCCGGCCCACAGTGTCCCCAGGACGTTGCCGCGACCCACGTTCGTGGACTCGAACGACGCCTTGAACCCCCACAGGGCATCGTCGGTGTAGTTGGTGTTCGTGCCCGTGACGCCCACGTACAGGTCCATCGCGACGACCTGGCCCACGTGGGTGATTTCGACGTGCTTGTCCGCCTGGCCGCGGACGCGGAGGTCGGCGAAGACACCGGCATGGGCGCATCCGGCGAGCGGCCCCATGGCGGCGACAAGAGCCAACAGCGATGCCAGCGCTACGCGAAGCATCCGAGGCTCCCCCCCTGTGACGACCACTGGGCCCATGAATCGGCCCTGCGGTCTTCCGATGCGGCCCCTTTGGGCGTGCCCACCGGCGGCGGGTTTGCGCCCTTGCTGCGCAAGGGGCTCCAACTCCATTATCTCCGCATGACCGCCGATGTCAAGGGATATTTCGCGCACACTCGTATCTGGAAAATTCTGTCGCGGATTCTGCCCCATTCCGGCACACAGAAGATTCCGGTGGACACGTGGTGTTTGGCGGAAAAGAGAAAAGGGGACATTCTCAATCCTGTTCGGCACGCCATTTGCTCCTTGACGGATGCCCCGCATAGACTGCCGACGGCCCGGCGACCTGCTCTCTCTGCCGACAGGTTTGGGCAAAGGCCATGTCCCCACAAGCGCCAGAAATCCGGGACCATTGGGGACAGTACCCATGTTTTTCGCTTGCATGGGGGGGGACATGG
>CAYVAM010000150.1:0-10952 GCA_964449275.1 uncultured Anaerolineales bacterium
GCCGGGCTTGCCCGGCGCGTGAGAGAGAGTTAGCCGCCGGGCTTGCCCGGCGCGTTTGTAACACTGGGAGGCAGCGATGGCTGCAGTTCAAACCGACGCAATCCGAAACGTGACGCTCATCGGCAACACCGGGGTCGGCAAGACCCAACTGGCCGAGGCGATGCTCCACAAGGCCGGGGCGATCAACCGACTCGGGACGCCCGATGAGGGCAACACCGTCAGCGATTTCGAGCCGGAAGAGAAGCAGCGACGGTCAAGCATCGCAACGAGCGTCCTGAACCTGACGTGGAAGGACCGGCACGTCAACCTGCTCGATACGCCCGGCTACGCCGACTTCGTGGGGGCGGCGCTGCGGTCGATGGTCGGCGCCGACACGGCCGTTCTCGTCCTCAATGCAACCGTTGGCGTGGATATTCACGCACGCCGCCTCTTCAAAGCCGCCGCCGATGCGGGTCTTGCACGGATCATCGTCATCAACAAGGCGGATGCGGAGAACGTCGAACTCGAACCGCTCGTCGGCCAGGTCCGCCAGGCCCTCGGCTCGGCGTGCCGCCCGCTGACGATACCCGTCGGCCAGGGCGCCTCGTTCGAGGGGGTCGTGGACGCCTTCGCCGGCGCCGAAGGCGATGCGCTCATGGACGTGCCGAGCGCGCACGGCGAACTCGTGGAGTCGATCGTCGAGGCGGACGAGGACCTCATGGAGCGGTACCTCGGCGACGAACAGATCGAGCACGAGGAACTCGCACGGGCGTTCACAACGGCCGTGAGCGACGGCACGCTGGCGCCGATCCTGTTCGCGAGCGCACGCAACGAACTGGGCGTGGAGGAACTCCTGGACGCCATCGCCCAGTGTGCGCCCAGCCCCAGGCAAGCCCGCCCGCGCACCGCGCGCAAAGGCGCCGGCGACGACGCGGAGGAACTGCAACTGGAGGCCGACCCCGGCGGGCCGCTCTGCGGGCAGGTCTTCAAGGTGGTCAGCGACCCGTTCGTCGGCAAGATCTCGTATCTGCGGATCCTGAGCGGCCGGCTGGCTCCCGACTCCTCGGCACGCATCAACGACGAGCGCCGCGAGACCCGGTTCGGCCAGGTGCTTCGGTGCCAGGGCAAGGATACGGAGCCCGTTTCGGAGGCCGTGGCGGGCGACATCGTCGGTGTCTCCAAGATCGAAGAACTCGACATTGGGGATACGATCTCAACGGGTCCCGACGCGCTTATCATCCCGGCGATTAACGTGCCGGTGCCGATGTTCTCGCTGGCGCTTGATCCGAAAAGCCGCGGCGACGAGCAGAAGATCTCCGAGGCCCTCGCCAAAGCAATGGACGAGGACAATACGCTTAAGACCACGCGCGACCGCCAGACGAACGAACTGGTCGTCAGCGGAATGGGCGACATCCATCTCATCGTCCTCCTGGCGAAACTGAAACGGCGGTACCAGTTGGACGTGAACACCAGGCCGCCCAAGGTCCCGTACCGCGAAACCCTCATGGGCAAGGCCGAAGGCCACTATCGTCACAAAAAACAGACGGGCGGCGCCGGGCAGTTCGGCGAGGTGTATCTGCGTGTCGAACCGCTGGAGCGCGGCGAGGGGCTGGACTTTGTCAACGACATCTTCGGCGGCTCGATCCCGAGACAGTTCCTGCCGGCCATCGAGAAGGGCGTTCGCGGGGCGATGGACGACGGCGTGATCGCAGGATACCCGTTCCAGGACGTCCGCGTCACGGTGTACGACGGCAAACACCACCCGGTGGACTCCAAGGAGGTGGCGTTCAAGATCGCCGGCCGCAACGCCTTCCGCGACGCCGTCCGGAACGCCAAGCCAGCCATCCTCGAGCCCTACGTCAACATGGCGATTACGGTGCCCGACGAGTTCCTCGGCGCCATCACGGGCGACCTGAACAGCCGCCGCGGACGCATCATGGGGATGGAGGCCGGCGCCGGCGGTGCGCAGACCATCAACGTCCAGGTGCCGCTGGCCGAGGTCGCCCAGTACAATACCCAACTCAGGAGCATTACGGGAGGCCAGGGCAGTTACGCCATGGAACTGTCGCATTACGAGCCCGTCCCGGCGCACGTGCAGCAACAGATCGTCGAAGCGGCAGCCAAAGCGAAGACGGAAGACGAGTAGACCCGCTCCGGCCGCATCGGCGCGAGGGCCGCCAGGATCTTCGCAAGGGGGGGTACGATGTCTGGGGCACTTCCCAAACAATTCGCGCAAGTCGTTTGCCTGAAGCGGAAGCGTGAGGTATAATTCCCAAGCACATTGCAGCACGAGAGCGGCGGGCAGCCATGCCTTCAATGCCCGGACGCGAAGGCGGAAGCAAACCGCCGGCGAAACGAAAAAAGTGACGCAAGGTTTTTTCCTTGCGGTCACGTAAGAGACGCTCTAGCGTACACTTGGAGCATGTCTCGGGTTGGGATGATGCCGTATCACTGAAGGCAATCCGCGTTGCTTCCGAGGTGTCCGCACCCTGTTGGGAAGGGCTCCAGTCGGCCGGTGCCGGTCGAACCAGAGTGAGGTCAGACATCGAACGGTAATCCTCTAGCAGCCACAGGGGGTATCCATGAGGACCGTCACCAAGAAGGAACTGACGGACCGCATCGCGGACGCGACCGAGGCCAAACGTACCCTCGTCAAAGACGTCGTCCAACGGTTCCTCGATGAAATCGTCGATGAATTGTCGAAAGGGAACCGTCTTGAGTTCCGGGATTTCGGCGTCTTCGAGGTACGCATCCGCAAGCCGCGCATGGCCCAGAACCCGCGAACCCTTGAGCCCGTGCCCGTGCCGCTGAAGTCTACGGTCAAGTTCAAAGTCGGCCGCCGCATGAAGGAGTCCGTTCAGAACCTTGCGTCGGGGTCCGCGTCCGCGGAGTCCGAGCGACCGTCTCTGGAGCAGGACGTGCAGCCGTCGGCGCCGTCTCAAATCTTACCGCCGCCGACGGGGACATGACCGCGGCCATGCCGCAGGGGCGCGCCGCCCGCTCGTCTCCACCTGGAGGAACCCGGACGTGAACGTGGCGCTGGCCGGACTCCCCCTTTCAGGCAAGACGTCCCTGTTCGATGCCCTCTCCGAGGGCGCGGTCGATTCCGCAGCGAGCCCCGCCCGTGCCGATCATCCGAACATCGCCACCGTCGCCGTGCCCGACCGGCGCCTGGACTGGCTGTACGAACACTACCGTCCGGACAAGCGTGTTCCGGTCCGGATCGAGTTTCTCGACCTGCCGGGTCTCGCCCCCGGCCGCAGCGACCTCGCCTCGCAGAACACCGCTATCATGGAACACCTGCGCCGGGCCGACGCCCTCGTGTATGTCCTGCGTGCGTTCGAATCGGACCGCGTGCCGGGCCGCGTCGATCCACGGGCCGACCGCGATGTCCTGGACGGCGAGTTCCTTATCTCGGACCTTGACGTCGTCCTGCGACGCATCGAGAAGATCGAAGGTCAGATCGCCAAGCCGCTCCCCGACCGCGATGCCCTGAAGCACGAACTGGAGTTCCTGACGCGCTGCCGCGACGCCCTCGAAGCCGAAAAGCCGCTTCACGACATCGCCCAGACCGACGCCGAGCGCGGCATCCTGCACAACTTCGCCGCACTGACGGAAAAACCCGTCGCCACCATCCTCAATGTGGGTGAAGACCGCGCGGGTCGACCCCAGGAAGCCGCCGAAGCGTACGCGGGTCTGGGCAAGCCCCTCATCGCCCTGTGCGCGTCGCTGGAGGCCGAGATCAGCCAGTTCCCACCGGATGAACGGGCGGCGTTCATGGAAGAGATGGGGTTGGACCGCATGCACGCCATCGACCTGCTTCCGGCCCTCCACCAGGCTCAGGACCGCATCACCTTTTACACGACCGGCGACAAGGAGGTGGCCGCACGAAGTATCCCCAGAGGCGCCACCGCCGTTGATGCCGCCGCCGACGTTCACACCGACATGGCGCGCGGCTTCATCCGTGCCGAGGTCGTCACGTTCGACGACCTCACCAGCGCCGGCGACGTCAAACAGGCCCGGGCCGACGGACACGTGCGCCTCGAAGGACGCGACTACGCTGTCCAGGACGGCGACATCATCCTGTTCCACTTCAGCCGGTAAGGGAGGGGCCGTGCGAGCCGTCGTCCTGAGCATCGGAAGCGAACTTGTCAGCGGTCTCCGTCTCGACACGCACTCGCGCGACATCGCCCGCGACTTGAGCGCCCTCGGTATCGACGTCGTCCGGCACGTCACCGTGGACGATAACGTGGCGGCGATTGCGGACGCCATGCGCCGGGCCGCCGACGATGCCGACGTCATCGTTGTCAGCGGCGGCCTCGGCCCCACGCAGGACGATTGCACCCGCCACGCCCTCGCCGACGCCATGGGCGAGCAACTCGTCGAGAACGAAGAGGCGGTCGCCCACCTCCAACGCTGGGCGAAGGCACGCGGACGCACCGTCAGCCGGGCGAACCGTGTCCAGACCCTCCTGCCGCGCGGCGCACGGGTCCTGCCCAACCCCGTCGGGACGGCCGTGGGCATTGAGGCCGCCCTTGGCGGCGCACGCATCTTCTGCGTGCCGGGCGTTCCAGTCGAGATGCGGACCATGCTCGACGAGCAGATCTTGCCGCAACTCAGCCGGAGCGCGGCCGGACGCGTTATGGTGGTGCGCACCGTTCGCACGTTCGGCCTGCGCGAGTCCGTCGTCGGCGAAAAACTCTCGGACCTGATGGCGCCGGGCCGCCGGCCACACGTCGGCACGGCCGTCCATGCAGGCATCATCGACGTCCACGTCTACGCATCGGGCCCCCGGGATGAGGCCGAGGCGCTTGTCGAGGCTGACGTGGCTGCCGTCCGCGACCGACTGGAAACCGCCGTGTTCGGCGAAGGACACGCCGGCCTGGAGGACGCCGTGGCGGCTCTGCTGGTCGAACGCCGCGCCACGGTGGCGGTGGCCGAGTCGTGCACGGGCGGCCTCGTGGCGGCTAAACTCGTCAACGTGCCCGGCATGTCCGACCATCTGCTGGAAGGCGTCGTCGCGTACGCGAACGCCTCGAAGGTCCGCACACTGGGGGTTGATGAAACGCTCATCACGGAGCACGGCGCGGTCAGCGAAGCCGTCGCCCGGGCCATGGCCGAGGGCCTCCGTACACGGGCCGCCGCCGATCTTGCCCTCGGCATCACCGGCGTCGCGGGACCCGGCGGCGGAACGCCCGAAAAGCCCGTCGGCACCGTCTGGATGGCCCTGGCCCACTCGGACGGCACCGACGCCGCCAGGCGCCTTCTGATGGGCGACCGCGCCGAAATCCGCGAGCGCGCCACCTACTGCGCCCTGAACATGCTGCGCGTGCGGCTTCTGCACGCGTAGCGTTCGTGCTCCGTCGCTGGTGATTTGCAGGGTGCCACTGGCTGCTTGTCAGCCAGTGCTTATTCGGTTTCGCGGCACACTGGCGGTCAAGCCGCCAGTGGCACCCGGCGCGGCGGGTCTCCGCACCCACCGCGCAAAGGCGGCATTTTTCGCGCACAAGAGACTCCGAAATCCCTTAGACTTATGGACGCCTTGCTTGGCGGCGACGCGCGAGGCGTGCGTCGTGAGCAGTTGGGCAACACGAGGTGACCGACCATGTCCGGACTACCCGCAAGGGTTGTGCGCTGCGTGATGCTCGCGGCAGTGGCCGTCGCCGTGGCCGGGTGCCAGCGAGAGGGCATCTTCCTGAAGCAACCGCTGGTCCAGCCGCTCAGGAAGGTGGACGTGATGGCGGCCGTCCAACCCGCAACGTTGACGCGGCAGGACTTCATGCACGACATCGAGACGGACCGTCCCAAGGCGACGAAGCGGCCGCTGCGGATTCCCTGGATCAATGAGGAGCGGTTTGGGGAACTGATCCAGGATCAGTTCGCCGGAACGAAACTATTCCAGTCCGCGAGCCCTGAACTGCCGGACGAGCAACTTGAAAAGTGGCTTGTGCTCCAGCCCCACGTGAACCTGAAGCAGTACGTGAGGCCTTCGTTAACCGGCACGATGCTTACCCTCGGAACCGGTTTGCTCTACAACATCCTCGGCGGGTCGAACATGTACCGCTTCGTGGACTGCGAACTGACGATGGAAGCCGAAACCCCGGCCGGCAGGCATGTGGCCTCGTACTTCTCCTCGCGCCGTTCGGAAGAGCGCCTCGTCACGGATGCCCGGGACCAACTCGGACCACTGGTCAGCATAGCCTTCACGAGGGCGCTTGGCGACGTGGCCAACCAGATCGCCATGGACAACGATCTTCTGGTGCGGGCGCTGTCGCCCGAGATGACCGAGAAGGGCCTGGGGGGCCCCGACGGGGCGCGAATCAACGTGCATTCACCCAGAAGCCTGGTCGTTCGGACCAACCGTATTCACATTGCCGGCGAGGTGACCGGCATCGACCGACCGGTGGAATTGCGGTGGAGCCTGAACGCGAAAGACGCCGGAAAGATCCATCTCGTGGACACTCGCAGCGCATCGCGGAAAGAGTTTGCCTTTGACGCGCTGCTTGAGGACGGTGACGCGAAGGTGAGATTGACTCTCCTGGACAGGTCGCCGGCGCGTGGAGCGGTCGCGGACCTGGCCGTGAAGGAGATTCCCTACCTCTGTGTGACACAGGGCCCGAAGGTCCGCGAACGGTGGGCCGTGGTCATAGGCATAAGCAAGTATGCCTACAGCGGAAAGCGCTTCGGAGACCTCAAGTATGCGGCCGAGGACGCGAGGCTCTTCCGAGATTTCCTGGCCAGCCCCGAGAGCGGGGGCTTCTCAAAAGACCACATTCGGTGTCTCCTGGACCAGGAAGCGTCTCTCGCAAAGGTTCGTAGTGCGCTGTTTGAGTTCCTCGCCCGGGCGCACGAGGATGATCTGGTCGAGATCTTTATCTCCGCGCACGGCATGCCCGAAGACAGAAGCCATCAACTCTTTCTGCTGTGCCACGACACGGACCCGGAGCGGATGTCCGTCACGGGGTTTCCCATGTGGGACATCGCCACAGCCCTCGACAGATTCTGTCCTGCGAAACGTGTTGTCGTCTATGCGGACGCGTGTCACGCGGGTGGTTTGGCGGGGGATCAACGAGCGAAGGGATCGCAGCACAACCCCGTAAACGAATTCCTCGAACAGTTGGCCGAGACCCAGGGGCGACTGATCTTTACCGCCAGCCGCGCGGGCGAACGCACGGTCGAGGCCGACAAGTACGGCCACGGAGTTTTCACGCGGCATTTGGTCGACGGCTTGAAGGGGAAGGCGGACAGGGATAGCAACAGTTTGATCACTGCAAAAGAGATCATCGAGTATGTCTGTCCCAGAGTCGTCGCCGACACGGGCAATAAGGTTCACCCCTCGGCGGCCGGGGACTTCGACCCGCGTTTCCCCCTTGCACGAGTAGTGAAATGACCGTGGCGGGACGGACAGGTACCTGCCGAAAAGGCCCCTCCTGCCTCCGGAACTGGGGATCGACCACACGAGAACTCGACCGCACGCGACGCCGGCCCGGCACTTACCCCAAGGTGGCTTTACCGCGGAACATGTTCGAATGAGATGACCTTCACCTCCGCCGGCCAGGCGGTGATCTGCTCAACGACGGCTTCCACATTCCCGGCGCGGTCGTATACGGACTGAAGATCCGCGGTCCGGCGCCGAACGTCGTCCACCACCTGCCTGGTGGCGACGACAAAACAGGTTTCCCGGCCGGCGACGTCACGGACTTCGTATGGGCCGAGGGTAACAACGCCCTCGCGGGCGGCGTAGACCAAGGCCGTGGAGGTCGTTTTCGGAGGCAGGGCGACGAGCCGGCCTCGAGGCTCAAGGTTGAAAACCATCAGGCAACCGTCGCCGCAAACCTTCACGCGAAACATGATCGTGTCGCCGGTGGCGAATACCCGCTCGCCTTTGGGCGTCAGGCCCGACTCGATGTAAGATTGCAGACCCACCTCGGCACCGGCCAGGATCGGCGCCCCGGGCGCGCGGTGCAGGGCGAAGAACAGACCGACGCCGGCGCCAACCAGGAGCGAAGCGGCCACGGCCAGCCCTGCGCCTCGAAAGAGGCGGATCGTTCTTGGGGTTTTCCGTGCGGGTTCTTGGGCTGCGGAAGGACCCTCGGCCAGCGCCTCCCGGAAATCTGCAACGAGTCCCTTGCAGTAGTCGCAGGTGGGCACGTGCGCCGCCACCGCGGGCCGGGACGGCTGCCCGCCGCGAGCGATCCGCTCGGCCTCGGCAAAAGTCAGGCAGAACTCAGTCGGCCCGGCAGCGGCAGAAAGTGGGCCTTCCTCCTGACGGCCCCACCGGCGAATCGCGTTTTCCAGACGGTCATCCATGTTCACCCCACCTAATCGCCCGCGCCGCCGACCGTGCGCCGGGTTTTCTGCAAATCGTGCCCCTTGGCCTTCATGCAATCTCGCACGGCCTCCAGCGCCCTTGTGTATCGGTGCTTGAACTGCCCGAGCGTCAGACCGTGAGCGGCAGCCGCTTGACGAAACGTCAGCCCCTGGACCAGCGGCCCCAGCAGATAGAGGCGGTCGGCATCGATCAACCGCCCGATGCAATCGTCAACGCCGCTCAGGACTTCGGCCTCGACCGCATGGGTGGCGGGGTCGGCGGAGGGACCCGTCGCCTGGCTCTCAAGCAGGTTCAAGCCTTCTTCGGACACGAGTTCCGGCCGCTTGCGTTTCCAGTGCTTGTAAACCTCTCTCGTGGCGATCGTGTAGACCCAGGCCCAGACCTTCTCTTTCCTGTCGAACTCGGCCCTGGCGGCGTAGAGATAGACCCGGACGAGGACCTTTTGCGCGACATCTTCACATTCTTCGCCGCGCAGTCCCATCTTGGCGGCACGCTGGTACACGCGGCGCCAAATGGTCGGGTAAAGGACGTCAAAAGCCGCTCGGTCACCCATCTGGAATGCCGACACCGCCCCCAGTAAATCGTCGGAAGGATCGCGTGGATGATTCCGCCTGGCCTGGCCGTCTGCCAATTTGCCCACTCCGCCGCAGGAATTGTATTCGTAGGGTATCGGAACTGGTTTCAGCCGTCAACGACGTAGGCGGCGCCGAGAGACCAGCCACTGCGGACCTCTCAAGACGGTCCCCCTGCAACCGAGGCGTCCCGGTGATTCAACCGCAGGGCGTTGCGCACAGTTTGCCCCGGACGGGATTCGTCTAAGTGGAGAGTTCAGGCGTTAGCAAGGCGAAACGGTTGTCCGGAAAGGAGCCTGTCCATGTCTCAGAGCGAAGCCCAGATAACTGAGCCGTTCGACCGGCCTCAAGAGGTGCCGCCGGCGTCGCGAGCGGTTGTCCGCGAAGCGGTCGGCGCCGGGGAAAAAGGTTCAATTCGCGCCCTGGCCGCATACGCGGGGCTGACGGTCCTGTTGTGTCAGTTGATCTTCGTCTACGCCTTCTTCCCCTCGTTCGACTTGGCCGCCGAACAATTGGAGGGCCGGTTCAGGCCGGCTTCGACGTACGTCAGCAAGTACGCGAAGCCCGATCTCCTCCAGTGGTCCGGCGCGCAGAGCCTCATCTGGGTCGCGTCGTTGTTTGCGCCGGAAACGCCGGTCCGGTTTGCCCCGGCCCTGGTCTTTTTCCTCGTCGCGGGCGGATTCGTGACCGCCATGTACCGCCCCGCCCGCCCCGGCGGGATGCTGGCCGTGATAGCGGTCACCGCGCGGACAGGCATGAGGCTCTGGCTCAGTTGGTTCGCCGGGGCCGCGATTCTTCTGGTCTACATCCTGACGTCTTCCGGGGGGATGGAATCGCTCCGCGTCTCCGCAGGTGTCACGTTCGATAAGCCGTGGACGGACATCTCTGACGCGCTGCTCTCGCACTGGCTGGTTTACATCGCCTGGTTCGCGCTGCTCGGTTTCTTGCCCATGGTGGGCGGTGGCATCCTCGGCCTTCTGCGTACGCGGTTCCTGACGAGGCCGATCTCGGATGGCGCTGCGCCTTCGCGGCAGGGGCCCCAAGAGGGCGAGCCGCAGGCCACGCAAGCCGAACCGGCGTAGACGCCGAACGCGCTGGCGGGAGAGAACCCATGCGAACCAAGGGATGGATCATTCTGGCGATGGCGGCCGTCACTGCCGCCGCCGGCTGCGCACGCATGAACCGCGATCCGGCGGACTGCTTCGTCAACGAGACCGACGCCGCTCGATACGAACACGGACTCGTCGTATGCCTCGGCGGCGCCGGCGGGATGATGGGCCACACCGACGACATCCGCAAAGGGCTGCTCGACGGCGGCGTCGACTCCGCCATCGAGGTGTTCGACTGGTCCAGCGGCCTCATCTTCTTCGACCAGATGGACATCGAAACCAACAAACGCAAGGCCAAGGCGCTCGCGCGACGCATCGAACGGTACCAGCGGCAGTACCCCGGACGCCCGGTCCACCTCATCGGCGTGTCGGCCGGAACAGGGCTCCTGGTGTGGGCGCTGGAGGACATGGGCCCGCAGCACCGTGTTGACAGCGCCTTTCTCATCGCACCGAGCCTGTGGTGGAAGTACGACTTGAGCCCTGCAATGAAGAATCTCAACGGCCACTTGTACGCTTTTCACAGCCCCTGGGACGCCGTGCTGGCCCTTCTCGTCCCCGTCGTCGGAACGGTCGATCGCATCAACGGCATCTCCGGCGGCCTGCACGGGTTCAGTCTGCCGGATGAGACCGACGGGCAGACCAGGTTCCTGTATGACGGCAAACTCGCACAGATCGCCTGGCAGGCCAAGGACACGGCCTGCGGGCACATCGGCAACCACCTCGGTGCGACGCAACCGGCCTACGTCAGCGAACGAATCGCGCCGCTCGTGCGCGGTCCAAAGCCCCACCCCATGCAGAATGGCGACCACGACGATACGCCGGCACTGGCAACGGTTGACGGGTGGCGTGGTCAGCCCGAAGGGTGACCATGTTCGGACCCAAGGCGCGACGCATAGCGCCCGTTGCATAAGACTTACGTCAAATCGCCGTTCGCCGGAACCCCCGAAAACGCGCTTTTTG
>CAYVAM010000151.1:0-10909 GCA_964449275.1 uncultured Anaerolineales bacterium
GGGCCTATACCCGCTTCGCGGGGACGAAGGCCCGTAAACGGGCCTCATAAGCCCGCGGCCGGGGTTCGCGCCGGTCTACCCGCCTCAGTGGGTCACTGGCCGGTGGCATGGTCATCCCGCCAGGAGAACGTGCCGACTTTGGCAGCGCGGCGGCCTTGGATTCGCGCGGCGTCTCCGTAAGACGCTAAACACATACGGGCGAAGGCATGGCGCCATGGTTACGTCCCGGCGGGGTTGCCGGGGCCGATGTAGGTGTCGGAGCCGCGCGGGGTCTTGGCTTTGGTGGTGGCGGCCGGGTTCTTCGGCGGTGCGGGGGCCTTGGGCTGGTCGTGGTTGGTCTCCTCGGCGGGTTTCCCGGGCTCCTGGGTGTCTTCGGGGGCGTCGGTCTTGTTGGGGAATCTCGCGCTGAGCGGCACGAGGCGACCAGGCCGGTCCGTTCTCCGCAGCGGCGCTGCTGCGAAGGATGCATCGGCCTCGGGCCAGACGATCTCGATGTCGTTGTCCTCGACGAGAGAGCCCTGCGAGCGGGCCAGTTCCGTCAGGGCGAGGTTGAAGTTCAGCAGGGCGAGCAGGTGGTCCCGTTCGGCGGCGGCCACCAGGTCCTGTGCCCGTAGGAGTTCCTCGTTGGTCCGCCGGTCCATGGGTTGAAGTTCCATCCGGACGGTCTCGCCGTGGAGGACCTTCCTGGCGGCGTCGCGGGCTCCGAGGGTGGACTCGACCTCGTCGCGGCCCTGTAGGACGGCCCGGACGGCCAGGCTGACCTCCTGGAGGATCTCGTCGGTGACTCGGTCGGCCTCCAGGAGGGTTTGCTCGAACTCGACGCGGCGTCGCTGGTGTTCGGCCTGGGCGGCGCGGTTTCCGAGGGGCAGTTCAAACTCCAGCCCCGCCACCCACGTGACGGGGTCGGGGAAGTGCTGCGAGTCGAGGCTTGCGCCGAGGTCGTTGCCGAGTCCGTTCAGCGTGTAGCGGAGCAGTGCGTCGAGTTTGGGCAGGCGCAGGCGGTCGGCCACGTCGACGCGGATGCGGTTGACGGCGATGGTGTTGCGGGCGCGCTGGAGTTCCGGCCGCCGCGAGAGGGCACGGGTCATGGCGGCGGTGCGGTCCACGTCCACGACGAAGAACCGCGGTTGCTCGATCGGGGCGACCGCGACCTCGGAATCGATGGGCATGTCGGGCGAGTTCAGGAAGAGTTTGAGACGGTCGGCGCTGTTCTTGGCGCGGTTCTCGGCCCGGACGACTTCGGCTTCGCGGGTGGCGGCGGCCGAGGCGGCCCGGGCCACGTTCAGGTCGTTCGAGACGCCCTGGCCGGCCCGGACCCGTTCGCGGCGGTGGACCTCGCGGGCCATCTCGCGCGCCTCGCGGTACACGCGGGCCGTGTCCAGGTCGAACGTCAGTTGCCAGTAGGCGGCCGTGACGCGCGACACGGTTTCCATGACCTTCTGCCGGAAGTCCTCCAGGGTGACGCCGGCGCTAAGGGTGGCGATGCGGATGCCGGCGCGGCCGACGGGGTCGCCGAATCCCTTGAGGAGCGGCTGGCTGACCTCGGCCGACAGGCGGCTCGTGTACTGCGGGTTGGGCTGGATGAGGCGGCTGTTGGTGTCGAGATAGTTGAGTTCCTGCGTCAGCGAGACGGTCGCGCCGGTGGGAACCCGCTGCGAGATGCCTCCGCTCGCCTTCCAGGTGTCCTCGGTGAGCGCCCCCTCCTGCATCACGCCGGTGTCGAGTTGGCTGGCGATGGGCCGCTTGGAGCGGCCGAACGTGTTCGAGAGGGCCAGGTTCGGGTCGTAGGCAGCGCGGGCCGTCACGAGGTCGGCCTCGGCCAGCAGGGGATCGTATCCGGCGATCTGGATGTTTTGGTTATTCTCGAGGGCGATGCGGACGGCGTCGAAGAGGGTGAGCCGGACCTCGCCCTGTTTGGGCGGCCGGGGCGGCTTGGGCGCGGGCGGCGGGGCCTCGTCCCTGGCACGCTCGGTGGTGGTCGTCATGCGGTCGAGCGCCGTCCGGACAACCTCGCGCTCGCGCACGTTCCAGGACGTGTCGCACCCGCCCGACCCGGCGGCGATGCTTGCGCAAACCCACACCAGCGCAGCGCAGCGAAGTCGAAGACGTGTGGGCACTCGGCTCGTTCCTCCCCCTCTGGGGTACGCTCTCTGCCATTAGAGGTACCGGCAGGCGGAGCGGTTTGCAAGAGATTATCCGGCGGGTCTCCGTGTGGATTCCGCCGGGCGCGGCGAGGAGGGCGAGGACCGCGCGTGTCTGGCACCGTAGAAGGCATTTGACACGTCCTCCCACGTCGCACATAATGCTGCGTCAGTTCGGAACGGTCGGCCGGTTGCCTCGCAGCGGAAGGGGAGGCAGGGTGTCCCGCGCGTCATGCCTTGTGTGCGTTCTTCTGGCGGCTCTGGCGTCCGATCTGTACGCGGCCGAGGCCGATGAGGAGGCGACCGAGGCCTTCGAATCGCTGTACGGCGCCGACATGAAGCGCGTTGCGGCCACGGCCGAGCTGGCCGACGACCTGGCCCTAGCCAAGAAACTCGCCGAGGCCGCGCGGAAACCCACGACCCACGCCGCCTTGGCCGTCGTCCTCTGTGAGAAGGCTCACGACCTCTCGGTCAGGCATCCGGACGGCCTCCGTACCGCCACAGGGGCCCTCGCAACTGCTGCCAAGAAGGCGCCGAAGCGTGCCGTTGAACTCCTCCAGAGATGCGTGGACCTTTGGCAGAAACGCTACGACGCCAGCGGCCGCAAGGACAAGTCAGCGGGCATCATGTTGGTGGTCTGGCTTGAGAATCTCGGGGAGGCCCAAGTCAAAGCCGGCGACACGAAGGCGGCCGAGGCGACATTCCGCCGCGGCCTGGCCCTCGACACGGCCTACCAAAAGCACCTGCGCGCACATCTCGACACCCTGCTGGCCCACAAACTGGCCGAGATCAAGATCAAGGCTCTGGCGGCCGCGCTCGACAAGGCCCCCGACAGCGCCAAGGTCCGCAACGAACTCGTTCGCCTTTGCACGGTTGAACTCGACGACCCGTCCCGAGCCGCCACGTACCTCGGCGACGGCGTTGACGCCGCGTTCGCCAAGTACGTGCCGGCCGCCGCCAGGGGCACGAAGGAAGTGCCGGAAGCCGCCTGCAAGGAACTCGGCGACTGGTACCGCGGCTTGGCCAGCACCGCCTCCACCGGGGCCAAAGATGCCTTGCTTCGACGCGCCCTCGACTACTACAGACGATTCCTGGAACTCCATGACCGCGAGGACGAAGCCCGGGCGCAGGGCGTCCGCCTCCTGAACCAAGTGCACGAGGCTTTGGGCACTACGGTAACCGACCCGTTCACCTCGGCCGCCTCCGTCCCCGCCGGCAAGCCACTGGCCACCGGCAAGTGGATCGACATCCTGGCCATGGTTGACCTCAAGAGGGACTGCACGCAACAGAAGCATGTGACGTCGTGGCAACGGCAGGGCAAGACGCTCGTCTGCCACCAGCCGCCGCGAATCGGCGGCACCTGCATCGCCTTGCCGGTGGCGGTTGACGGCAGTTACGAATTTCAGGTCAAACTCATATTCCGCACCGTGGATGGCAGTTTCACCCTATATCTGCCCGTCGCAGACAAGGCCGTGAGCCTGAGCATGAGGAACCGCTTCGGGACCCGCTTGGAGAACATCAAGGATCACCACCGCAACCATGACATCTCCTACCAGGCCAACCGCGTCTACACGATCGACGCCAGCGTCACGGTGAAAGACAATGATGCAACCGTCGTTGTGCGCCTGGACGGAAGACCTCTCGAGCGCTGGCAGGGCCCGGTGGCTGACCTTTACGCGCAGCGCGGCACGCTCGGGAAGCGCATCGGCTTGGCCCCGTGGCGAAACGCCACCATCTTCGGCTTGGCCCGCCTGCGAATGACCTCCGGCAAGGCCACGGCGATGCGACCGTAGCGCCGGGGTGGTGTTGACGCCTGACGCCGTGTGAAGGGACCGGAACTCACCGGCCCCCGTACGCGTCCCGTCCACGGAAGGGGGGAAGCGATGAGTGCACATCGGTACGCACAGTTGATGGTCGGGGCCGCCTTGTTGGTGCTTGTGGCACCCCTTCTCGCCGACAAGGCCACCGAGGCCAAGATCAAGGCCTTGGCGGCCGCGCTCGACGCGAAACCTGACAATGCCAGGGTTCGCAACGAACTGGTTCGCCTCTGCACCGTTGAGCTTGACGACCCGTCCCGGGCCGCCACCTACCTCGGCGACGGCGTCGATGCCGCGTTCGCCAAATACGTGCCGGCCGCCGCCAAGGGCACCGACCAGGCGCCGGAACTCGCCTGCATGGAACTCGGCGACTGGTACCGGAGCCTCGCTGGCGACGCTTCCCCGAAGGCCAAAGACGCCATGCTCAGGCGCGCTCGCGCGTACTACCAGCGCTTCCTGGATCTCCACGAGGCCGAGAACCTGAAACGGTCCCAGGCCACCCTCGCCCTCGACAAGGTGAACGAGGCGCTGGGCAAAAAGCCTGGCTCGGCTGCCGTCGCACCCGCTGGCAGCAAGCTGCCCACCGGTCAGTGGGTCGACCTCCTGGCCATGGTGGACATCAAGAAAGACTGCATCAGCCCCCAGCCCCGCGGCCTGTGGCAACGGCAAGGGAAGACTCTTGTCTGTCTCCCCCCGCGATTCAGCACCACAGACATTGCGCTACCTGTGGCTGTTGACGGCAGTTACGAACTCCAGGTCAAACTCATCCGCCGCACCGTGGACGGCTTCGTCAGTGTCTTCCTGCCCGTCGGCAGCAGGACCGCCAGAGTGCATCTGGATAACGACAGCATCAGCGGCCTGAGGAAGCCCATCACACGCCGCAGCGATCCCCCCGACGGAATGGGAAAACACCTCTCGTTCGAAGCCAACCGCGTCTACACGGTCGACGTCCGCGTTACGGTGCAGGGCGACGACGTAGAGATCACCGCGAATATCGACGGCAAGCCGTTTGTCCGCTGGCGGTGTCCCCAGACTAAGTTGGGCGGTTCGCTTCAAAGGATGAAGGGCTGTGTAGGCCTGGGCGCCTATCGCAGTACCACCATTTTCGGCATGGCCCGACTGCGGATGATCAAGGGCACGGCCCAGGCCATGCGGCCGTAACGCCGGCCCTTCCGACCGGCAGGCTATCGCCGCTCGGGGGCTTTACCCCATACGTCTTCGAGGATGGCGTAGAGGGTGGGGTCGTGCTCTTTCAACTCGGCGCGGACGAAGGGGTAGAAATCGTTGGTGCCGAAGAAGGCTTCGGTGGCTTCGGCGAAGTATTCCTTGTGGTCTTTCAGGGCGTAGTGGCGCTGGGTCCTTCCGGAGATGTGCAGGACCTTCTCGTACTTGCCGCCCTTGACGGCCTGTTCGTAGACCTTCCTGATGCGGGGGTTGTCGAACCCGAGGACCCGGTCGTGGAAGGCGTGCGAGAGTTCGTGAATCACGACGCACGGCGGGCTTTGCGATCCGCAAGGCGCCGCATCCGTCTCACAGGCTGTGCCCGGCGCGACAAAGCCTTGCCACGTGCGCCGGCCCGCAGCATAATAACGGTCGGCGAAACCGGAAACCAGGGAGCGGCGCGATGAAGACACTTGTTCTGGGATGCGTGGGCGTTGTGCTGGCGGCGGCCGGGCCGATCGCATCGCAGCCTCCGGCGGCGCCGGCCACGGGCATCGAGTGGGTAACCCGGCCCAGCGCTGATCTTATGCTGAAGTTCATCCAGCCCGGCCGCGTTGCCGAGGTGCTCGTCAAAGACGGCGCCCACGTCAAGCCGGGCGACGTGCTGGTGCGGCTGGACGACGAGGCCGAACAGGTCAAACTGAAACAGTTGAAGGCGGTGGCCGACGACATGCTGCACATCGAGGCGTCCGAGGCACAACTCGAGCAGAAACGGGCCGATCTCAAGAAACTCGAATGGGCCGGCAAGGAGGGGGCCGCCACCGAGTGGGAGATCGAACACCAGCGGCTCGAGGTCAAGATCGGCCAGTTGTCGCTCCAGAAGGCCAGGTTTGACCACGAGCGGGCCCAGGAGGACTACAAGCAGGGCAAGGTTCAACTGGCCCGGATGGCCATGAAGAGCCCGGTCGCCGGCTGCGTCGAGTTCGTGTACGTTGAGGCGGGGGAGTCCGTCGAGGCGCTCGGCAACGTTGTCCGCCTCGTCAAGACCAACCCGCTCTGGACCGACGTGCCGGTGCCGCTGACCCGCGCCAGGCGCCTCAAACTGGGCGATACGCTCCAGGTGGTGTTTCCGGAAACGGGAGGGGTGGGCGCTGCGGGCAAGATCGTTCACATTGCCGCGGTGGCCGATGCCGCCGCCGAGACGCTGACGATCCGTGTGGAAGTGCCGAACCCGAAAGGGCGGCCGGCGGGCGAGCGTGTCCGGGTCCTGGTGCCGGGGGTTGGGAAGGTGGCGACGGCGAAGCGGCCGTGACGGGCCGGCCGGGAGGCCCCGCCTTGCATCATTCACGTTGCGCGAACGGGGATCGTTGGCGTATAATGCCGTGGCAGCAGATGGTGCAGGTGGAGGCTGCGGCGGCCCGCGGCGCCGCGCCGTGAGGGGTGACGCTGGGGGCTTTTCTCTTGACGAATCGGCGTGTTCGGGGGATTTTGGTGGTCTGGCATGCGTCCGCGCGGCGCATGGATGCGCGGAGTGACCCATGAAGCAGTGGCCGGAGCAGTTTGGGCGTGGGGCCTGCTGGTTGGCGGCGGGCCTCGCCGCCGTATCCCTCGTCTCCTGCAGGGTTTGCCGTCCGTTGAACTCGGACACGTATGTGGGCCCGGTGCGTGCGCCCGTGGCCGAGCCGTCCGGCGGCAACCTGAAGGTGGCCGGGGCGCTTCCGGGCGGGGCGATCAAGCCGGCCGCGAAGGCCGCTGCCGATGCCGCGAAAGCCGAGCCGGCCGCCCCGACCCCCGCCGCGTCTCCCGTCACCACGAAAGGGCCTTTGGCGATTTCGATCGATCAGGCTGTTGTCATGGCGCTGTCGAACAACCAGGAGTTGGTTGTCGAGCGGCTGACTCCTGAGATTGCCCGGACGTGGGAACCGGAACTGTGGTCGGTGTTCGACCCCCTGCTGACCGGCACGATTGGGTACGAACGCGTCAAGGAAGAGGATCTGCGAAGCCGGGGCCAACAGTTTAACTTCCAGAGCGACGCCATCGTCGGCGAAGCCGCTCTGACAAAACTTTTTCCCACCGGCACCCAGGTGTCCCTTGGTGCGAGCACGGAGGTCGGTGATGTATCGATGCTCGATCAACTCATCCGGTCCCGGGTTGGTCTGACCGTGACCCAGCCGCTCCTCAGAGGCGCGGGGAAGCAGGCCAACCTGGCGGCGGTCCGAGGTGCTCGCATCGCAACGCAGATGTCCGAGTATGAACTGCGTGGGTTTGCCGAGGAACTCCTCGCCCTGGTGGAGGAGACGTACTGGACCTGCCGGCTGGCGAAACGCCACGTCGAGATCTTCATCGATGCCGTCAAGGTGGCGGAGGACCGGGTGGCAGCGACCGAACAGCGGATTGCCGCAGGAACGCTCGGCGAAACGGAGCGCGTGGCGGCCAAAGCGGCTGTGGCTCAACGTGAAGAGGAACTAATTGACGCCAAGAGCGAATATGACACGGCCCACCTGTTGCTGCTGAAGTTGCTGAACTTGCCCGGCGGCGACCTCTGGACCCGCGAACTTAACTTGCTGGATTGGCCCAAGGTACCCAGCGAGCGCTTGGAAGACGTGGACGTTTACGTGCGGACGGCCCTGCGGATGAGACCCGACCTGAACGAGGCCCGGCTTGCGGTCAAGCGGGGCGATCTGGAGGTCGTAAGGACCCGTAACGGTCTGCTGCCCCAGTTGGACCTGTTCGTGACGCTTGGCAAGAGCGGCTATGCCAGGTCGTTCGGCGGCTCGTGGGGAAACTTGGACGGCGACGGGCATGACCTGATGGTCGGCCTGGCGGCCTCGTACCCGGTGCGGAACCGCAGCGCGCGGGCCCAACACACGCGGGCGAGGGTCACCCGACGTCAAGCCGAGCAAGCGGTAAAGAACATGGAGCAACTCGTCCAGTGGGACGTGCGAACGGCCTACGTTGAGGTTAAGCGCGCCACGGACCAGATCGAGGCGGCCAAGGCCGCCCGAGATTTCTTTGAGGCGGTGTGGCGGGCGGAGGAGATAAAACTGCGACTCGGCCGGTCTACCAACCTCCAGGTCGCGAGGGCCGATCGCGACAGGGTACGGAGCCATGTGGCCGTGGCGGAGGCCGCAGCCGATTATCTCAGGGCCCTCGTTAACCTATACCGGCTCACTGGCGATCTGTTAAACCGCCGCGGCATAGAAGCCCCTGGTGCAAAACAGGCTGACCTGGAATCGGCTGGGCGGTGAGGCGGGGCCTTTACGCCCGATATGATGTGGGCCGCCAGCCCCAATACCCCTAGGCCTTGGGGGTGGGTCCGTTCTGTCTGTCCGGTCGGATCCGAATCACTGTTTTCGACCCGAAAAGGCCAATTTGGCCCCGCTCCCGGGCGGCCGTTATCGGACGGCAAATGTTTGCTATTGTGAGCGATATGGCATTGCCAAGACCCGTTTTCCCAGTATAATTCAGTGGTTACCTAATGATGGGGAAAACCGTCGTTGCTGGCGGCGGCGCACAGAACAGTCGCACCGTGGGGGAGAGGTATGGGGCCGGTGCGTTTGCTCTGGTTCGGGTCGTACAATAAGGCTGGGGAGCCTCTCTCGGCGAGAGAGGGTGGGGGCTCTTCCCCAGGGGCATGCTCTTTGGGGGCAAGGGGGCGTTGCCTGCCAAGGCACAGAAGGGCGCGGACGGATGCCTTACACGCATCGACTCCAGGGAAGCCGGTTCGAACTGAAGTTTATCATCCCTGAATCGACTGCGCGCGGGGTCCGGGACTTCGTCCTGAGTTACCTGGAGCCGGACCCACACGCCGACCCGGCCCGAAACTGCGAGTATCCGGTTCACAGCCTCTACCTGGACAGCCCGAACCTGACCCTGTGCCGCGCCACCCTCTGGGGCCTCAAAAACCGGTACAAACTGCGGATCCGTTTCTACGACGAGGCGCCGGAGAGCCCCGCGTTCCTGGAGATCAAGCGGCGCGAGAACGACGTTATCCAGAAGCAGCGTGTGCCGGTGCGGCGGTCTGCGGCGGCCATGATCCTGGGCGGGCATTGGCCCCGGCCGGAAGACGTGATGGACGTGGGCCCGCGGGGCATGTCGGCCCTCTCGGAGTTCACGCGCCTGCGCGACATGATCCAGGCCGACGGAAAGGTGTTCGTCTCCTACATGCGGGAAGCCTACGTCAGCCCGGCTGACGACAGCGTCCGCGTGACGTTCGACCGGCGGGTCCACGCCGTTCGCTACGGCGGTCGCGGATCCCTGGAGATGAACGGGGGCAAGGTTTATCCGAACATCGACGGGGTGGTGCTCGAGATCAAGTTCACGAACCGTTTCCCCGTATGGATGCGCGACTTGGCCCGCAGTTTCGACCTGTACCGGCAGAGCATGGCCAAGTACGTGGCGTGCACGATCGCGCTGCACCCGCCGCAACTCGAACTGCTGGGTCACCGGGACATCACAGAGTGGCGGAATGCGGGGTATCAGGAGGTGGGAGTATGAACGACGTGCTGGAGTTGGTTCTGAGCGGCGACCTCGCCACCACGCTCGGCGGGACCGAGACGGTGGTGCTCGTGGCGTTGCTGTCGTTCGTCATCGGCCACGTCATCGGGTGGGTTTACATGTGGACACACACGACGTTATCGTACTCGAAGATGTTCGTGGCGTCGTTGGTGGTCATGCCGGTGCTGGTGGCCCTGGTGATGACGCTGATGCACGGGAACCTCGTCATCGCCTTCGGCCTGCTCGCGGTGTTCGCCGTCGTCCGGTTCAGGAACGTTCTGAAGGACACGCGCGACACCACGTTTATTCTGTGGTCGATCGTGATGGGCCTGGCGGTGGGGACCCTGCGGTTCAGCACGGCCCTGATCGGCTGCGCCTGCGTGGCGGCGATCTTCCTGTACCTGCGGATGACGTCGTTCGGCAGCCGCCATCGCTATGACGTGATCCTGAACCTGCACTGGACGGGCCCGGGTGCGGCGTCGGCGACATTGAAGTCAGTTCTTCGCCGGCACAGCCTGCAGGCGCACCTGGCGAGCGAGCGGGCTGCGGCCGACGAGGGGATGGACCTCTCGTATCGGCTCCTGCTCCGCGACCCCTCACGCAGCCGCGAACTCCTGGCTGAACTGGAAGCAGCGGACGGCGTCGCGTACGCCTCGCTGAGTCAACGTGAAGTGGACGAATCGGAGATATAGACCGTGTCAAAAGCCCCTCGTATTCGAACGCCGTGGCGTCAGCGATGGCGCCGGATTCGGTTCCAGTTGCTGCCGGTGATCGTCTTTGCGGTCGCCGGCACCGGCGCGTTTTACCTCTGGGGCCGACACGTCGGCCTGCCCAACGCCGTGGGCGAGGTCCATGCCGTCCGGGCCGACGCCGTGAGCCTCATTGCCGGCCGGCTGGTCAAGATGGAAGGGGAGGTGTTCGTCGAAGTCACGAAAGACCAGGTGGTAGCCGAACTCGACCCCGGCCCGTTGAAAGCCATGCGGGCGACCTATGCGGAGGAACAGAAGCAACTGACCGACCAACTGGGTGCTTCCCGCGAGGAGTTCACCCAGCAGTGGGAGGCCCGGCACAAGGCGGAAGTCGCCGAGAAGCGGCGCCTGGAGCAGTCCATCGAACGCCTACGCCAGGATATCCTTGACCGCGAGAACATCGTCGAGACCGACAAGGTCGAACTGGCGCGCAAGGAGATCCAGTTGGAGGCGATCTCGGAGTTGGTCAAGTCGGGTGTGGAAGCGCGGTGGAGAGAGGTGGAGATCCGGTCCGAACACGAAGTGATCCAGAAACGCATCGCGG
>CAYVAM010000152.1:0-10906 GCA_964449275.1 uncultured Anaerolineales bacterium
ACCGAGACCATCTTGCCGGCGTGGCAGGTGATGCCGTCGTTGGAGAGGAAGTACGGCGGGTCGGCGAAGATGACGTCAAAGGCCGCGTCCGGGATGAGCGGCATGAGTTGGAGGCAGTTGCCGTGGTAGAGTCGAAAGCGTCGGTCGTCGGACTCGAAGTAGGGTTCAGGCAGGTTCCGGACGGCCTGTGTGCGTTCGGCGGTCATGGCGTTCCCTGGAAACGTATTCACGGACTTTGATCCGACCGGAGCGGATCTGAGATCACTTGGCGGCGAATGTCAACGATCAAATCCAGGAAGCCGGGGAATAGGGAGCAGGGCACAGGGGGCGGGGAATAGGGGGCGGGGAATAATACTACAGCGCCACTTACCGCGCGGCGGGTCTCCCGACCCGTCGCGCAACGGCGAAAACGGGCTTTCGAGCGCGGTGGGTCAGAAGACCCACCGCGCGAAATGGCGAAGTGGCGCTGGTGGGATGAACGCGTGCCGTTTCCCCTTCGGGCTTCAGGTGTGACCTAATCGCCGTGGCGTGACAAATGGCGGATTTTTTGGGTTGACAGGTTCCTGGCGCTCGATATCATGGGCGTTTCTACGGGGTGCGTGGAGATGCCGCGCCCGTCGTCAGGCTTTGGAGCGGGCCGGTCCGGGGTGGCGCCGAAGTGGTCGGCCAAACGGGATCCCGCGGGGCGCGCGAACCGCAGCCGCGGGGAACGCTGGCGTAGCTCAGCCGGTAGAGCACGTCCTTGGTAAGGACGGGGTCCCGGGTTCGAGTCCCGGCGCCAGCTCCATTACGAGAGCGGGGAAGTGAGGTTTCGGATTCGGGAAGGATTGAGATCTCAGATTTCAGATTCGGGATTTGAGATTTGAGATTTGAGATTTCAGATTTGAGATTTAAGATTTCAGATTCGAGATTCGAGATTTGGGATTTCAGATTTGAGATTTAAGATTTCAGATTCGAGATTCGAGATTTGGGATTTCAGATTTCAGATTTGGGATTTCAGATTTGGGATTTGGGGTTCGGGATTTCAGATTTGAGATTTCAGATTTGAGATTTGGGATTTGGGATTTGAGATTTCAGATCGCATGGGCAAGGATAACAGGGAATCGAGGGGGGTTCGCGTGAGGCGCGCGGACCTCGAAGGCAAGAGAACTTACTAGAGTGGAGAATCGGGGCCATGGCCAAGGAAGTCTTTCAGCGGACGAAGCCGCACGTCAACGTGGGCACCATCGGTCACGTGGACCACGGGAAGACGACGCTCACATCGGCGATGACCAGGGTGATGGAGTTCGAGGGACTCTCGAGCTTCAAAACGTACGACGAGATCGCAAAGGCGTCGGAAGCCCATGGCCGCCGCGATGAAACCAAGATCCTGACGATCGCGACCGCCCACGTCGAGTACGAGACCGAGAACCGGCACTACGCCCACGTGGACTGCCCGGGGCACGCCGACTACGTCAAGAACATGATCACGGGCGCGGCCCAGATGGACGGGGCCATCCTGGTGGTGAGCGCGGCCGACGGCCCCATGCCGCAGACCCGCGAGCACATTCTCCTGGCCCGCCAGGTGGGTGTGCCGAAGATCATCGTCTTCCTGAACAAGTGCGACCTGGTGGACGATGAGGAACTGTTGGAACTCGTTGACATGGAGGTGCGCGACCTGCTCTCGAAGTACGACTTCCCGGGCGACGACACGCCGATCATCCGCGGCAACGCGCTCGGCGCCATGAGGGCCGAGAGCATGGACGACGAGGTCTGCAAGCCCATCGTCGAACTGCTGAAGGTTATGGATGAGTACATTCCGATTCCCGAGCGCGACATCGACAAGCCGTTCCTGATGCCGGTCGAGGACGTCTTTTCGATCAAGGGCCGCGGGACGGTTGGCACGGGTCGTGTGGAGCGGGGCCAGATCAAGGTGGGCGATGAGGTCGAGATCGTCGGCATCACGGAGACCCGCAAGACCGTCGCCACGGGCGTCGAGATGTTTCAGAAGACGCTCGAGACCGGCCAGGCCGGCGACAACATCGGCGTGCTGCTCAGGGGTGTCGAGAAGGACGCGTTGGAGCGTGGCCAGGTGCTGGCGGCGCCCGGCAGCATTATGCCGCACACCGGGTTCGAGGGCGAGGTCTATGTCCTGACGAAGGAAGAGGGCGGCCGGCACACGCCGTTCTTCACCGGGTACCGTCCGCAGTTCTACTTCCGGACGACGGACGTGACCGGCTCGATCGAACTCCTGGGCGGTGCCGAGATGTGCATGCCGGGCGACAACGTCACGGCCAAGGGCTCGCTGGTTAAGCCGATCGCGATGGAGCAGGGCCTGCGGTTTGCCATCCGCGAGGGCGGGCGAACGGTCGGCGCGGGTGTCGTGACGAAGATTCTTGAATAAGACGAAGCGAACCGTTGGAGGCGGGGTTCGTCGCCGAGGATCTGTGATCTCGGATCTGAGATTTCGGAGTTCCGCACGCGGGCGAGCCTGCCCCCCGGAAGGGGCCGCCGGTTCCTCCAGGGCGTAGCGGCGGGAGGAAGCGACGCGTCCCTTGCATTCTGGGAAGCGACCGATGCGCGAGTACGTAACGTTGGAGTGCACGGAATGCGGCGCGCGGAATTACCGCACGCAGATGCAGACGCGCGGCAATACGAAACTGCGGATCAAGAAGTACTGCCCGCGCGAGCGAAAGCATACGCTGCACCGCGAACGCAAGAAGTAACTGCGCGGCGAGAGCGCGTAGGGGCGTAGCTCAACTGGCAGAGCACCGGTCTCCAAAACCGGGTGTTGGGGGTTCAATTCCCTCCGCCCCTGCCAAGGCCGGGCGAGGCCGGGGGCTGAACGCGAAGGAACCCGAGACGTGCCCTTTCAACTTTACAAGAGCGGCCAGGGACGTTACGTCCGCGGCGGGACGGCCATCGCCGCCGGGCTGGTGGCGCTGGTCGTATGTTACTACGTGTGGGGATTGCTCAGCCGGCACGTGCCGGACGACTTCGCGTATAAGGTGTACGTGGTCTACGCGGCTCCGGCGGTGCTGTTCGCGGTCCTGGCAGGCGTGACGGCGTACTATATGAATAGGCCGAAGGCCGGGGACTTCCTGATCGCAACCGAGAGCGAGATGAAGAAGGTCTCCTGGTCGAACAAGGCGGAACTGGTCGGCTCGACCATCGTGGTCATCGTGACGGTGCTTCTGCTCGCGCTGTTCATTTACGTCGCGGATAACGTCATTATCGTCGCGCTGGCCCGCGGCCTGGACCTGTGGTAATAAGATATGGCGAAGAACTGGTACGTCCTCAGGGTGCAGTCGAACAAAGAGGAGGCGGTGCGCGAAACCCTCGAACTCAAAGCCAAACTCGAGGGGGTCACCGACCGCCTGTGCCGGATCATCGTGCCGAGCGAACGCGTCTCGACGATGAAGTCCGGACGGCGGCGCGTGGCGGAACGTAAACTCTATCCCGGCTACGTCTTCGTCGAGATGGACGCCGAGGAGGACGGCAGCGTCCCGGAGGGGGTCTGGTTCCTGATACGCGAGACGACCGGCGTGGGCGACTTTATCGGCACCGAGGGCAAACCCACGCCCATGAAACCGCACGAGATCGACAAACTCCTCGGCGAGGCCGAACGCTCAGAGGAAGAGGCGCCCAGCCTCAAGGTCGATTACGCCAAGGGCGACCAGATCAAGGTCAAGCAGGGGCCGTTCGAGAACTTCGAGGGCATCGTGGATGAGGTCCAACTCGACAAGGGCCTCGTCCGCGTGATCGTGACGATTTTCGGGCGACCCACGCCCGTGGAACTGGAGTACTGGCAGGTCGGCCCGATCTAGGTAGCCGCCCGGCTTGCCCGGCGCGAGATGGTTAGCCGCCGGGCTTGCCCGGCGCGAGATGGTTAGCCGCCCGGCTTGCCCGGCGCGAGATGGTTAGCCGCCCGGCTTGCCCGGCGCGAGATGGTTAGCCGCCGGGCTTGCCCCGCGCGAGATGGTTAGCCGCGGGGCTTGCCCCGCGCGTGTTGTTCGGCAAGCGAAAGGTTTTCGATGGCGAAGCGGATTGCAACGAAGATCAAGTTGCAGTGCCCCGGCGGGCAGGCGACGCCCGCCCCGCCGGTCGGACCGGCGTTGGGCCAGCACGGCGTCAACATCGGCCAGTTCGTTCAGCAGTTCAACGACCGGACGAAGGACCAGATGGGCACGATCATCCCGGTCGAGATCTCGGTCTATAGAGACCGCACGTTCGACTTCATTCTGAAAAGCCCGCCTGCGGCGGTCCTGCTGAAGCAGGCGGCCGGGATCGTCGTCGGAAGCGGCGAGCCGAACAAGACCCTGGTCGGACGCGTCGCGCGCGACCAGGTCCGCGAGATCGCCGAACGCAAGATGGCCGATCTCAACGCCGCCGACATGGAAGCCGCCATGCGCATTATCGAAGGCACCGCCCGAAGCATGGGCATCGAGGTCGTCGAGACCGCCGAAGAAGCCGCCGTGCCCATCATCGCGGCCGAAACCGAAGCCGAGAGCCAGCCAACCGCCACCTGACATCCAGCACCGCGCCACTTTGTGGGACCCGCTGCGGCGGGGCTTGTACCACGGAGGACTTCATGCCGAACCACGGAAAACGTTATCGCCAAGCCCGGAAAGAGGTCAGCAAGCCGGCTTACACGCTCGAAGAGGCGGTCGAACTGCTGAAGCGACTCCCGGGGCCGAAGTTCGACCAGAGCGTGGAAGTCCACCTGAAACTGGGCATCGACCCGAAACAGTCGGACCAGAACATCCGCGGCTCGATCAGCCTGCCGGCCGGGCTCGGACAGACGCGCACCGTGGTCGCGTTCTGCCCGCCCGAAATGGTCGACGAGGCCAAGAACGCCGGCGCCGTCGAGGCGGGCGCCGACGATCTGGTTGCCAGGATCCAAGGAGGATGGATGGAGTTCGACGTGGTCGTCGCGCATCCCCAATTGATGCCGAAAGTGGCCAAACTCGGCCGACTACTCGGACCACAGGGAAAGATGCCGACACCCAAGGCCGGCACCGTCGGGCCGGATATCCCGAAACTGGTGTCCGACTTCGCGGCCGGCAAACTGGAATACCGCAACGACTCCGGCGGAAACATCCACGCCATCGTCGGCAAGGTGAGTTTCGAGGCGGCCGCCATCATCGAGAACGTCCGCACTCTGGTCGAGCACATTCGCCGCGCGAAGCCGACCAGTGCGAGAGGGCAGTTCTTCCAGAAGGCCGTCCTCAGCGCCTCAATGATGCCCGGCATCAACGTGGACCTGAATACGCTGCCCACGGGGGCGTGAGTTGGGCGGGAACAATGGAACGAGGGATGGCGTACCGAGCCCGCCGCCGAAGCGGCGGGGAAGGTTCGGCGGCGTGGCCGCTGACTGCCACAGCAAGGTGAGTGAGACGACCCGATGAGCCGTTTTGTCAAAGAAAAGATCGTCGAGCAGTACGGCCAGCGCTTCCGCGATGTCTCCGACGTCGCCGTCATCAACTCCCAGGGCATCGACGTCATTCGCATGACGGCGTTTCGTGGCGTGCTGCGCCGGTGCGGGGTCCGGGCGATGCGCGTCCACAACCGCCTGGGCAGGCGGGCGCTGGCGTCCGGCAGCCTGGTGGGCATCGAGACGCTTCTCGACGGCCCCAGCACCATCGTCTGGGGCGGCGAGAACATCGTGGACATCGCCAAGATCCTCAAGAGCCAGGCCGGGACGCTTACCGAACTCGAGATCCTAGGCGGCATGAGCGACGGCGAGGTCCTCTCGAAGGAGCAGATGGCGGCGCTGTCTCAACTGCCCAGTCGCGAGGAACTCATCGGCTGGGTCGTGGCAAACGCCATCGGCCAGGCCGCTCGCGTTGTCGCTGCTGCCATGGCGGCCGGCGGCCGGTTGCTGGCACAGATCCGCGAGGTCCAGGAGCAGACGCCGGCCGGCGAGACGCCGACGGGCGAGCAGGCCACGGTCGGAGAGGCCGCAACGGCCCAGGACCCTGCGCCAAACCAGCCCGCACCCGACCAGACGCCGCAAGAAGAGGCGGCAGAGGAAGCGAAACCGGACGAGACCGCAGAAACCGGCGGGGCACAGGAGTCCACGGCGCCCGAACAGGCGCCACCCGACCAGTAGAATCACAAGAGCGCCCTGCCACACGGGCAGGGCAGGTACCATCAACGGAGGCATGTAGCAATGGCGGAAGAGGCAACTCAAGCAACCGAGGAGCGGACCTGGGAGAAGAAGATCAAAGACCTCGGCGACAAGATCGTCGGCCTGACCGTCCTTCAGGCCAAGGAACTCGGCGACTACCTCGAAGAGGTGCACGGCATCAAGGCTGCGGCGCCGGTGGCGGTCGGCATGATGGCCGCACCGGGCGCCGGCGCGGGCGAGGCGGAAGCGGAAAAGGACTCGTTCGACGTCGTCCTGACCGGCCACGGGGACAAGAAGATCCCCGTCATCAAGGTCGTCCGCGAGATCACCAGCCTCGGCCTGAAAGAAGCCAAGGACCTCGTCGAGTCCGCCCCGAAGGCCGTCCGCGAGGGCGTCACGAAGGACGAGGCCGAGGAACTGAGGAGCAAACTCGAAGAGGCCGGCGCCTCGGTGGAACTGAGGTAACTCCTGCGTCGGTTGCCGCTCGCCGCGGCGAGCCAGCGAGCGCCGGGGAGCGGGAATGCACTCGCCGTGGCGAGTGGCACCCTGCGCCCTTCGAGCCCGCTGCGGAAGCAGCGGGTCACGTGCCGCAACATGGGGCGCCCCGACCGGCGGTGTCGCGCGAAGGCGTTCGAATGAACCTGGTGTCTTGAGGTGACAAGGTGAACGACACGCAGCAGCGCAATTTCGGCCGTGTGGGGGAGGTTCTGGATATCCCCGACCTGACGGAGATCCAGACCAGCAAATACGCCCAATTCCTCCAGTTGGAGGTCGAACCCGACCGGCGCCGCGACCGCGGCCTCGAGGCCGTCCTGCGCGAGGTGTTCCCGATTGCCAGTTACGATGGGTCCCTGCGCCTGGACTACGTCTCGTATCGCTTGGGGCGACCGCGCTACACGCCCGACCAGTGCCGGGCCCTGCGGCTGACGTACGGACGCCCGTTCCGGATCACGGTGCGCCTCAGCGGCCAGGCGTACGACGCGCCGATTGAGGAAGAGGTGTACGTCGGCGAACTGCCCATCATGATGGGCGGCGGCGAGTTCATCATCAACGGGGCCGAGCGCGTCATCGTCAGCCAACTGCACCGTTCGCCCGGCGTGGACTTCTCCATGGAACTGGAGGCCGGCGACAGACGACTCCACTCCTGCCGCATCATCCCCGAACGCGGATCCTGGATCGAAATCAACGTCTCCAAAAAAGACGTGTTCCAGATGCGGATCGACCAGTCATCCAAGATCCCCGTCACCGCGTTCCTGCGGGCCATGGACCCGAAGTACGCCGATACCGAGACACTCATCCGCCTGTTCTACGACACCAAGATGCTTCGCCTCACCCAGGTGAAGCGCGGCACGCCCATCCAGGACATGTACGTCGTCTCGCCCGTCGTGGACAAGGCGACCGGCGAGATCGTCCTGGAGGCCGGCCAGCGCATCGGCGAGACGTGGGACACCATCCGGAACTCACGTGTCAAACAACTCGAGGTCGTGGCCGACCCGCAGTGCGACCCGCTTATCCTCAACACCCTTGCGGAGGACAAGACGACCAACTACGACGAGGCCGTGCTTTACATCTACGGGCGCCTGCGCGTCGGCAACCCCGCGAACCTCGACAAGGCCAAGCAACTGTTCCAGGAGAAGTTCTACGACGTCAACCGGTACCGCCTGGGCCGCGTCGGCCGGTTCCGCCTCAACCGCAAGTTCGGCACCACCGTGGACGAAGACGAGATGACACTCAGGCCCGAGGACTTCATCGAGTGTATCCGCTACGTCTTGAACCTGCGTGGCGGCGAAGGGTTCCTCGATGACATCGACGACCTGGGCAACCGCCGGCTCAGAACCATCGACGAACTGGCCGGCGACGAAGTCCGAAAAGGCTTCCTGAAACTCAGACGCACCGTCCAGGAACGCATGAGCCTGAAGGACCCCGCCGACCTGACGCCGCGGACACTGGTCAACTCCAAGAGCGTCTCCTCCTCAATCGAGTTCTTCTTCGGCCGCAGCGAACTCTCGCAGGTTGTGGACCAGACGAACCCGCTCGCGCAACTCGCAAACGAGCGGCGCTTGAGCGCACTGGGGCCCGGCGGCCTGAACCGGAAGCGCGCGGGCTTTGAGGTCCGCGACGTCCACGTCTCACACTACGGCCGCATCTGCCCCATCGAGACACCCGAAGGGACGAACATCGGCCTGATCGCCCAGTTGGGCATCTACGCCACCGTGGACCCGTACGGCTTCCTGATTACGCCGTACCGGCGGGTGCATCGCGGCAAGGTGAACGGCGACGTCCGTTACATGCGGGCCGACGAAGAGATCCGGCACACGCTGGTGCCGGCCGACGTGGCGGTGGACAGCCGCGGCAAGATCACGGCCGACGCCGTCATCGCCCGGACGGCAGCCGACTTCCGCCGCGTCGCTGCCAATGATGTGGAGTACGCGGACGTCAGCCCGAAGCAGTTGGTGGGGGTCTCGGCCAGTCTGATTCCGTTCCTCGAACACGACGACGCCAACCGGGCCCTGATGGGGTCGAACATGCAGCGCCAGGCCGTGCCGCTTCTGCTGCCGAGGCCGCCCGTTGTGGCCACCGGCATGGAGCGGCCCGTGGCCGAGAACTCCGGCATGGTTGTCCGGGCCGAGGAGGCCGGCGCCGTCACGTACGTCGATTCGCAGCGCATCGTCATCGAGAACCGCGACGGGTGGGAGAAGGAGTACCAACTGCGCAAGTTCGTCGGCCTGAACGAACGGACCTGCCTGAACCAGAAGCCGATCGTCTCGCTCGGCCAGCGCGTCAGGCAAAATCAGGTCATCGCGGACGGGCCCGCCACCTGCGACGGCGAACTTGCCCTCGGCCGCGACGTCCTCGTGGCCTTCGTCACGTGGGACGGGTACAACTTCGAGGACGCCATCCTCGTGTCCGAGAGCCTGCTTCAGGACGATCGGTTTACGAGCATCCACATAGACGAGTTCGATGTCGAGGTTCGCGAGACGAAACTCGGCCGGGAGGAGTTCACGCGCGATATCCCGAACGTCTCGGAGCGGCAACTGAGGAATCTCGACGAGGACGGCATCATCTGCGTCGGCACGCGCGTGGCGCCCGGCGATATCCTCGTCGGAAAGGTCTCGCCGAAATCGAAGACGGAACTCTCGCCCGAAGAGAAACTGCTGCACGCCATCTTCGGCCGCGCCGGCGAGGACGTCAAGAACGACTCCCTCATCGTGACGGCCGGCACCGAGGGCATCGTCATCGAGGCCGAGAAATACAGCCGCGTGGCGCACCTGTCGGAGGCCGAGCGCCGCCGCCGCAGCCGCGAGGCACGACGCATCTCCAAGGAGATGAACGCTCGCATCATCGAGGCGTTCCGCACGCTCCTCGACACGCTCAACGAGATCCTGCACACGAGGATCGTTGACCCGGAGACGGGTATCGAGTACGGCGCCCCCGAGGTCGATTCGGAAATGCTGCTCCAGATCGAGAGTTTCGACTACGACAAGGTCCGGACGCGTTCCCGGTCGTACGAGGAAGGGCGCGAGGTCGTCGGGCGCGAGTGGCCCAAGATCCAGGAGATGCTCGACGAGAAGGAACGCCGTGTGGCGCGGCTGAAGCGCGGCGACGAACTGCCGACGGGCGTCCTGGAGATGGTCAAGATCTGGATCGCCACCAAACGGACGCTGGCCGTCGGAGACAAGATGGCCGGCCGACACGGCAACAAGGGCGTCATCGCACGGATTCTGCCGGTCGAGGACATGCCGTTCCTTCCGGACGGGCGGCCGGTGGAGATCCTGCTGAATCCGCTTGGCGTGCCCAGCCGAATGAACGTCGGCCAGATCCTCGAAACCCACCTCGGATGGGCCGCCAGCGTCCTGGGGTTCCAGGCCATCACCCCCGTCTTCGACGGGTGCAAGGAGGACATGATCCACGACCTGCTCGAAGACGCCGGCCTGCCGCGCGACGGCAAGATCACACTCTATGACGGCCGCACAGGCGAACCGTTCGACCAGCGCGTGACCGTCGGCTACATCTACGCGATGAAACTGCACCACCTGGTGGACGACAAGGTCCACGCCCGTGCGACCGGCCCGTACAGCCTGATTACTCAGCAGCCCCTGGGTGGCAAGGCGCGTTCGGGTGGGCAGCGGTTCGGCGAAATGGAGGTCTGGGCCCTCGAAGCCTACGGCGCCGCCCACATCCTCCAGGAACTGCTGACCGTCAAGAGCGACGACGTCGAGGGGCGGACCAAGATCTACGAGTCCATGGTCATGGGACGCAACACCCTGGAGGCCGGCACGCCCGTCTCGTTCGACGTGCTCTGCAACGAGGTCAAAGGACTGTGCCTGAACATCCAGTTGGAGAAGAAGAGGCTGTAACAGGGTAACTAGGTTACTAGGTAATTAGGTGACTAGGGAGGTATCCAGAGACGACTGGAGGCAGTTGCGGCGCCGGCGGCAGAGAGATTGCGGGCCTGCCCCGGTTGCCTCGTCACCCAGTTGCCTGGTTACGTGCTCTTCACAGAGGAGCCGATCACTATGGTGATTGACAGCAGCATTTATGACAAGATCAATGATTACGGCAGCGTGAAGATCACGCTCGCGAGCCCGAACGATGTCCGCAGTTGGTCGTTCGGCGAGGTGCGCAAGCCCGAAACCATCAACTACCGGACCTATCGGGCCGAGCGCGACGGACTCTTCTGCGAACGCATCTTCGGACCCGAACGCGACTGGGAGTGCTTCTGCGGCAAGTACAAAGGCACGAAGCACAAGGGGATGATCTGCGACCGTTGCGGCGTCAAGGTCACCCACAGCCGCG
>CAYVAM010000153.1:0-10554 GCA_964449275.1 uncultured Anaerolineales bacterium
TGTGGACCTGGTCGAACGTCAGGCGGCGAAGGTACTTGCCGTCCTTGTCGCAGGCATAGAGGTTCGAGACCTCGGTCCACCAGCAATCGACGATCTGCACGCAGCGGGTGGAGTTGAAGAGGATGTCGCCGTCGGGCAGATACGCCGCCTCGTAATCGGCGTAGCCCAGGCCGGAGGTCAACTGCCGCACCTTCTGCGTGGCCACGTTCATCTCGTAGAGGTGGTAATCGTCCTGGCGGTCGGACTTCTTCCAGGCAAAGAGGAGCCGTTTGCCGTCGTAGGACACGTTCGGGTCGCGGATAACGCCCTTGGGGTCCTCGATGAGCGTTCGCATGGCTGCCCCGCTGCTGTCGAGCGTCAGCAGGCACAGGGTGGCGCCGGGCCTGAAGTGCCGCTCGGCCTGGGCGTCGGACTGCCCTTCCGTGTAGGCGTAGTGGCTGCCGCCGATGTCATAGTGTTTGGTGAAGACAATCCGCGGATACTTCTCGACAAGGCGCTGGAGGCGGGCCCTGCGGCGATGTTCGCAGACGCTGACGTACAGGTCTTTCCATCGCGGGTCGCTGCCCGGCGCGGCGGCCTTCACAAGACGGTCGAGGGTCTCGCGGTACGGCTTGGCGGCGGGGCCGAGTTGCTCGAGCGCGCGGGCGACCATTTCGGCTTCGACCTGGGCGCCGCTCTTGCTTGTAAAGCACTCCTTCGGGTCTTTGCCATGATCCTGGAGCATCCAATCGTCGAGAACGGCGCTGCGGGGCGCGGCTTCAGCCACCTGGCCGCCCTCGGCCGCATACGGCAACAAACTTGCGGCCGTCAGGCCCGCCAACACGAGAGCAAGAGGAAGTGTGCGGTTCAGCCCCATGTTCCTTTACCCCTGCCTGCGCGGTCCGCCACATGCCCCCGCCGCTGTTTCAACAACGCTGCGGCCGACGGGTTTTGCGGAAAGTGCGAGGCGTCAGAATGCCGCGATGGCCGGCGGAGTATACACCGCCCGGCCCACCGTTGCCAAGTGTCTCGCGACAGGAAAGCGATGCGGAAGCCGCCTGTTGTAACGCGGACGGTCAGCCGCTATTGTGGGTATTCGGCATTGCGGCATCCGAGGCGCCTATCGTGACTGATGGTGATACATCCGGATCGGGGGGAAGCCGGTGCATCCTGACCGCACTTCTGCCGTTGGGATGTATCGCGGGCCTGTTCGTCGGTCTCCGCTTGCTTCTCTCCTCGCCGGCCGCACCCGGCAGTGTCTGCGACCTGTTCGGCCGGGAAGCCGACAGTCTTTCCGTGGCCGCGTTCTCCGTCCTGTTGCTGTGGATGGGGCTTGCGCCGGCACGGGTCGGCCTTGCGATACTGCGGAAGCCCTCCTTGTGCCTGGGTCTGCCGGTCTGGGCAGGTCTGTTGGGCGTGACGTTTGTCGTGATGTTCCGCCTGTCTGCAACCGGAGTGCTTTGGGACGAGCCGTGGAGCCAGCAGACCGGCCGCCTGCTCCTCCTGTTCTCTTATTCAGCGGTGATCCTTATCCTTGGCAGCGCCGTGGTCGGCGCCGCGACACGCCTAGCGTGGGATTCGGCCCTGCAATGTATCTTTCTTCTGCTCCTGACGGGCCTGCCCTGGATCGTGCTGGCACACATCACGCTGGTCAGTTGGGGAATTGGCGAGGGTGCGGCGGGCCTAGTGCGCAGCGGGTCGGTTCATGGGCACGTTTTCCTTGTGCTTCTGGCCTTTCTCGTGGCAGTGAACGGCGCGGCACTAGGCCACGCGCTGCGGCGACTTCGGGCACGGTCTCTCCTCGCTTGGCTGCTGGTAACGGTCGTGCTGGTAGTGCCGGGTTGGCTCCTGCTGCGGCTGGGCCTGTCGCCGGAGGTCGTTGAGAGCGGCGTGAAGTACCCGGCTGTTCGGCTCCTGTTGGCTGCCGACCCGCACGTGAATCTGTCGTGGAGCGATCTGTTTCTCCGTTGGTTCGCGGTGCAGGGTGGCCTGGTGTTGGCGATCGCTCTCGGCCATCTGTGCGCGATGCGGTTTGTGCGGGAAGCACCGGCTGCACAGACACGCATGGGCGAGGTTGCTCCGCCGGAGGAACCGGGAACCTCGGCCGTTTCCGGGTCGAGGGCGCCGACTACCCGTCCAGGCCGGGCCTACTTCATTCTGGCCTGTGTGTATGGCATTCTCGTGGTCTACGGTTCGCTGGTTCCGATGAACTTTCATTCTCGGCCGTTCGAAGAGTCCCTGGAAGCGTTTCTCAGGGTACCGTACCTGGAACTCGGTATCCGGAACCGCGCGGACCTGGTGGCGAATCTGCTCCTGTTCATCCCGTTGACGTTCCTTGTGATGGGAGCCATGACGCGGGAAAACACGCGCGTGGGTCGGTGGCTGCCGGCGGCGGTTGTGATGACAGGGGCGGTCGTCTTGAGCGTCGGTATCGAGTTTCTCCAGTTGTACTTCCCGCCGCGGACCGTCTCGCTGAACGACATCCTGGCCGAATGCGTGGGAGGAGGGGTCGGCATCGGCGCGTGGCTGCTGGTCGGGGGCCGCGTCACGGCGTGGTGGCGCCGGCTGGCCTCGCTGCGCCGACCGGGGAGACTGGCCACTCATCTCCTCACCGGGTACGTGGTGGCTCTTGTGCTGTATCAGTTGTTTCCGTTCGACCTGGTTCTTTCTGTAGACGAGATGGTTCTGAAACTGCGTCAGGGAAAACTCGTGTTCATGCCGTTTGCCGACCTGCCCAGGATTTCAATCCTGGTCATCCTGGTGAAGGCCGCCGTCCAGATCCCGGTGGGATACTGGATCGTGGTGCGTTGGGCCGGCGCGCGGCGTCCTGTGTGGGCGGCGCTGGGAGGCGGCTTCGCATTTGTGGCAGCGCTCGAACTCCTTCAGATGTTTATCTTCTCGCGGTACGCGAGTTCAACGGATATCGTTTTGGGCGCCTGGGGTGCAGGGATGGGTGGGTTGCTGGCGCGGCATTTCGGTCCGGCCGCCAGCCGTTCCCTGCCTCGCGGGATTCTCTGGGCGCTGCTGAGTTGGAGCCTTCGGTTAGGCGCAACGGCTGGTGTCGCGGGAGCGCTGATCTGGGGCAAGTGGAGTCCCCTGGCGTTCCGGTGGCCCACTGACGGTCTGGCAAGGGCGCTTGCGCATACGGTTCAAGTCCCGTTTTTCCACCAGTACTGGAATTCCGAGTTCGAGGCCTTCTCCCAGATACTGCGAGATGTGGTGGTGCCGGCGGCGCTGGGGATACTGCTGATGGCTGTGGTCGCCCGCCTACCCCGCGGCCGGCGCCTGGTTGCCGGCATCGTCGCGGGAAGCATCTCGGCAGCCGCGGAATTGGGTCAGGTATTCTTCCCGCCGCACACTCCGGACATGACCACGGCCGTTCTCGCGGCCGCCGGCGGTGTTGTCGGCGTCTTCCTTTACAGACCCTTCGTAGAGACGTTTGTCCGCCCCGGCTACGCTGCCGATTCGGAAAATGACGGCTGGTCATCCACCTGAGACGCCTGTTGGCGCCGTGAGGCGCCGGGCGACGGTGTGAGCCCGGCGGCTGTGTGGTGCGGACGGAGTGTGAGTGGGGCATGGAGCCAGAGGTGAAGCCGAGCGTCCTCGTATGGTTGCTTGCCGCGAGTTTGCTCTCGGCGGTGGACACTGCGGCCGGACGCGAGCCGGACCTGAGAGCCGATGCCAAGGCGCTGGCCGAGTTGCACGTGCGACAACTCGGGTCGGGCTACGTCACGCGCATCGACCACAAACGCCACCTTGTGTACGTCTCGGCGCTCGATCCTCGCACCTTCGGCCGTGTTGTTCAAACGCTGGCTCGGTACATGGACGCACAGCGAGCCCTGCTTTTTCCCGACCCGTTCCTGTGGAACGTCACGGTTGTTCTTCCGACACTGAACGACTACCGGAAAGCCGGCCCTCCGCCCGACGTGGCGGGTTACTACCGTCCGGCGACGCGAACCCTGGCAAGCATCAGCGTGAGCAACATCCTGATTCACGAATTCACACACGCGCTCCATCACAGCGACCAGGTTCGAGCCAATCAGCGACACCCGGTGTGGATCTCGGAGGGCCTGGCCACACTGTTCCAACAGTCGCGGGTCCATGACGGACAGATTGAACTGCTCCCGGACGTCGGTCTGGCCGCCTTCCAGAAATCGATTCGGGAGAAGAAGATCCGGACACTGGCGGCTCTGTGCACGGTGGACCGGCGGGAGTTCACCCGTGAAGCGAAAGTCAACTACCCGCACGCGCGCCACGTGATGCTGTATCTCTTCCGCCGAGACAAGTTGCTGGAGTTCTACAGGACCTACAAGTCACGCTACGGCGCCGATGCCACAGGCGCGAACGCTCTTGAAGCGACGCTTGGAAAGCCGCTCCAGGAGATCGAAACAGCGTGGCGCAACTGGGTTCTCGAATTGCAGCCGCCGTGGACACCGGCGCGCCCGCTTCAAGCGCATCTGGGGATCAGGATGGGCCGCGCCCCGGAGGGAGTGAAGGTTGACGGATTCCTTCGCGGCGCCGCAGCCCAGCAGGCCGGCGTACTGAAGGTGGACGACATCATCATTTCGGTGGCTGGGAACGCCACGCCGACAGCACGCGAACTGACAGAGGCCGTCGAGTCATGCCGCCCCGGCGAGACGATCGACATCGAGATCGTTCGCGACGGGCGCACAACCATCGTCAGACACGTTCTTGGGGCCGTCCGTAAGCGTACGTCTCGGTCGCCTGCTCCAGGAGCGAGTCCAAGCATCGATTGATGCTGGTGAACTGGAATCGTCTCAGAAGCCAGCGCAGTTTGGCCTCCGTTCGCCGGAGGCCCACGCGGTGTCGAGCGCGCGTGGCTGGGGGCATCGGCAGGTTCGGCTGCTCGTGATCGACTTCCCATGGGTGAAGATAGAGGAGTCCCGTCCGCCCCCGACGTGATGCGTTTCTCAGCGCCCAGCCCACTACCCTGACCGGAAGCACGCGAAGATACCCGCCGCCGCCTACCGGCCAGTTCATGCCCAGCAGACGCAGGGTCAACGGAGGAATCTCCAGGACCGTACCGCCCTCAGGGCCGATCGCCCGATGGACGCCCGCCGGCGCGTCCGGAACGCCGTACCGGTCGTGGTGAATCGGGAAAGCGGACGAGTCGTACTGGTAGCCGGCACGGGCAAGTGTGTCCAGTGCCCAGGCGGTTTCGTGCGTCAAAGAGAACGTCGGGGCACGATACCCGACGACGGGCCGGCCGGAGATGTCCTCCAGCAGGCTCCGGCTGTCGAGGAGTTCCTTGCGGAAGCGATCCGGGGTAAGGTGCTGGAGCATCCGGTGCTCCATGCCGTGCGAAGCGATCTCGTGGCCGGCATCGGCGATCCGGCGCACGACGTCGGACTCATGACGGGCCACCCAGCCCAGCACGAAAAAGGTGGACGTTATCTGATGGTCGGCCAGTGCTTGAAGTATGCGATCGACCGCCGGGGAAAGGCGTTTGCCAAATCCCTGCCAATCGGTCCGGCAGACACCGGACCGTGCAGCCGCCTCGACCTGGAAATACTCTTCGACGTCGAAACTCAGCAGATGCACAACGTGCTGAGGGCCCGAACGGGCGCCAACGCGCTCTTGGGGTCGGCTCACTCTCGCGCCCCATCGAGTCCGGCCAAGGCTTCCTTGGCCAGGCGAATCGCCTCGCCTGCGTCTTTGGGGACGTCCCGGCCCTGGGACTTCAGGTTCTCTCCCAGGTTCACCGCCGCTTCCAGGTGCCACCGGGCCGGCGTCTTGTTGCCGGCCTTGGCCTCGGCCATGCCGAGGTGATAATGCACCTCGGGAGAATCCGGCAGGCCTTTGACAGCGCGTCGAAGTTCGAGACACGCGTCGTCGTTGCGGCCGTGCAGATAGGCGATCCATCCCTTGGTATCGCGAAAGGCCGGCATGCCGGGCGCGTCCTTCACAGCCGCGTCAGCCCACTGTGCCGCTTCAGCCAATCTGTCTGCATCCTTCGGATACAGTTCTGCGACGAGGTACGCCGCGTTGTTGGCCGCCGTGGGGTTCTTGTTCTTCTCCCAAACCTGTCGGTAGAGTTGGACCGCCTTCTGAGGCTGACCGGCGTGCTCTGTGGCGACGGCCTGGCTCATGACAAGCTGCGCGTTGCCTTTTTCGCCCTCAGCGACGAGTCGGTAGATCTCCGCCGCCTTTTCATATTCCCCTTCCTGATCCAACACAGAGGCGTGTATCACGCGGGCGAGAACACAATCGCCTGGCTTGACGATCTCCAGGACCTCGCGCAGGGCGGCAGGATCCGTCAAGCGGCTGGTCGCAAGCGCCGCGGCCCACTGGGACGCGGGCCGGGCCTTCAGCGCTTCCAGCGCCCAGGCGCGGGCCAATTCCGTCAGACCATGATCTCGTGCGACCGTCGATTTCAACAGTCGTACTGCCTCCGCCTTGATGCCCGGATCGGTCTTCGCCGACGAGACGAGTTCCCGCATGGCGGCAAGACCGATCAGGTCTTTTCCGGTGAACTCCGCCACATGCCGGTCTGCCACGGGTTTCCCCACGGCCACGGCGGCCAGCACTTTGTATCCGGGGGGTATCAAGCGGGGCGGCTTTGCATCGGCAAGCCGCTGTTCGATGGCGGTCAGGCGGCCGGCCCATTTTGCTGATGCTTCGCCGGTTTGGGAAGCAAGGCACAAGCCCAGGATCGCGTCAAGAAAAGACTCTTCCGCCACGTCGGGGAGCATGGCCCGGGCCTTTTCGGGCTCATCGTCCATCATCAGCAACACTGCCAGGCGATTCCACGTGGGCCTTCGGGTCTGCTTTGCCTCTTTCACGCACAGCCCCGCAGCACCCCGACGGTCGCCCGCTTTCAGCATGGCACGCACGGCAAGCAGGGCAATGGGTTCGGCCAGTCTGGCGCCCGGAGACAGACTATCCGCATAGGACACGAATTCCTTCACCGCGTCGGCGGGGCGGTTGGCTTGCAGCAGGATGGTCATCCGCTGGGCAGCGAGCTTCGCGAGGCCGGGCCTGTCGGCCTCCACGCCGCGCAGAATAGCCAGTTTCTCATCGTCCGCGGTTGCCAGGCCGGCCAGCAACTGCTGGGCTGCAACGTACTGCGGTGCGTATTTGGAGATCTTCCGGAGTTCCTCGCGTGCCCTATCCGTCCGGCCAAGACGCGCGAGAACCTGTCCCAAGGCCACCCGCAGCCGAGGTCCCACGACGTCTCCTTTGTCGGCCAGTTTGCCGAGGCGCTCGACAGCCTGCTTGTGAAGGCCCCAGCGGGCAAGCAGGAGGCCCTGCTGATACAAGGCCTGGGTCTCGGTGGCTTCGCCGCGGCTCTCAAGTTCTGCCAGCGCCTCTAGCGCTTTGTCCAACTTGCCCTCGGCATCCAGCGCGGCGGCCAAGGTCATGCGAAGTTTGGGGCTCGCGGGCTGTTGTGCAACGGCCTCACGGTAGCAGTCGATGGCCTCGCTCCGATGTCCCTGGGCGTTCAGGGCGGCAGCGCGCACCAGGTACGACTCCGGCTCCTTCGGGGCAAGGCGCTGAAGTTCGTCGGCAACCGCCAGTGCCCTCTCCGGCTGACCGATCTGCAGATATGTCATGCCGACGCGGGCCAGGTACCGGGTGTTTTTCGCCTGGGCGGCAACCTTCTGAAGTACCAGCAGAAGTGGTACGGCCTCGGCGCCTCGCCCCGCACCGGTCAGGATCTCCGACTTGGCAATGAGCACCCGCTCGCGCCAGGGGTCCTGTTCGGGCAGTTGGTCGAGTTCAACGATGGCCCGCTCCGGGTACCCGGCCAAGGCCAGGCACTTGGCTCGGTCGAGGCGGGCAATGTTCCGCGTGTCCGCAGGCGCCTCGGTCCGACTGGCCACTCGGCCGTAGGCCTCGGCGGCCGCTTCGTACTCCCGCTTCTGGCGAAACAGCCACCCCATCGCGGAATCGACCATTTCCCGCCTGGCGCCCGGAACAGCAGCCAAGGACTCTTCCACCTCTTGAGGCGTTTTCCCCCGGCTCAGGACGCCGGCCAGCTCACGATAGGTTGCCGGCCGGTCCGGCGCCGCTTCCAGCATCTTGGTCCACTCTTCGATGCACTTCTCCGACTGGCCCTGGACCCAATAGGCTCGTCCGAGCAACCAGTGCGCGTTCACGTTGTCCTGGTTCTCCTTTAGGACCGCCTGGCATATCTGCATACACTCCTCGGGCTTGCCATGACTGAGGTAGGTCAGAGCCAGGGAAAGGCCTTCCTGTTTGCCGCCGATTGTCTCCTCGACCGGTTCTCCGTGGAGGATCGCGATCCGTGCCGCCAACTGGTTCGCGCCCCCGAGGGAAGGATCAATTTCCAGGACACGCTCGACCTCTCGGTCGGCCTCTTCCACAAGCCCCACGTTGAACAGCGCGACCGCCAGGGCTAAGCGATACCGCGGGTTTCGCGGCGCGAATCGAACGGCATCCTTGTATTCCTCAATAGCCTGCGAGGCGCGACCCATCTTGCCGTAGAAATAGCCCAACTGGAAATGCGCCTCTGCCGCCGCCGGGTAAGGCTCGAAGTCCTCCGGCTTTTCCGGCACCGGGTAGGCGTCGGCCGTATCGGTCAACAGTTTCTCCGCTTCGTCCGTCTGCCCCAGTCGAAACATGGCCTGGGCGGTCGCCAGACGCTCCGTCAACGTGGTGCGCTCCATCCGGATCGCCTGCTGCCATGCCGTCTGAGCGGCAGCCCGAGCCTCCTTCGCCCGCTCGCGCTCTTTGCGACGGGCAGCCCAAGCCCCAAACTCGACGTAGCCGTCGCCAACCGCCAGCCACTTGACGACGGCGCCGGCGAAGACCGTCTTGGCATACCCACTCAGGCTCTTGACGGGTTCCGAACCGATGTCGCGGCGGGCCTTGTCCAACTGACCGGACTCGATAGCCTCCCGGGCGGGCTCGAGCGCCTCGCACGCGTCTTCAATCTCCTGGTTGGCTTCACCCGTAGGCCAGATCGGTTTGGCGGCCTGGCCGAAGTCCAGAAGGGTCTTACAGAAGACCTTGAGGTCGTCGGACGACTGGGGTGGCGCTTCGGGTAACTGGAGTAGCCGCTCCGCCGCCAGCATGGCGGCGCCGATCTGATCAATCGCTTCCTTCTGGCCGGTATTTGCGGCCGTTCGGGCGAACATCACCACCGCCGCCGGGTTCTTCTGGTGCGCATGAAAGAGCACCTTGGCCTCGGAGAATGCCTGCTCGTAGAATTTACCGCTCAACAGGCTTTTCGCCAACTCCAGACGAGCTCCGAAATGGTTCGGATCAAGTTCCGTCGCTTTCCGCAGTGCCTCTTTGGCAAGTTCCTTCTTCCCGGACTTCAGTGCCGCGAGCGCGTAAGCGTACTGGGCCTGAGCCGCATACGGGGACTGCGGCGAGACTTGCGTCTTCAGGGCGAAAAGGTCCCGTTCGGCCTGGGCCGCACCGCCGGTGTTCATCAGGACCGTCGCCAGCATCAGCCTGGCGTCGGCGTGGCGCGCGTCGGTCTCGAGAACGGCCTTGCAGATCTCTTGTGCTTTCTCGAGGTCCTTGAGTGCAAGTGCCAGGCGCGCCCGCGCGAGCCTCACCTGAAGGGCGTCGCGGTGGTCCGGATGGCGCTCGAGGATCTTGTCCAGTTTGTCGCAGGCCGTCTTGATCTTCTCGCGCTCGGCGGGGGAACCTGCTTCAGCATCGGTTAGCGTGGCTTCGCGCATAATCAGCATCATGGCCGCCACCAGGGGCGGATCGTCCAGCGACATGATGGCCTTATCGGCAGCGGCCAGGGCCTCCTCGAAGACCTTCCGCTGCTCGGCGGGTTTCCTGGAATCGCTCAGTTCGCCGGCGCAGAGCCGAACCAGGGCGTTGGCGGCCCGCTCGTGCGGCGCGCTGCGCTCCTCCGGCTCGGGCTGTGCGTCCTGCTCGACAACACTCAGCAGGACTTTGACTGCTTCCTTGAGGTCGCCGTCTGCCTTTGCGGACGCGTCTTTGGCTTCCTTGTTCTTGGCGGCTGCCTTATCCGTTGCACCGGCGGCCTTTAGTACTTCGGCTTCCTTCTTCAACCGGTTGCCGAGCCGTTTCCGGGCGTAACCTATGTCCATTTGGATGAGGCCGAGTGCTTCCGAGATGTCCAGGGCGGCCTTCTCGTCGGAGGTCGTGGCCTTCAGTAGAACCTTTTGGGCCTGGAGCAGTTGCTCGATGGCCTCGCCCATGACATCCGCCGGAAGGTTCGGATCGCTTGAGGCCAGCGACCGTCTGGCGGGGTGGGCGAACGTGTTGGCCTGCGCCATGGGGATGCTCACCTCGTCCGGCGCGATCCCGGCGGCCACGCCCAGCGCTTTGCGGGCTTCCTCGTATTGACCGAGAGACATGTGGGCTCGAGCCTGGTAGTAGTGCCCCCGCCAGTCGTCGGGTGCGGCAGCCACATAGTCTCTGCCCAGTTCGAGCGCACGCTCGAAGTTCTTGGCTCTCAGAGCCAACTCGGCGCGTGCCAGAATCTTCTCGCCGGTGTTCCTGCGAAGCCACCACCAGACTCCGACAACGCCGGCGCCGAGAATGGCAACGAGAATCAATATCAAAATAAGCCGCTTCTTCATCCCTCTCTCCTTCGATCAG
>CAYVAM010000154.1:0-10507 GCA_964449275.1 uncultured Anaerolineales bacterium
ACATCACGTACCTGTCGGACGAGCAGATGCACGCCAAGTTCGGCCGCCGCCTTCAGGACCAGGACCGTCTCGCGTACGACTTCAAGACCGAGTTCCAGGTCGAGTCGTATCTGAAGTACCAGGGCGACGCCTTCGTCCGCCGATTCGATGCCAACTCCTACCTCTACATCTCGAAGGCGACGGACTACTTCGACCTGCCCGAACGTCACGGCTCGCTGGTGCAGGCCTTCGAGAACGTCGAGGCCGAGTTCCTGGTCATCTCGATCTCCAGCGACTGGCTCTTTCCGACGCCCGAATCAAAGGCCATCGTCAAGGCCCTGAAGGCGAACGGCATCCCGACGACGTTCGTGGAACTCGACAGCCCGTACGGCCACGATGCGTTCTTCTTGCCGAACGAGGACCTTGCGGCCACCATCGCGGGGTTCCTCAAGAACGTCGAGCGGCGCGTCCGCCAAGGCGCTGCACCAGGAGGGCGCCCCCGTTGACCGACCCCGCACACGATCGACCGGCCAAACTGCGGCTCGATTACGAACTCATCGAATCGCTCATCCCCGCCGGGGCGAGGGTCCTTGACCTCGGCTGCGGCGAGGGGCGCCTCCTCGACGACCTCATCCACCGTAAGGGATGCGTGGGGCGCGGCATCGACATCGACGAAAGGTCGGTCCTGGAATGCGTGAAGCGCGGCGTGCCCGTCTACCACGGCCGCATGCTCGAAGGGATTGGGTTCTACCCGGACGCGCACTTCGACGTGGCGATCCTGTCGCAGACGCTCCAACAGACGGCCAACCCGCCCGCCGTCATCCGCGAGATGCTCCGCGTGGCCGGCCGGGCCATCGTCAGTTTTCCCAACTTCGGCCACTGGCGCGTGCGGCTAAGGCTGCTCCTGGGCGGCCGCATGCCGCGCACCGACGCCCTCCCGTACCACTGGTACGACACGCCCAACGTCCACCTGTGCAGCGTGAAGGATTTCCGTGAGTTCTGCCGGCGCGAGAACCTGTGCAAGACGCATGGCATCTATCTGACGCCCGGCTACCGGCGGATCGGCCCTCGGCTGGCCAACTGGCGCGCCGGCCTGGCCATCTTCCAGATCCGCCGCTGCGACGGACCGTGCACGTGGGACGGGCAGGGGGTGTAAGCCGTCGGACATGAATCGTGCGCGGTGGGTCTCCGCACCCACCGCGTCTGCACATGGGCACTGGCGGGCGAGCCCGTAGGCCGGGGCGTGCCCCGGCAGCGGTAGCGGTGCCGGTAACCATCGCCGGGGCGGCGCGTTGCTCTGCCCCGGCCTACGTGCTGGCGGACGAGCCGCCAGTGACGCCCGGCGCAGGCGCAAGAAGATGGGGTGAGCGAGGGGATTTGAACCCCCGACCCCCTGGACCACAACCAGGTGCTCTAACCGAGCTGAGCTACGCTCACCGTCCTGGAGCCGCCCACACCAGGCGCCGTATTATGACGTCCCTGCAAGTTCCAGTCAAGGCTGCATGCCCGAAGCCATTTGCGTTGGTCGCCGTTCTGGGTGGGGTGCGATTTCGGCCGCTGCCGTGAGCGCCCTTCCTCTTTGAGCGTGGCAACGCGATGCGGTCCGCCACGAAGTTTGCGAATCGGGTGGGTTTTGGGCGCGTCAAAGCGTATAATGGCTGGTTGGGAAAACCTGTCGGACCGTTACGGGAAGGGAGATCCTCTATGAAGAGGCCCGTTATCGCTCGGTTTGCCGCTTGGATGTTGGTCGTCGTCCTCGCCGTCCAGGCGTCTGCTGAACTGTCGGTCGGGCAGAAGGCGCCGGAGATGATGGCGTCGGCCTGGCTGAACTCGCCGCCGCTGTCGCTGGCGAAGCTTCGCGGCCGGATCGTCGTCGTCGAGTTCTGGGCCACGTGGTGCCCGCCGTGCCGGACGACCATCCCGCACCTCGTCGAACTGCACAAGCAGTACGGGCCGAAAGGCGTTGTCATCTGCAGCCTGACCGCCGAATCCAAGTCCAAGGTCGAGACCTTCGCCCGGGAGATGGGCATGATCTACCCGGTGGGGTGCGGCAGTTCGGCGAGCGGCGCGTACGGGGTGCGTGGCATTCCGCACGCGTTCATCGTGGACCCGACCGGCGTGATCGCGTGGCACGGGCATCCGGCCGGCGCTCTGGGCGCGGCCATTGAGAAGCAACTCAAGGCCACGCCGCCGTCGCTCATGTCGCAGAAGGACAAGGCGGCGGCGGTCGCGCTCCTGGCCAAGGTTGAAGCCCTCGTCAAAAAGGAGCAGTACGCCGTGGCCTCGGCCATGCTCGCCAGACTCAAACGGGCCGAAGACGACCCCCGGATCGCCGGTCGCGTGGCCCGGATCCGGACGATGTTTGTCGCCCGGGCGGAGGAGGCTTTGAAGAACGCCCGGAAGCAGATCGAGGCCAAACAGTACTACGAGGCCAGCCTCGCGCTTGGCCACGCCGTGGCGCTGGCCCCCGGCGCCCAGCAGGACGCTGAGGCGAGGAAACTGCTCCGGGAACTTCTGAAAGACGACGAGGCGCGGGCCGCCGTCGAGAAAGGCAAACGCGAGAAAGAGGCGGCCGGCCTGCTGGCCCAACTTGACAAGGCCGCCGCCACGAAAACCCCCGCCGCCACCCTCGACGCCTATGAGGACCTGGCCAACCGCTTCCCCGGCACGAAGGCCGGCCAGGCCGCCGCCCAGAAGGCCAAGGCCATGCGGGCCGACAAGGGCCTCATGGCCAAGATGGCCGGCGCCGCCGCCGAAAAGGACTGCAAGGGATGGCTCTCGATGGCACGGAACTTCATCAAGGCCGGCATGACCGGCAAAGCCAGGCCCTACCTCGACAAGGTGATCGTCCGGTACCCCGACACCGACTTCGCCAAAGAGGCCGGGGAGATGCTCGCCAAAATGAAAAAATGAGACGGCTCGGCCGGCAGTGGCCCCGCCTCTGTGCGGTGACGCCAAGACATGGACTCGAAGGGAACACGAATATGGTTCGATACGCCGGTTGGCTTGGCTGTCTGGCGCTGGTCGTCCTCGTGATTGGCTGCAACGAACCTGCGCCGCCGGAAGGCGGAGGCGGGACGGCGGCGCCTTCACAAGCGGCGCCGCCAACGTCTAAGGCCGACGACGCCCCCAAGGCGCCTCCGGCCCCGACGCCCAAGAAGCCGGCGGCCGATGAAACCCCGAAACCGCCTGTCGCCAAGACGCCCAAGACCCCCGAGATCAACGCCACGTACTGGATCAACACCCATCCGCTGACCCTTGCGGGCCTTCGCGGCAAGACCGTCCTGCTCGAGTTCTGGGCCACCTGGTGCCCACCCTGCCGCACGACCATCCCGCACCTCATCGAGTTGCACAAGCAGTACGCGCCGAAAGGCCTCGTCATCGTCAGCCTGACGAACGAGCCGAAGGAAACGGTCGAGCCCTTTGCCAAACAGATGGGCATGATCTACGCCCTCGGCGGCGGCAGCATGTCCGGCAGGGACTACCGCGTTCGAGGCATTCCGCACGCGTTCTTGATCGACCCGTCGGGCAGCGTCGTCTGGAGAGGCCATCCGTTGTCGCCCGGACTGAACGAGGCGCTGCGCAAACAACTCGAACAGAAGGCGAAGTAGGCTGGCGCCGCGCGGCACGCGCCGCGGCGCGGCGCATGCAGAAGGCCGGTGAATTGGGGTCACCGGCCTTCTGTCTCCCTCATCGCTCTCGCGATAGTCGGTTATCGTGCCGCAGTCACCAAGGCACGGCTTTTTGGGCGTCGGTCTTGACGGTGTCGATGTAGGCCTCAATGCGGGTGAAGGTCGCGTCCTTGTCGCTGCGGATGGCCTGAGCCGGATGCCCGGCCTCAGTTCCTTTGAGCGGTTTCTGAAGCAAGGCGCTCTCTTTGGGCTTGTCGCGGTTCATGTACGTGTAGACCGTCCGGAAGTTCTGGGCGATCGATTTGCGATTGGCCGGCCCTTTGAGTACCAGCGCCCACTTGGACTTGGGGTTCCCGCCGCCGTGGCACTTGGGCGACCCGCATCGCGTGGCCATCAGGCGCTGAACCTGCTGGAAGTTGCGGACAACCTGCTCGCCTTCTGCCTTGTAGACGGCTTCGACCTCGGCGTCGGTCATGGTGGCTTTCGTGGGGACCGAGGGCGGAAGCGGCGGCTCAATGGTGATCTCAATCTTGGCGCCGCTCAGGGCGAAGATCAGGTACTTCGGCCGCAGATCGTCCGGCGCCTTCTTGTGGGCCTCGATGGCGTGGGTCATCGCCTCGTCCTTCAGGCCCTTCCGGTAACATTCCCTGGCCAGGGCGATGATCTCGTCAGCCGTGCTCTCCTTGGTGAGTTTCTTGACCTCTTTCTCGTACCACGCGCGATCGGCGGCCAAGTTGCCCGCCTGGCCCATGGCCGCCACCGCGAGGCCCAAAAGGCCCAGCGCCCCCAGCACCATCCCAACCATCATCTGCCGTCTGCGACTCATGCGCCTACCCCTTTCGCTGTGCGTATCTACCTAAACCCTACCACTGAGCCGGCCGGCCTGCAAGCCAAATCGCGGAAGCCCTGTCCAGCGCATGTGGCAACGATTTTTGGCAGGGGACGATTTCCTGCGGTTTGGCCGTAGCGCCGGGGTTTATCCCCGGCGCATCGTGGCCGGCGCCGCCGCCAATCCCGATACATCGGGACCGGGCATAAAGCCCGGCGCTACAACCGCCTGCGCTCAACGGCCGCCGGGCATAAAGCCCGGCGCTACAACCGCCTGCGACCGCAGAAAAACTTGCCACATCCTGCCACACGATGCTTGGCGTGCGCCGGCCCGGCGGTGCAGCGGCGAAAACCGTTTGACTTGTGCCGCCCTTGTCCGTAGGGTATCGCCTTCTGGTGAGGGTAAGCGGGTGCGGATACGGGTGAAGATCTGCGGCATCACGCAGCCCGAATGGGCTTGCGTGGCTGCGGAGGCCGGGGCCGATGCCGTCGGCCTCATCTTTGCCGAGAGTCCCCGCCGTGTGACGCTCCAGGAGGCGGCGGAGATCGTTCGCGCCCTGCCGCCGTGGGTCGCGCCCGTCGGTGTGTTCGTCGATGCATCACCGGCGACGATCCGGCTGGCGGCGGCCGAGGTGGGCCTTGCGGCCGTGCAGTTGCACGGCGACGAGCCGCCCGAGATCCTCGCCGAACTCGGCCGGCTGAAAGTGATCAAGGCGCTTGGGATCGGGTCCGAGGATGACCTCGGGGCCGCTCGCACGTGGCGCAAGGGGGCCGAGCGGCTCCGGCGACCGGACGCGTACCTTGTGGATGCCCGCGTCGCAGGAGGGCCAAAGGGCGGTACCGGGGAGCAGGCCGATTGGGATGCCGCCGCCAGGATGATCGACGACGGGTTCGCGCCGCTCATCCTGGCCGGCGGGTTGGGGCCCGAGAACGTGGCTGAGGCCATCCGGGCCGTCCGGCCCTGGGGCGTGGACTCATCCAGCGGCACCGAGATGCAGCCGGGCACGAAGTCGCCCGAGAAGATCCGCGCCTTCGTCGAAGCCGTGAGGACCGCCGACGTCTGATGCCGTCTCGGGAGAGGCGCCGTGGTTATGGGTGTGCCACGGCCGGTCTCGCCCGGCCGTGCTTTCTGCATCGGCGCCGACTTCGTGAGCACGGCGGGACAAGGCCCGCCGTGGCACATACTGGAACATTACTTGCGCAGGTCTCGATAACCCAAGGAGCATCGAATGGAGCACGACGTTAAGAATTTGGATCTGGCCGCCGAAGGCGTCAGACGCATCGAGTGGGCCGACAAGAACATGCCGGTGCTTCGGACCATCCGCGAACGGTTCGAGCGCGAGAGGCCCTTCGACGGCCTGCGGATGAGCGCCTGCCTCCACGTGACCGCCGAGACGGCCAACCTCTGCCGCACCCTCACGGCCGGCGGGGCCGACCTGGTCCTCTGCGCCTCGAACCCCCTCTCGACCCAGGACGACGTGGCGGCGGCCCTGGTTGCCGAGTACGCCGTCCCCACCTACGCCGTCAAGGGCGAGGACACCGAGACCTACTACAAGCACATCGCCGCCGCCTGCGACCACAAACCCAACATCACGATGGACGACGGCTGCGACCTCGTCTTCACCCTGACCAACGACCGGCCCGACGACGCCGAAAGCGTCATCGGCTCCATGGAAGAGACCACCACCGGCGTCATCCGACTCCGCGCGATGGAAGCGAAAGGCCAACTGAAGTTCCCCGTCATCGCCGTCAACGACGCCGACTGCAAGCACTTATTCGACAACCGGTACGGTACCGGCCAATCAACGATGGACGGCGTCGTCCGCGCCACCGACATGCTCGTGGCCGGCAAGAAGGTCGTCATCTCGGGCTACGGCTGGTGCGGGCGCGGCACGGCGATGCGGGCGGCCGGCATGGGCGCCGTCGTCATCATCACCGAGATCAACCCCCTCCGGGCCCTCGAAGCCACCATGGACGGCTATCACGTCATGCCGATGGCGGAGGCCGCTCGTGTCGGCGATCTCTTCATCACGGTCACCGGCGACAAGAGTGTCCTGCGGCCCGAACATTTCGAGGCGATGAAAGACGGGGCCATCGTCTGCAACAGCGGCCACTTCAACGTCGAGATCGACATCCCCGGCCTCTCCGGCCTGGCCAAGACCGTCCGCAAGGGCGTCCGCAACTTGGTCGATGGCTACGAGATGCCCAACGGACGCACGATCTACCTCTTGGCCGAGGGGCGCCTGGTGAACCTCGCGGCCGCCGAAGGCCACCCCGCATCCGTCATGGACATGAGTTTCGCCGTCCAGGCCCTGACCGGCGAGTGGGTCGTCGCGAACAAGGGCGGTCTCGAGACGAAAGTCCACGATGTGCCGCACGAGGTGGACGAGTGGGTCGCCGCACTGAAACTCCAGACCATGGGCATCGAGATAGATCGCCTGACCGATGAGCAGATCGCGTACCTGGCCTCCAGCGATTCCGGAACGTAGCGGCGGCCGGGTGCCGTGCTGTTGCTTGTGCCGTTTAGTGCTGTCATTCTGAGGCCCGCTTGCCGAGCAACTTGGTTGCGGGCCGAACAGGAACACACGCAACGGGACACCGAAGACGAGGGGGCACCAACTCGATGGCACGCATCCGCCCGTTTCGCGCACTGCGATACAACACGCAGAATCCGCTTGCGATCGCCATGGTCACGGCGCCGCCGTACGACTGCATCACCGCCGAACTGCGCGAGGACCTGTACCGCCTGCACCCGCACAACGTCGTGCGCCTGGTCCTCGGACGCGACGAGCCCGGCGACAACGATTCGGTCAACAAGTACACCCGTGCCGCCGACCTTATGGCCAAGTGGCAGAACGCCGGCATCCTGAAGCGCGACCCCGAACCCGCCCTCTACTTCTACCAGCAGGAGTTCGAGGCGGAGGGCAAATCGTACCGGCGCGAGGGTGTCCTCGCACGCGTCGGCATCGAGGAGTTCGGCACCGGCAAGGTCTTTCCACACGAGGAGACGATGGACGGACCACGCGACGACCGCATGAAGATGATCCGCGCCACCCGCGCCAACCTCTCGGCCATCTTCGCCGTCTACCCCGACCCGAAGAACGTCGTCCCCGAACTGTTCCACGAGGTCATTCACTGCCGCCCGCTCGTCCAGACCGTGGACGCCGACGGCGTGGTCCACCGTCTGTTCTCCTCGTCCGACACGGGCCTCGCCGAGCACGTCGCCGCCGCCATGGCCGACAAGCCCATCTTCATCGCCGACGGCCACCACCGCTACGAGACCGCCCAGGCCTACCGCCGCTTGCTCATCGAGAAGGGCGTCCAAGTCGACCACGACCATCCTGCCGACAGCGTCCTGATGCTCTGCGTCTCGATGCACCATCCCGGCCTGGCCGTCCTGCCGGTCCACCGCGTCCTGCACGGCCTTGACGGCCTGGTGACCGACCGGCTCCGCGAGACGAGCGCGCGGCACTTCGAGTGGACCGAGTTCGGCGGGGCCGACGCCACCAGCCCGCGCCTGGCCGAGCACCTCGCCGAGGCCCCCCGGCATTCCTTCGGACTCTGGACGCGCGACACGTGCGAGGCTTTTCTCCTCACGCTCAAGGACCCCAAGGTCATGGACGAGTTGGCGGCCGACAAGTCGAAGGCCTGGCGGCGGCTCGATGTCGCGATCCTCGAGCGCGTGTTTCTGCGAAAGGAACTGCCGGAGGCCGTCCCTGGGGCCGAGGAGACGCTCCGCCTCACCTACGTCCACCTGGCCCAGCAGGCCTTCGACGCCGTCCACGAAGACGGCGCCGATGCGTCGGTTGTCATGCGACCGCTGCCCGTCCGCAGCCTCGAAGACGTCGCCGCCACCGGCGAACGCATGCCGTCGAAATCCACCTATTTCTACCCCAAAGCGCTCAGCGGCCTGGTCATCAATCCGCTTGATTAGCGGCTTGCTCAGAGTTGGACGGTCGACGTCAGGCCAACAGAAAGGAGCCTAAGATGAAAACGAATGTGGTGTTTACTTTGTGCCTGGTCGCCGCGGTCGTCTTGGCATCGGGGTGTGTGTCAACCCCAAAGAAAGGTCACGGCGCCGACAGTTGGGCGGCCCATATTGCAGGGAGTTATAAGGGTGGCATGTGGGGCGGTGACACCAGGTATCCCGGGACAACGACGTTCTCCGTGGATGCGAAAGGCGTGTTGACGGGTGTCTATGAGTTGGATGAAAACGGAACCGCTGTCCCCGGCAAACTGTCCGATTTTCGCGTCGTCGGCCCTCGTCAACTCGAGTGCAAATGGGAAGACAAGAACGGCACCGGCGACCTGAAGATGACGTTTGCAGATAACTGGTCTCGCTTTGACGGCCTTTGGAATGCCGACGGCACGGAGGAGAAAAACCGTTGGAACGGGGCCAAATAGCGGCTTGGCCTGCGGTGGCTTGTCTGCTGTTTGTCTCGGCGTCGCTCGGTGGCGGAGCGCCGCCGAATAGGACCGCCGCCGCTGAGGCGCACGACGAGGTCCGGCCCCGCAACGCGTTTCTCGAACCCGGGGCGTTTCTCCAGATTCCCGGGCCGAACCCCATCCTGACGCCCGGCCCCGAGGGCGCGTGGGACGACCAGATCATCGAGGCCTCCGACGCCTTCAAGGACTTCGGCACGTATTACCTGTACTACCACGGGAACGGCGGCAGCGGATACCGGCTGGGCGTGGCCACGGCGTCGCGCCCGCTCGGGCCGTTCACGAAGCACGGCAAGGGGCCGATCCTCACGGTCGGCCCGAAGGGCAGTTGGGACGAGCGGCACGTGGCCTGTGCCATGATCCTGAAGGAGGGCCACGACCGGTACTCGATGTGGTACTCCGGGCGCGGCGCCCCGCCGAAGCATCGGACGTGGGGCATCGGACTGGCCATCGCCGACAATCCCCTGGGGCCGTGGAAGAAGCACGACGGCAACCCGGTCATCGAGGACTTCGGCTACGTGGGCGGCGTGGTGAAGTTCGGGGGGAAGTTTTACCTCTACGCGGCCCACCCCATCGGATCGACGGGCCCGGACTACAGCCCCATGGCCCTGGCGACCGCCACGAACCGCGAAGGGCCCTATGCGAAATGGAAGGGCAACCCCGTCCTGGAGCAGGGCCAGTGGGGCGAGTGGGACGACGGCGGGTTCTCCGAAGCCGAAGTCCTGTATCACGGCGGCATCTTCCACATGTTCTACGGCGGGGCCAAACTGTTTCGGCCGCGAATCCTCACCCGCGAGTGCATCGGCTACGCCTACAGCCGCGACGGCGTCCACTTCGTCAAGTACGGCCGCAACCCCGTCGCCACGCGCCACGCGGAACCGAACGCGGCTGCCTACGCCGAGGTGCACAGCATCATCGAGCCGCCATTCGTCTATATCTACCACACACTGCGTTACGTAAAGTCGTGGCGCGAGCGGTTCCGCGAACGGTTCCCGCGGGTCGAGGACCTGGGGGTCCAGGTCCTGGTGATGCAGCGGCCGTTCAGCCTCGACGTGCCGGTCCTCGCCCGCTCGTCGCTGGCCGCCGGCACGACCGTGCCTTCCTCGCCGAAGGACCCGCCGGCGGTGGCCCTGAGCCACGCGGCCCGTGCGGCCCTGACCGTCGAGTGCACGTACGGCAAGCGGTCGGCGAAAGGGTTGCGGCTGCACGTCCGGTCGAGCCCAGACGGCCTCAAGTACGATACCGTGGACCTGCACACGTTCGACCTGGATTGCCGGCCCGGAAAGACGTGCCGCCGGACCTTCACGTTCGACGCCGACGTTCGGTTCATCAAGGTCCTGGTGGAGAACCCCGATGCGTCTGAAAACGTCTCGGACGTGACGGTCACTGCCACGCTGAGTGGCTGAAGCGCGAGCCGTGCGGTCGCCGACGTGGACGCCACGTGGGGAATTGCGTTGCGCATTGCGCGGCGGGCAATCTTGCCCGCCGCAGAACTCGAGACCCGTTCCGCGGGTGCCACTGGCGGCTTGTCCGCCAGTGTGTTCCAGCTGCTGACCACACACAGGCGAAAAACCCGCCACGGGCACCCCCGAAAAAAACAGCGCCAGAACAATAGCCCAGGGCGC
>CAYVAM010000155.1:0-10485 GCA_964449275.1 uncultured Anaerolineales bacterium
TGTCGAAACACTTGTCGTCTCCTCAAGCGCACGCTTCGGCCGGGCCTGGGGCAATGCCCGGCCAAACCGCGGGGGTATCGTCGGTGAACCGTCGTGGGTTTCTGAAGCGAGCGGCGGCGGCGGGGGGCCTGTTTGTGGCGCCGTGGATCGTCCCCTCGTCGGCCCTGGGCCGCGATGGGGCCGTGCCGGCGAGCGAGCGCATCGTGGTGGGCGGCATCGGCATCCGGAACCGCGGCGGCAGCGATTTGCGGTGGATGCTGCCGGAGAAGGACGTCCAGTTCGTCGCGATCTGCGATGCGCAGAGGGCCTCGCGCGAAAAGGTCAAGAAGATGGTGGATCAGCGCTACGGAAACTCCGACTGCGCGATGTACAACGACATCCGCGAGTTCCTCGGCCAGCGCACGGACATCGACGCCGTGCTCGTCGCCACCGGCGACCGCTGGCATGCCCTGGCTGCGATTCTGGCGATGCGGGCGGGCAAGGACATCTACACCGAGAAGCCGTCCTGCATGACCATCGCCGAAGGGAAGGGGGTCGTCGAGACCGCCAGGCGGTACGGACGGGTGTACCAGACCGGCACGCAGCGGCTGAGCGAGGGCAACCACGTGTTCTGCTACGAGATGGCCCGCCTGGGCCGCCTCGGCAAGGTGCACACCGCCCGGGCCCACATCGCCCCGTGGGACGCCGCCGTCATGAAAACCGACTGGCTGCCGGCCGAGCCGGAGCCGGCCAAGGACGTCGTCAACTGGGACCTGTGGCTGGGTCCGTGTCCGTGGCGGCCGTACAACTCGCGGTACGTCCACGGCGGGTGGCGTGGGTACTACGATTTTCACACGAGTTGTATCGGCGAGTGGGGCGCGCACACGTTCGCGCAGGCGCAGTTCGGCCTCGACCTGCTCGACACCTCGCCCATCCACTATCAGTACGTCAAGAACGACAGCGGCGACGGCATGGTCACGACCTTCGCCAGCGGCGAAAAGATGATTCTGGAGCGCGACAGGGGCCGCAAATGGTTCCACGGCTCGTGCGCCGTGCGTTTCGAGGGACCGGAAGGCTGGGCTGCGGCGGGCGACGGGTACTCGAAGCCGGACGTCTCGAACCCCGCCATGCTGTCGGATTACAAGAAGATCGTCGGCGATTACGTCGCCCGGACCGGCCGCACGCTGAACCACATGCGCAACTTCCTCGATTGCGTCAAGTCGCGCCGCCTCACCGTGGCCAACCCGGAGGTGATGTACCGCTCCATGACCAGCGTGCACGCCGCAAACATCTGCATGTGGCTGAAGCGCGACATGAAATACGACCCGGTGAAGGCGGAGTTTGTGGGCGACGCCGAAGCCAACCGGCTGCGTTCGCGCGCCATGCGTGATCCGTGGATTATCTGAACCCCCGACGCGAGCCTAAAGGAACAGACGCCATGTTACGATCCCGAATTGCCGTCGCTTTTGTCGTCGCGTTTGTGGCCGCCGCTGCGGCCCCGCTTCCGGCCCAGACCTTTCCGCGGGCCACGAAGGAGGCGGAGGCCAAACTGCTGGCCGTCCTGAAGTCGAACGCCTCCCGCAAGGACAAGGCCGATGCCTGCCGCCATCTGGCCGTCATCGCCACCAAGAACGCCGTGCCCGTGCTGGCGGCGCTGCTGGCCGACGCCGAACTCTCGCACATGGCCCGCTACGCGATGGAGTCGATGCCCGATGCGTCCGTGGGCGAGGCCTTGCGCGGCGCGCTCGGCAAACTGAAGGGCCGGCCGCTGGTCGGCGTCATCGGCAGCCTTGGCGTCCGGCGCGACACGAAGGCGGTCCCGGCGCTGGCCGGGATGCTCGGCAGCGCCGACGCGGACGTGTCCCAGGCGGCCGCCCGCGCCTTGGGCAGCATCGGGACGGCCGGCGCTGTCAAGGCCCTCCAGGGCGCCCTGGCCGGCGCGTCCGACGCCCAGCAACTCCACCTGTGCGAAGGGCTGTTCCGCTCGGCCGAGGCCCTGGCCCGCGAAGGCAAACGCGACGGGGCCGTCGCGATCTACGACCGTCTGCGCGGCCTGAAGGGGCCGCACCAGGTCCGCACCGGGGCGCTGCGGGGGGCGATCCTCGCCCGCGGCAAGGACGGCCTGCCGCTGCTCCGCGAGAACCTGGCCGGACGCGACTACCTCCTGTTCGCAGCCGCCGTCCGGACAACCTACGAGATGCCCGGCGCCGAGGTGACCCAGGCGCTGGCGTCGGTGCTCGGCAAGGCGCCCGCCGACAACCAGGTGCTGGTGATGCAGGCGCTCGGCAGGCGTGCCGACGGTGCGGCGCTTCCGGCCCTGATGGGCGTATGCAAGGCCGGCGAGAAGCCGGTCCGCTTGGCGGCGATCCGGACGGTGGGGCAAGTCGGCGACCCGTCTGCGGCGGCGGGGCTGATCGCGCTAATGGGCGAGGCGGACAGCGACATCGCCGCGGCCGCGCGGGAGAGCCTGGCCTCGCTGCCGGGTCCCCAGGTCGATGCCGCCGTCATGAAAATGCTCGGCAGCGATGACGCCGCACGCCGCGGCGCCGCGATGGAACTGATCGGTCGGCGGCGGATGACGGCGGCCATCCCCGACCTGCTGAAGGCCGCCGCCGGCGCCGACGCGAAGGTCCGGGCGGAGGCGCTGAAGCGGCTGGGCGAACTCGCCGGCCCGGCGGAATTGCCGGCGCTGCTCCGCCTGCTCATGCGAGCCGAAACCTCGCAGGACCTCCGGGCGGCTGAGGGGGCCGTCAGCGCCGTCTGCGGGAAGGCCGATCCTCCGCAATCGTGCACCGGCCGGCTCATCGCCCTTCTGCCGCAGGCCAAACCCGCGAACAAGGCCGCACTGGTGCGCGTCCTTGGCGGCGTGGGGGGAGAGAGTGCGCTGAAGGCCGTCCGCGGCTGCGTCGGCGACGCCAACAAGGACGTCCACACGACGGCCATCCGCACCCTCTGCGCGTGGAAGACGCCCGAGGTCCTGCCGGACCTGCTGGCCCTGGCCGGCAGTGCCGCGAGCCCGACGGACAAGACGTTGGGCCTGCGCGGCTACCTGGGTTGGGCCGCCAAGGCCAAGGGCGGTCTGCCGCCCGGCAAGCGGCTGTCGATGTGCCGGACCGCCGCCGGCCTGGCGAAGAAGCCCGCGGAGAAGAAACTCCTGCTCTCGGCCCTCGGCAGCATCCCGTCGCCCGATGCGGTCGCCATGGTCGTGCCGTACCTGGACGATGCGGCCACGCGGAACGAGGCCTGCGCTGCCGCGGTGTCCGTCGCGGAGAGACTCCTGAAGGTGGGCGGCAGAAGCCAGGTTGCGGCCAAACTGGTTGGCCCTCTGAAGAAGGTCTCGGCGGCCGCCACCAACGCCGACCTGGCGCGGCGCGCCAAGGCGGCGCTCAAGCAGGCGCAGAGCAAGGCCGGCAAGAAGTAGCGCCGGCGCGGCTGTGATGAGCGTCTGTGGCACGGCCGGCAGCCGGGCACCTTTCACTTCTTGCGTTCGGCTGTCATGCCGGCCTTGCGGTTGGCGGCCAGGGCCTCCGGCGTGTCGAGCGATGCGCCGGGATCGTTCTGCGTCTTCATCCAGCGTTCGAGTTCGGTTCGGAGTTCGGCCTTGACCGATGCGTACCGCGACTCGCCGGCAAGGTTGTTGATCTCGTAGATATCCTCGTTGGATCTATACAACTCCTCGGCGGGACGCTTGCGGAACCGCTGGAACGTTGCCTTGGCGTGTGGATCGGTGGCGGCGGCTTTCTTCCAGGATTCCCAGTAGTTGCCCCATCGTTTGGGCTGTTCCATGTGGTTTTCGATGTATCGGGCGTCGGGCGTGAGGTTCCAGATGTACCGGAACTGCTTCGTGCGGATGGTGCGGATCGGGTAGGGCGGGCCTTCCGGAACGTTGTTGTGCATGCCGTAGACGTACCGGCGGTGTTCGGTCTTGTTGCCCAGGAGCACGTCCAGGAAACTGGTGCCGTCGAGGTCCTTGCGGATGGGGTCGCCCCCGGCGGCCTCGATGAAGGTCGGCACGACGTCGGCGTACTGGACCAGGGCGTCGGTCTCGGCGCCGCGCTTGACCTTGCCCGGCCAGCGAACCATGAACGCCGTGTGCAGGCCCTGTTCCCAGTTGGTCCACTTCGCCCCAGGCCACTGCGCGCCCTGTTCGGAGGTGAAGAGCACCAGCGTGTTGTCGGCCTGTCCGGTTTCGTCCAGGGCCTTGAGGATGTTGCCGATTTGCTCGTCGAGTGCGGCCACCTCGGCGAGGTACTTGGCGTAGTCCTCACGGACCTGGCTGGTGTCGGCGAAGGTGGGCGGCAGTTTGAGTTTCTCGAGGTCGAACCGGCCCGGATCGCCGACCGTCCACGGCGAGTGTGCCAACACCAGGCCGATGGCCAGGCAGAACGGCTCGCCGGCTTTGGCGGTCATGAACCGCTTGATCCCGGAACAGTCGTACTTCGCTGTCCGGCTGCAGCATCCGACCTCGAAGCCCGGCACCTTGACAAACGGGAAGGACGTGGCCGGGCGCACGTGGCGCTTGCCGGTCAGCCCGACGCGATAGCCGAGGTTGCCCAGGTGGTGGCAGATGCTCTTGGTTCCGGGTCTGGCCCAGGAGTGGTTCCACGTCGAGCCGTTTCGCATCGGATAGAGCCCGGTGTAGAGTTCGTGGCGGCAGGGGCAGCACATCGACATGGCGACATAGGCATACTTGAACCGCATGCTTTCTTCGGCGAAACCGTCGATGTTGGGCGTCTTGACGTTCGCGCCGCCGTAGCAGCCGATGTCGCTGTAGGTTACGTCGTCGGCGATGATGATCAGGAAGTTCGGCTGCTTCCCTTTCCCGCCCACCTTTGTCTTCGCCGTTGGCTGCGGCCGGGCAAGTCCTGCGCCGGGCAGGGCCGTGAGAAACGTGCCGGCGGCCGCAAGTTTCAGGAAATCACGCCTCGAAGTCTTGTTCGGCTTCATCCGACTCGACTCCATTTCAAGCGGGCCGCTTGCCCGCGGTTCTTCCTGCGCGAAACGGCAATCCACGCCCGCGACCGTCGCGGGCCGTCGCCGTGCATTATCCCGGCGGAGACGCCTTCCTGCAAGCCCGGAGTCCCCTCCGAGGCCACCGCACGGACCGTTGCTTCCCATGGCGCCCTCTTGGCACCCGGACCCGGTGGATTTGCTTGGCACGGCCGGCCGGGCGTCCGTATCATCTCGGTCATGGGCCAGACCCGCCGGGCGGAACCCGTCAAACTGTTCGCCGGCATGTTGTCGGCGTATCCGGGCGCGTTTGCCGACGCCGAATCGTCCCTGTCCGATGTTCTCGGCCCGGTGGACCTCCGGAGCGACCTGTTCGCCCACGAGTTTACGGAGTATTACCGCGACGAGATGGGCCAGCCGCTCGTCCGGTACTTCGTCTCGTTCGACCGCCTCATCGCTCCGGGCGAGTTGGCCGGAGTCAAACGGCTGACGGGCGAGGTTGAGGCCCGCATGGCGGCCGGCGACGACTGGCCGGTCGCACGGCCGATGAACCTCGACCCCGGTTACATCGCTCCCTCGAAACTCGTCCTCTCGAGCACCAAGGACTTCTCGCACCGCATCTATCTCGATGACGGCATCTACGGCGAGGTCACGCTTCTGTTCCGGCACGGCACGTGGAACCAGTTGGAGTGGACGTACCCGGATTACCGGACGCCGGCGTACCACGAGTTCTTCACGCGCGTCCGCGAGCGGCTGATGGAGCAGCGTCGGTCCACGTCGGGGGGACCGCAATCGGGGGAGGCGGCGGATGATTGAGTTCGCCCTGGTGGCGTTTGCGGCGGCGCTGGTTGTGGCGGCCGCCCTCACGCCGATCGCGCGTCGCGTCGCCCTGGCGGCGGGTCTGGTGGCGGCGGTCCGGCCGGGCCGTCTGCATACCGAGCCGCGCGCCTGCGGCGGTGGGTTGGCCATCGCCGACACGCTCATCCTCGTCATAGGCGTGGCGTGGCTGGCGGCGAGTTGGTTGGCGGCCGAATCGCTGCCCGGATGGCTGCCCCCGCGCGTGCAGGAGCACCTGGCGGCCCGGACGCCGACGCTCGTGCGGCTGGCCGTCGGGGCGCTCGTCTTTTTTATCATCGGCCTGCTCGATGACCGGTACAGCCTGCCGCCATGGCCGAAACTGCTCTTGCAGTTCTTTGCCGCCGCCCTGGTCGTCGTCGGGCTCGGCATCAAGGCAACCATCTGGCTCGAGGCGCCGTATGCGGCCGAGGTGGTCAGCATCCTCTGGATCGTTGCGGTCGTGAACGCCTATAACATGCTCGACCACGCGGACGGTCTGGCGGCGGCCGTGGGCGTGGTGGCGCTCGTGGCCCTGGCCGCCGGCCAGATGATGGTGGGAGAGTGGTTCGTCCCGGGCGTCGCGCTCGTCACGGCCGGGGCACTGGCCGGATTCCTCATCTACAACGTCCCGCCCGCCAGACTCTTCATGGGCGACGCGGGCAGCCACCTCGTGGGCTATGTCCTGGCGTCCCTGACGATCGTCGCGCAGTACTACTTCCCGACGCTCGCAACACCCGGCTGCGTTGTGCTCGTCCCACTGGTCGTGCTTGCGGTGCCGCTGTTTGATGCGGCGTGCGTCGTGGTCGGCCGTCTTGCGCGCGGCAAGAATCCGATGGTGGGCGACGCGACGAGCCACCTGGGGCACCGGATGCTGGCGCGTGGCGCCGGCCCGCGCACCGTCGTCTTTGTGGCCGCCGGCCTGACCGCCGCGACGGGCGCGGCATCGCTGATGCTGTATTCGGCCGACGACCGGCTGCCACCTGCGTCGTGCTGCCTCGTCGCCTTGACGCTTGTGACGGTTCTGCTTGCCCGTCGGCGGCCGCGGACGACGGCGCCGCCTCATGCGGAGGAGCCGGCATGACCCTGGTCGCTCCTTCCGGCCGGATTACGGCCCGGTGGCTCCGCCGGGCGGTGATCGTCATCGCGGCCGCCATGCTCGTGGTCCTTCCCCGGTTTTCGACGAATGCGTCGTTTCTCGGCGTGCCGGATGTGCCCGGGCCGCTCGTTGTCCTCGTCATCGGCCTGGGGCTGTGGCTGATGCCGGTTCTGCTGGCGGCGTCGTGGGTGGCCGAGCGCCGGGCGACACTGCCCGCCGCCTGGCTGGTTGTTCCGGCGGGGCTGTTCGTTCTCGGCGCGGCCGTTTCGACGGTCGTGGCGTCGGACAAATCGTCGGCGTTGGTCCGGGCGGCCGAGATGACCGGGCTGTGGGTCGGGGCGTTCGCCCTGGTCCAGGCCATCCGGACGGACGCCGAGCGCCGGTTTCTGCTGTCGGTGCTGGTGGCCACGGCGCTGGTGTCGGCCGCAGTCGCCGTCCACCAGACGACGATTGGCCTGCCGAAGGCGTGGGAGATCTTCCAGGCGCACCGCGAGATTATCCTTCCACATTATGGCATCGAGCCGGGCGGGTACCAGGAGCAGGCGTTCATCGACCGGTTCTTCGGCGGCGTTCAGGCCGCGATGGGGCATCCGAACGTGCTGGCGGCGTTCCTGACGCTGGGTTGCCTGGTGGCGGTGGGCCTCGCGCGGGAGAAGTGGACGGAGGTCGGGTCGCGCGGGGCGCGTGTCCTTGCAACCGTGATGATTGCGGCGGCGGCCGCGTGCGCCTGCGGCATCGTCCTGACGCAGAGCCGCGCGGCAGTGGCGGCGCTGGCGGTCGGCCTGTATTGGCTGGCCGTGGCGTGGTGGGTACGGAAGCGGCGCGTGCGGATCGTGCTGTACGTCGCGCCGCTGGTCATCGCGGCGGTCGGGCTGGCCGCCGCAACCCAGGTGGACCATCCGGCGGTGGCGGGGGCGGTGAAGACGCTGCGGTACCGACTCGATTACTGGTGGGCCACGCTCAAGATCCTCCACCGGTATTGGGAGACCGGCGTCGGCCTCGAGAACTTCGGGCACCATTACGTCGAGCACAAAGTCGCCTGGGCGCCCGAAGAGGTGGCCGATCCCCACAACATGCTCCTCTCGACGTGGAGCAAGTTGGGCCTGGCGGGGGCCACGGCGCTCGTGCTGCTGGCCGTGGGAGCCGTCAGGGTGTGGCTACGCGAGAATCCGAGCCGCGACCCCGCGCCGAGCCACGACCCCGCGCCGAGCCACGACCCCGCGCCGAGCCACGACCCCGCGCCGAGCCGCGACCCCGCGCCGAGCCGCGAGCGCGAGCGAGCGGTCCCGCCCGGCGAGCCGCTGCTCGTGCTGCTCGTCCCGGTGATGGCGGTTGCCGGGCCGGTGGCGATCTACCTGTTCGCCCTCGGGTGGGGCTATGGCGTTGCGGCGACGGCGGTCATGGCGATGGTCATCGGGCTCGGCGCGGGCGAAGAGCCGTCGCGACTGGAAGCGTCGGCCCGGCCGCTCCGGAGCCTGCGCACCGCGTGCGTCGTGGCGGTGCTGGCGTTTGCGCTCCAGGAACAGATCGGCACGGCCATCCTCGAGCCGCCGGCCGCCTGGGCGATGCTCGTCGTGGTCGGCGTGTCACTTCGAGCCCGTCGCGGGAGCAACGGGGCATCTCCCGTCGCGCCCGACGCCGTCGCGCCCGACGCCGTCGCGCCCGACGCCGGCGCGTCCGAGGCCGGCCTGCCCGGGTTCTCGCTTAGCGCGCCCGCCAGGTTCCTGCTCATGGCGTTGGCAATGACGGTGTGCTTCCTGTACGTCCGGCAACTGATTCTGCCGGTGGGTCGCGAACGGGCGCTGCTGAGGATCGCAGGGTGGGATCGGGCCGCTTTCGAGGGTGACGAGCCGCTGCGTGCCGCCGCCGAAGCCAACCCGCTGGCGTGGGAGCCGCACCTGCTCCGCGCGCGGGCCTGGAGGCGGGAAGCCGGGGCGGTCGAAGGGGCCACCGCCGCCGTCCATCTCGAACGGGCGATTGAGGGATACCGCGACGCCCTGACCCGGCATCCGCGTCTGCGGCGGGCACACCTGGCGCTGGCGAGGTGCTATCTTGCCCCGAAAGGGGCCGAGCGAGATCCGAACGCCCTGTCCGCAGCGCGGGCGTGTCTGGAGGAGGCCTCGCGGCTGTATCCGACGCACATCCCGACCCGCCTGCGTCTGGCCGAGGTGATCGATCATCTGGGCGATAACGCCGCCGCTCTCGAGGCTTACCGGGAGGTCTTGCGGCTGGATGGCCTGATGCCCGAGCCGCGCCTGCGGCTCAAAGACGAGGCCCGCGCCAAAGTCCGGACCCGGATTGCCGAACTGCAAGGCGCCTCGGCGCCCCCGGAAAACGCCAAATAGTGCTTGACTCGGGCGCAACAGGCACTATTGTGGGTCAGCAATGCGGCAGGCGGCTCACGGCCGCAGCGAATGAATGCCAGGCGCAAGGAGACGTCGCATGTGGTATTACATCATCCTGGGCCTCTTGCTTGTAGCCCTAATCGTCGCTTACGTTGTCATTAAGAAGAAGCAGAGAGAAGGATAGTCGGCGCCGCCGGCGCTTTCGTGGACGGGCCGCCGAGCGCAGGCGGCACTGCGGAGACGGACCGGATTCGCCTGCCGCGGGTAGGCCTATCCGGTCCGTGTCGCCTTGCAGCGGCTTTTTGCTTGCATCGCTTGCCGCCGGCGCGTACGGTGGAGCGTTCGCCGACGGTGGTGGGAGAGGTTTATGCACGAAATACGTATTGCCACAGACAAGATCGAGATGCTGACCACGCTGAACGATTCGCCGACGGCTGAGCGGATCTGGGACGCACTGCCCATCGACAGCACCGTCAACACGTGGGGGCAGGAGATTTACTTCAGCATCCCCGTGCAGTGCGACCTGGACCTGGAGGCCCGCGACCGCATGGAGGTTGGCGAGGTCGGCTACTGGCCGACCGGCAGCGCCTTCTGCATCTTCTTTGGCAGAACGCCCGCTTCCAAGGGCGACGAGCCCAGGGCTGCCAGCCCCGTCAACCCAATCGGCCGCTGTGAGGGCGACATCAAGGTCTTCCGGCAGGTCCGTGAAAGCAGCGCCGTTCGCATCGAACGCATCGAAGAGGAGACCGACCCGGTGCCGGGCCGTGTGGACGAGGCGCCGCCCGCTGAGGCGGATGCGCCCACGCAGGAACCACCGGCCGAGGCCGCCGACGCCGGCAAACCGGAAGCCTCCGCCGATGCCGGCAAACCGGAAGCCTCCGCCGACGCCGAACCGGGCGAGGTGGCCCAGAACCCCGACGCTGCCGAACCGGGCGAGGCGGCCCAGAAACTCGCCGCTGCCGAACCGGGCGAAGATGCCGACAAGGAGAAACCGGCTGAGGAGGCGTAGCCACTTCGCCCCATATCGCCTGTAACGTCTTTTTCAGCAACGCGTTAGTACTACTACGCTACCTGCGTCCGTGGCCGGTTGTGGCCCGGCCGGGGAAATCGGGAGTCAGGGCCATATTCAATGCCAAACCAGCCTTTCGGTTTGGCTTTGAATGGTTTGGCTTTATGGTGGCCGAGACGTTCAAACGGCCTCTTGGCTGGTCAAACCGGAAACGGCCCCGGTTTGACCGCCAAGTGGCCCTGACTCCCGATTTTCCCGGCCGACCGGCA
>CAYVAM010000156.1:0-10355 GCA_964449275.1 uncultured Anaerolineales bacterium
TGCTCTGTTATGCAGTGCCCGGCGTTTCGCTTCGCTCAACATCGGGCGTTTGCTCGCTTATGCAGTGCCCCGCCTTTCGCTTCGCTCAACATCGGGCGTTGTGCAAGGCGCTCTCACGCAGCAAGGTGTTCTTACTCAGCAAGCCACACCCAGGCTTTCGGGGCGTGTCCGGCAATGTACGCAAGAACATTCTGCCAGTGGCGGCCATCATGAACCGCAACCGGGCGGCATCCTTCCTGCCAAAGGCGTCCGGGAATGCGAGCGCGAACACCGTGAGAGGACACCTTCTTGACGCGGCCGACCATCTGCTTCAGGCCGTCCGGACGGCACTCAACCGCAACATGAACGTGCCGGCCGGCCACACATATCCCACACACCTCGGCACCCTCCTTGGCAAACTGATCGAGGCAGCGTCTGCCGATCACCTCCAGGAGATCGGGGTCAATCGTCACCGGCGGCTTCGAAAGGCTGCGCCGGGCGTGGGCGTAGAGCCCGGCGTACGTCCCCGCAGCAGGCGGATTCCGGTAGTCGCCCTCCACGTGCTGCCGGTGGCGACGAGTGCGGAAGCCGCGCGGGTCGCCGGGCAGCCAACTGCCGTACGTGCCCCAGGTGACGTGGTAACGCATGGTGTCGCCCCCCCCCCCGTGCGCTCCCGACGTTTGGCTTGGCTCAACATCGGGCGGTTGCGGTGTTTTGCCATGGCCGGCGGTTGGCGTCGCGCAACGTCGGGGGGTTGGGCTGTTATGCAGCAGCCGACCGTCGGCGTCAAGCCTCACCATGAACGCCCGTGGGATGAGTCCCGCAACGCGGGGCGAATCCCCGGGAAACGCGCGCTACCCATCAGCCGCGCGCCACTGGCGCAGCGCCGCCAGCAGGCGGGCCATGTCGTCGGGGAGCGGCGATTCCAGGTGGAGCGGCTCGCGCGTGCGCGGGTGCACGAGCCTGAGGCTCGACGCATGGAGGGCCTGCCGCGCCATCAGCACGTCGTCGTGGTCCGCTTTGCCGCGCGCCAACTCCTGCAGCGTCACCTTGTCGCGGCTGCCGTACTGACGGTCGGCAACGACGCGGTGCCCGATGTGGGCCATGTGGACGCGTATCTGGTGCGTCCGTCCTGTGTGGATGCGGACGCGGACCAGGCTGAACCCGTCGAACGTCTCGACCACCTGGTACTGGCTGAGGGCCTCGCGTCCGGTGCCGTCGCGTCGGACGGCGTACCGCTCGCGGCTTCGGCGATCGCGGCCGAGCGGTTGGTCGATGACGTCGGCGTCGAGTTCCGGCACGCCTTCGACGATGGCCGTGTACTCCTTCTCGACGGTGCGGTTCTCCCACTGCCGCGCCAGCCGCCCGTGGACGGCATCGTTCTTGGCGAAGACGATGACGCCCGATGTGTCGCGGTCGAGCCGATGGACGACGCCCGGCCGCCACACATCGCCCCCGCTCGAGAGGGCGCCGGCATGATAGGCCACGGCGTTGACGAGCGTACCGTGCGGGTTGCCGCGCGCCGGATGCACCAGGATGCCCGCTTCCTTGTTGACGGCGACGAGGTCGTCGTCCTCGTAAATCACGTCGATGGGGATCGGCTCGGGGACGATGCCGAGGGGGCGGCGTTTGTAGAGGGTGACGAAGATGCGGTCGCCGCGGTGGACCTCGGCCGACGGCTTGGTGACGACCTCGTTGTTGACGAGGACGCGGCCGTCGCGGATGAGTTTCTGGAACGTGGAGCGGCTGTGGGCGGCCCATCGCTGGGCGAGGAACCGGTCGAGGCGTGTTTCGTTCGGTTCACTCTGGAGTTCGATCTCGAGCGTCTCGAGATCGCGCTCGGGCAGCGCGTCGGGCAAAAGTGCTCCGTCTGGCAGGTCGCTCGTCGGCATCGGCTTTGCGCGTGGCGGCTACCATGTTATGCGCGGCGGCCTGGTCCCATGCGGAGGCGTATGCCGAAGGCCGCCGCACAGAGATACGCGACGACGCATCGAGCCACGCCCGTGCCCATGCTACCGGATGAGGTCGGTCGCCAGGTCCACGGCGCTGCCGGCGTCGGGCGCGTACCCGGCGGCGCCGATCTCGTCGGCGTATGCCTGCGTGACCGGCGCGCCGCCGATCATAATCTTGACACCATCGAGGCGGGCTTCCTGCAGCGCATCGACGACGGCCTTCATGTTGGGCATCGTCGTGGTCAACAGCGCCGAGAGGGCGATGACTTGGGCTTGCTCGCCCTTGGCGGCCTCGACGAACTTCTCGGGTTCCACATCGACGCCGAGGTCAATGACTTTGAACCCGCCGCCCTTAAGCATCATGGCGACGAGGTTCTTGCCGATGTCGTGCAGATCCTGCTTCACGGTGCCGATGACGACCTTGCCGCGCGGCTCGACGCCGGTCTCGACGAGTTTCGGTTCGAGGATCTTCATGGCGCCGTTCATGGCGCGGGCGGCGATGAGGACCTCGGGAATAAAGATCTCGTTGTTCCTGAACTTGTCGCCGACCGAACTCATGGCGGAGATGAGACCTTCGTTGAGAATCTGTTCGGGTTCCAGGCCGGCGGCGAGGGCGTCCTGGACCGTCTGGACGGCTGCATCCCGGTCGCCGCGTTCCACTGCATCAACCATTGCTTGCAGGTCCGCCATTCAATACTCCTTGGGCTGTGGTTCTCTGTCAGGGTGAAGATACGAATCTCGACCGGGCGAATACCATATTCCGGTGGCTGCGCCAAGAAACTGTTTCATGTCCCTTGGGTGGCGGGAGTCCCCACCCGCCACCCCGCTTGGCCGCCTCTCTCGCGGCGGGTCAGGAGACCCGCCGCGCAAAACTTTTGTTGAACGTGTTTAGCGTGGTGTCATTCCGAGCGACCGCGGCGTAGCCGCGGGAGTCGAGGAATCTCGCCGTTCTCCGTTTTCGCCCAGTCCAACAGCGAGATTTCTCCGCTCGCCCCGCTCACGCGGGTCTCGGTCGAAATGACATTGCCTGAGCCACACGATAAACAGGTACCTTTTGTTGAACTTCCCTACCCCACGGGTTTCGGTTCCTTTTTCTGCTCGCGGTCCGTCTGCTTGGGTGGCGGTTTGGTCTCGGTCGTTTTGGTTTCGGGATCGGTGGCTTTGGCGGGCCCGGTCTTTTCGGCCGCGGGCTCTTTCTTGCCCTCGCCTTCTTTCGGCCCGGCCTTTTCCGTCTCGCCCTTCTCGGGTTCGGTCGGCTCTTCGAGCGGCTCGTTCGAGAAAACAAGCGGCTCGTAGCCGGCCAGGGCCTCGATATGGGCACGGGCTTTCTCGGCGGCGATCGACTGAGGCCACTTCGAGACGACCTCCTGCAACCCCTCCCTCCCCTTCTTCAGGTCGCCTTCCTGGACGGTCACCAGGGCAAGTCCCGCCTTGGCCAGGGGCCGCAGGTGCTCAGAGGATTCCGCGATCTCGGCGTACAGTATCCTGGCCTCAGCCAGGGGATCGCCCGTGGGCTTCGGGTTGCCGACCGCCTGCCTGAGGAGCCGGTCGGCCAGGAGCAACCTGGCCGTCGGCGCCTGCAGCGCTTCGGGGTAGTCTTCGAGGAAGTCCTCCAGCGACTCCGTATCGCCGGCGTTCTGGGCCAGCGTGAACGCGACCGAAGCCATCTCGCCCGCGCTGCCGCGTATGGCCGGCAGAATCACGAAAACAAACACGCCGACGATCACCACCGCCGCCACCAGCACGATCGTCTGGGCATGGGGCTTGGCCCACACAATGGCCCGTCCGATGGCGTCGGCCAATTCGTTGGTCTGAAGTTCGTGCTTGTGAATGCTTTTCATCTCGTCGTCCCAGCGTAAGGAGCGGGGTCCGCAGGCGTGGCACGCCTGGCGGTCCGTGGAAGTACCTGGATGAGCACCTTCGTGCCCCAGTCGTCCCAGACGCTGATGTGGCACGTGTCGTGGCCCTTGTCGAAGAGGAGCCGCCGGCGACCGGAGACGAAACTCTCTTCGAGCGTTCGCCATCCGAGCATGGGCATGTTGCGGCGGTAGAAGTCCGAGACCTGGCGAACCGTCGCCCCGCCCTCGTAGAGGTGCCTGACAAACCGGAAGCCTCCCACGGCCCGGTCGCTCGACTGGTCGCTCTTGAACTTGAATCCCGCCGGCACGGGCACGTCTTTGAGCCGCGGATTGACGGCCGGGGCGGCGGTGGCGGCGACTTCCCGCTTCTCGCCGCAACCCAACGCCATCGCCATCAGTCCGAGAATCGCCAGGGCCGCCAGCACCGGCAGCCCGATCTCCGGCCGGATGAGCCGGGAAATCCGTTGGAACGTTCTCATTGGCTACCTCCTGCTTCGACAGCACGGGCCACGAGCCGCTCGGCGGCGTCGAAGGCGGCGGCCACCTCGTCGGGACTGAGGCCGGCGCAGGCCAAGACGTATTCGGCGTCGCTTCGCGGCCGGAGGTTCTCCGGTTCATGCGTGTCGGAGCCGAAGATGACCTGGGCGCCCACCTGCCGCGCTATCCGGGCCACGCGGCCGTTGCCGAGGCAGTGGCCCGCGCGGCCGGATATCTCGAGCAACACGCCGCGCTCGGCCGCCAGACGCGCATCGTCTTCCGTAATAAGCCCCGGATGGGCCAGGATATCGCACCCGGCCTCGATGGCAGCCCGGTTGGTGCCCGCGATGACCGGCTCGGACGGCGTCTCGCCGTGAACGAGCACGATGCGGGCGCCCAACTCGCGGCAGTGCCGGACGACGGGGCCGATGTGCTGCGGGCGGCAGTGGGTCACCTCGACGCCGGGGATCACTTTCATCTCCATGACGGGCGTCAGGTCGTTGGCCACGCGGACCAGGAGCGGCACGATCACGTCGGCCAGGGCCGTGTCCACGTGATCCGCGAAGCCCAGCGCGCGGTACCCGATGACCTCGGCCCGGCGTGCCAGTTCCGTCGGGATCAGGTCGCCGTCGCTCAGCAGCGTATGGGTATGCAGGTCGATCATGCCGGCGTCTGCGTTCGTCCTCTCCCCGGTAAGGGTGCGGCCTAAGCGTCCATAGTTCCCGCCCGGCCATGCCTGGACCACGTGGGCAACGGGACAACTCTAGTCACACCAGGGGCTTCGGTCAAGCCCAATCCCCAAAGCGGCTGTCGCGACAAGAACAGTTTTGACAAATGCGTTGTAGCCGGGCATAATCGGTTCGTTACAACCTACGCAAGTCTCGTTTTGGACACAGGGGCGCTATGGTTCGGACGGTATCTCTTCCCGGTGTTCTGCTTGTATTCGTCTTTGTCATGGCCGTGCCCGCTGCCGCGCCGGCCGCTGAGACCAACAAGGGCGCTGAAGCCGAAAAGGCCGCCACGGTGGCCTCGAAGAAGGTTCAGACGGAACTTGAGAAACTCGGCGGCCTGCCGCAATCTGCGATCCCCGAATCGCCGAAGCCGGCGACTCATGCGGGCCTCGTCTGGAGCGACGAGTTCGACGGCACGTCGCTCGATGTGACCAAATGGAGTTATCGCGGCCTGGGACGCCGCCGAGACGCCATCAACGCCAAGGAAGCCGTCACGCTCGACGGCAAAGGGCACCTTCTCCTCACCACCCGCAAGGTCGGCGGCCAGTGGCACACCGGCATGATCGCAACGCATGGCAAGTTCGAACGGGCCTTCGGCTACTGGGAGTGCCGCGTCAAACTTCAGACACAGGTCGGGCACTGGTCGGCGTTCTGGCTCCAGTCGCCGCGACTCGGAAAGATCGTCGGCGACACGAACCAGTCCGGAACGGAGATCGACATCTTCGAGTACCTCTCGAAGCGCGGCGATCGTGTTCAGCACACGCTCCACTGGGACGGCTACGGCAAGCACCACAAGTCGCAAGGCCACGTCGCCGCCGTGCCGGGCGTCTCGAACGGATGGCACACCGTCGGTCTCGATTGGAAAGCGGATGAGTACGTCTTCTACGTGGACGGGGTAGAGACGTGGCGGACCAGCAAAGGCGTCTCCGGGACGCCCGAGTACATCATCCTGAGCCTGGAGGTCGGCAAGTGGGCCGGCAACATCGCCCAGGCCAATCTGCCCGACAGCGTCCTGTTTGATTACATCCGTGTGTACACGAAGCGGCCGGGCAGCCCTAAGCCCTGACCGACGCGCCGGCGGCAAAGAAAGCCCACCGCGCTGGCCCGCGGCAAAAGCCTTGTAGCGAGACACACCCTGCCGTAACCTATTCCCATGCCGGGTGAGCCCATCGGCGGTACACCCGTCGCATCAACTTCCGCGAAGGCTGGCTGGGGCACCTCTGGCAGGAACGGTTCTTCTCGTGTGTGCTGGACGCGCGGCACGTGAACCTGGACAAGGAGCCAGTCATGACCGACCTTTTCCCTGACGATGGGAAGCAGGACAATCCGCAGCCGGCCATCGGCCGGGAGGACGCCATGCGAACCCCACCTCGTACGCGCACGGCAGCGGCCCTGGTCGGCCTGCTTCTTCTCACGGGTCCCGCTTCCGCCGGGAATGGAATCGCGTATCCACGCAAGGTCATGTTCGAGGCTCTCCCGGTCGCACGGACGAAGGCCGTCGATACCTGGGCCAAGCCGTCCTCCGCAGAAACCATGTTGACCGTGAAAGGCTTCTTCAAGGACGGTGGCAGCCTCACCGTGACGTGCGTGCGGCACCGGAAGGACGGCAAGTACAGGCCGACGATCCACCTTGCGCGAGGGCAGCACACGCTCGTCACCTTCGACGGCGTGCCCGATTTCGGGATGGTCGCCTTCCTTCCGGCGCACGTGTGCGACTTCGACGCGAACGGATGGCAGGACCTCAAGTTGGTCTTTGAACTGGGCGGCTGTGCCGGCCACTCGAACACCGGCCAGGTGTACTACCTCTTCCAGCACGAGCGCGAGTGGTCGCTCGTCTCGTTCTTCGTCCGGGACATCTCGTACACGTGGGAGTGCGACCTGGACGGGGACGGCAAGTTCGAACTCCTCAAGGGGCATCACCAGGACAAGACAAAGCCGGGGTACCACGACCGCAAAACCGACACGTGGGTCGGCCAGGTCTTCAGGAAGTACCTGTTCATCAACGCGTATACGCTGCGCAAGGACGGGCTTGCCCTATCTAACCATCTGTCCGGACGGTTCCCCATGATCCTGCCATTTACAGACGACCCGTTCGACGTGGCCCGCGACAAGGCGTTCCTCGACTACAACCAGTTCAAACTGCCTCACAAATACCACTTCGAGCGAAAGCGCACGCTGATCCAACCCGTGGGGAGGGCGAGGCCAGGTCCTCACCCGGACCGGAGCACCGCCCCGGCATGACGGCGAAAAACGGCGTGAGGCCCTGCCTTTCGAAAAGAGATATGGATGACTCACTTTTATAGGCCTCACTAAAACGGCCGCAATCCGGACCGTCTCACCCAGGCGGCGGGTGGCATGGTCCGGTACGCAGGCGTATGCCGAAGGCCACCACGCGGCGCGGGAACTCCGGCCGCCGGCTTATGAGGCCCGTTTACGGGCCTTCGTCCCCGCGAAGCGGGTATAGGCCCGGCCCTTTGGGCCGGGTCCACGAGGGCCCCCGTCCCTTCTACTGCCCATCCCAGCCCGCTTCAGCGGGCTTACTCTTGGCACATTCCTCGGCAGCCGGCCCGCGACGAGAAGCCCGCTGAAGCGGGCTGCTTCCTGATCCAGGATAATGGTATCGTGGCAGCGCCGTTGACCAAAGCTAAAAGCCCTGGCCTACACCCTTCGGGCCAAGGCCCGTGAACGGGCCTGGCAGGTTCCAGGGCGTTGCCGTTACCCAGTAACCGCCGTTCTTTGCGCCTTGGCGGCTTTGCGTGAGGCCGTGTTGCCGTTCAATCGGCAATGCGAAATCGCTTCCTTCCACCCCTATTCCCCATTCCGTGTCACCCATTCCCTGTTCCCAGACCCCCCGCTGCTGCCGCAGCGGGCTCGGCGTTCTACGTTCCCTATTCCCCACTCCCTATCCCCTGTTCCCTGTTTTTCGGCCGTTTTGTTAGAACTCTAACAAAAAGTGCGCCCTACCCCGGATTTTGTTAGAACTCTAACAACTTTTCGGGCCTGTGCGGCCCGCCGCCCGGGCTGCCATTTTGGCATGGGTGACTTACATCAATTTTGGCTCGCGAAAACGGCCTCCAAAAGGGGGCAAAAAACAGCAAAAAGGACGAAAAAGGACGAAAAAGGACAAAAAAGGACGAAAACGGCGAAAGTTTTGCCTTACCTATCTTAACACAAAACGGCCAAATCGCCCCTGGCGGCCCAGAAACGCAGATTCGGACACCAAAAAGCGCGTTTTCGGGGGTTCCGGCGAACGGTGATTTGACGTAAGTGTTATGGAACCGGCGCTATGCGTGGGCGGCCCAAGGCGAGCCATCTTGCCGGCACGCTCGACGCTCGAACGGATCCCCTGTCCTCAGGCCCTTATCCCGCCTCCGGCAGCCGCACCTTCGCCAGGTAGATGCTCGTCTTGCCCTCGTGCGACGAGTAGTACGAGACCCAAAGCAGCCCTTCATGCAACAGCAGGCCGGGATAGGATGTGTCACCGCCGGATGGAAGGCGGAGGAACTCCGCGAGCGTCCCCTTCTCCGTGTCCAACCACATCAGGCTCGTCCGCACGCCGCCGTCGTACCGCCGACCCGCCGCGATGAACCGCCCGTCCGGAAGGCACGCGAGCAGCGGCCCGCCGATCCGCACCCCCAGGTCCTTCCACGTCCACCGGGTGTACGGAGGACGGGCGACGCCGAGTTGGGCCGTAAACGGCTTCGCGTCACGGCGAAGCAGCGCGTAGCACCGCTCGTCGGCCAGGAAGAGGAGCGACGTCTCGTTCGGATAAGCCTGGTCGAACAGGCGCGGCACGAGCACCTGAAACGTGCGGCCGTCGGTGCTCCGGTACAATCGGGCGATGCGCTCGCCTACCCGTCCGTACCCGACGCCGTAGGCCGTCGCCTTGTGCCACGTGACGCGCCACAGCCACAGGTTCGGCTCGCCGATGGCGACGGGCTCGCCCCACCCCTTACCGTCGGACGAGAACCAGGCGTACGTCCGGTGACGGGCTTGGCCCTTGTTTCGGTTCGCGGCGCCGGCGATGAGCATCATCCGGCCGTCGGGCGTCACGTTGATCTTCGGGTCGCGCAGGTCGGGCACGCCCGGGTCGGGCGTCTCAACGAGCGCTGTTGAGGTCCACGCCTTGCCGCGGTCCGAGGCGATGACGCGGATTTTCCCATCGTGCGAGACGTGCCCCTGGCCCTCGCGGAAGACGCAGAACCAGCGATCCTTGAACCGCACGAGGTCCGTGAAGGCGCTGTGCGGCGCGCGGTCCCAAATCTTGCGGACCTCGACGAGTTCGGCCTTCCCGCCCCGCCCTGCCGCACAGGCTGCAACCGGCAAGGCAACCACACAAAGGGCCAACACGGCGCGGTTCATTTGTCCGCCTCCTTCGGCAGATACTTCTTGATGATCGCCGCCGCCGCATCGTCGCAGGCCTTGGGGGCCACGTCGCCGGCCTGGTTGGTGGCGACGACGACGGCGAAGTTGCGATGCGGTGCCATCCAGACGACGGCATAGTTCATATTGTTGCTTCCGGCGTGCGTATAGACGCGGCCGCCGCCCCACCCACGATGGCGCACACCCCAACCGCCCGCGTAGGTCCCGCCGAAGGCCGGCGTGTGCAAGCGTGGCCAGTTGGTGATAGGCAGCGGGGTGGGTTCGTCGCGGGCGCCTTTCAGGTGTGCCTGGACAAACTTCGCCCAGTCGCCGACCGAGCAGTGGACGGTCCCGGCCGGCGCGATGGCCGGCGGGTTGTCGGTCCGCGGCCCCGGCTCCATCGGAATCGCTTTGCCGTCCTGGACGCGGTGCTGCCACGGCTGGTCGATCTTGCCCGGCGTGCCCATGGCGCCGAAACCGGCCGTCGTCATGCCGAGCGGCTTGAAGAGCACGTCGCGCATCAACGTTTCGTACGCCGTATCGGTCACCTTCTCGCAGGCGGCGCCGAGGATCGCGTAGCCGGCGTTCGAGTAGATGTACCGCTCGCCGGGCGGCGCCTCGGGAGCCTCCTTGAGTTTGCGGCGGGCGAACTCGAGCCGCTGCTCGCGCGGCGGGCCGGGCAGGCCGTGCACGTCGAGAAACGACATGCCCTTCGGCCACGTCTCGTTCGGCACGCCGCCGCAATGGGCCAGCAGGTGCAGCAGGGTGACCTTGCGGTAGCCGGTGTGCATTTTCTTGGCGAGTTCCGGGAAGACCTCGGCGAGAGTCGAGGACCACTTGAGTTTGCCCCGCTCGACGAGAATCGCCACGAGCGTCGCGGTCATCGCCTTGGTGCATGAGCCAATGTGGAACTTGTCCCAGGCGGTGACCTTGACGTCGCTTCCGAGTTTGCGGACGCCAACGGCGGCATAGTTGATGATGCGCCCGTCGTAGAT
>CAYVAM010000157.1:0-10354 GCA_964449275.1 uncultured Anaerolineales bacterium
CATTCTGTTTCGCTCGCACGGCGACGGCACCGAACGCCTGGACCCCGTCAGCGGCAAGCGCCAGTGGATATCTCCGATGCGCCCCTCGTGTTTTACCGGCACCGTGATCTCTGGCGGACACCTCTACTGGACGCCATGGGTGTGTGATTGCAACCTGCAGATGTTCGGTACGATTTGCTGCGGACCGGCGGGCAACTTCAAGTTCCATCAGGCCGCCGTCGAGTCCGAGCGATTGGAATCGGCCGACCGCGCAACGAAAATCGCGCCGTTTCAACAGTCACCGGCCGACTGGCCGACCTATCGGGCAAACAATACACGCACCGCCAGGACGCAGGCTGCCGTCGCCGACCACGTGAAGAGGCTTTGGACGTTTACGCCCAAGGCCGCCTTCGAGGCCACCGCGCCGGTCGCCGCTGGGGGCATGATCTTCGTCAGCGGCTCCGACGGTATTGTGCGGGCACTGGATGCGGCCGGCGGCAAGCCGCGATGGACGGCATACACGGGCGGAGCGATTCGATATCCACCGGCGGTGGCCGGCGGCCGGGCGCTGGTCGGCTCCGGCGATGGTTACGCCTACGCCTTCGAGGCGGCCACCGGCCGGCTGTTGTGGCGGTTCCGCGCGGCCCCGGCCGAGAGAAAAATCCCCGTCTACGACCAACTGCTTTCCACCTGGCCGGTCGCATCCGGCGTGCTTCTCGACGGCGGCGTGGCCTACCTGGCCGCAGGTATCAACAATTACGATGGCACGCATGTATACGCCCTGGATGCGACAACCGGCAAGATCACGTGGCAGAACAACACCGCCGGCGGCATGGGGGCGTCCTTCGGCAGCGAGACGGGCGTTCAGGGAGACCTGCTGCTGGACCAAGGCAAACTCTACCTGGCCGGCGGCAGTTCGGCATCGCCGACCGTGTTCGACACGGCCGACGGAAAACGCCTCGGAACGGGTCAACGGGCCCGGCGCGGCCGCGAATTGCGCCTCTTCGCGGGCAAAGACAAACGCGGAAAACTCCAACGCCAGGTCAGGACCGTCGGCCAGCCGCTCTACTCCACCTATCCCGTCTACAGCAAGGAAGTCGCCTGGCAGGCTCCAATTGTCGAAACAAAGAATGCAAATCTGTTGTGTCGCCAAACCCCGAACGGCTCCACGCTGGTCGCGCAAAACCCCTCGACCAAGAAAGACCTCTGGCAACACCCCCTGCCCGGTCAGCCCGTGCGGTGGGGAATCGCCGTCGACTCGCGCGGCCGCATCGTCGTAGCCCTCAAGGACGGGCGCATCATCTGCTACGGGGCGGGCGGCTGAAAGAACGTCTCATAACTCCCGCGTGGTGGCCCCGCCGCGCAAAGCGCGCTTGTGCTTGTAGCGCCGGGCTTTATGCCCGGCGGCCTTGGTCGGGGCGGGAACCGGGCGCCGTGCCCCCGTTGGTCAAGGACGCTGATTTCCTGCCCGCGCCTGCTCTTGGCCCTCGCTGGCTTAACCCCTGTCCCCCTCGGAGCGCCCGCTCAGGAGCTTTGCGATGTCGATGATGTCCGGCCCGCACAGGCCAACCTGGTACACCCAATGCACGAAGTCCTGCTTTACCAGCGGATAGACCGTGAGCACATGATTCAGCAGATACTTCATGCCCGAATGGAAAGCCATTACGAGCCTCTGCGGCGGGCACTTCTGCAACATGCTGTTCAGCCGTTTGGTATTCGTCTTGTCTCTGGATCGCGAATGCATGATGCAGGCACCGTACAGAAAGGCCTCCAGCAAATCCTTCGTTGAGCACCCCACATCCTTCTCAGACAGCGGAGGCGATTTCCTCAATAGCGAGTTGAAGCTCTTCTTCTCGGCTTTGACGAACTCCGCCTTGCCTCGGTTGCCAACATGACGCACGTAATATCCGCAGGCGCGGTTGAACAGGTCATCCTCCGGGTTAGAGGAGTACAACTGGCGGAACAGCACCAGAACACCCAGGGCGCTCTCAGCGCTCGGAAACGCGGAGTCGATGATCTGCCCGGCCCCAGCAGATGTGATCGACAAAGGTGAACGAAACCATCGGCTTGCCTGGATATGGTCTGTTACCTGAAGAAAGTGAGCAATTGTGTTGGCGGTATCGATAGTCCAGGCTTCACGCTCTTTCGGCCGAGATGGCCCGAAGCGGATTACACTGTCTGGCTCTCCGTGGACGATGACAGGCGCCCCGGCCATGTAGTCGTACATCTCGGTCTTGGCTATTTCGTTCCCGTTCTCGTCCTCGAAGTACTCGCCCATTAGACTGACACACTTAAGGGACAGCAGGCCGGGGCTCTTCTGCGCCTCCTTCATGATCCGCTCTAGTCCCTCCTCGCATTCTCTGAACAGGTGCCTGTACCTCAGGATCTCCCGGCCTGTGCCATGAGCGGCATGGCTGATTGTCAGCACGCCTTTCCCCACTTCCGTAGGCATCTGGCTCCCGTTAACGTTGTCGCTTCTGACGAGTTCCAGAATCCGCTGCTTTTCTTGGTCCGTTGCTCTGCTTTCATCAAGGACGAAGAAGCGGGTGTGCACTGGAAGTGGGTTCTCTTTGCGCCTGTCAAAACACGAGATAGGCCAGTAAACTACGACATTCTCGGCCTCGGCCATGGTCACCCCCGACTAGCATAGGCCCTTGCCATCGCAAGGGATCCCTTCACTTGACGAATGTTGCCTTCACGCGCTGGGATCTCAAGAAGTAAGCAATCCAGATTGCGCACCCGGCGGACTTTCCGAGAGGCCCGCTCCAGTTCCGCCGCCAGAAGGTCCGAGAGAAACAGAACGAACCGCCCCTCGCGCGCCGCATCGAGAACACCGCAACTGCCCCCGGCAAACTCGTCATCAAGGCAACCGCCGATCACCGATGTGTCTGCCTAGACCCGTATCCGCTTCATGGTCGTGGGCTCTCTCGCCAATCATTATACCGCGTTAGCCAACGGGGAGAAATGCTAAAAAGGCACGCATCCGCTGCTGCCGGCGTCGCAGCACCGCGCGGATGGCCCGCTCGTCTTGATAGGTCCACTACTTCGCCTTCACGTCAAAGCAGTAGAGGTTGGTGTCGTACCGCAGGTACAGGCGGCCGCCGATGACGACGGGGTGGGCCCAACTCGTGCCGCTGCCCGCGACGCGGAACTCACCCTTCATCTGCATACCCTGTGGCGAACACGTGGCCAGGCCCGCCCAGCGGCCGGCATCACTGAGCCACGATCTCGATGCCGCAGATAAGCGGATTGCCTTCCTTGGCCGAGAACGCGAGTTCGAGGTGTTGCGTAACCATGACCGGTCGGAACTCCCTGACGATCGCGCGGCGTGGGCCGCCGGCGGCCTTGACGATGTCGAAGTCCTTCAGCACGTCCTTACCCTGCAGGTTGACGGTGAAGACCCGCTCGCCCGCTTTCGCGCTCGCCGCCGGCTCCGCGAAGTGAAGCCGCACGGTGCAGGACCGCGCGGCGGCCTTGCCGGCCAGCGTGACGGTTATCGACTCGACGCCTTCCAGCCCCGACGCCGCCACCCATTTCAGATCGCCGTCCTCGATGTGCGACATGTGGTGGCGGAATCGCTTCGGCTTGGCAGGCCGGATCTTGACCGGAACCTCCGGCGACGATCCACCCACGCTCGGCCAGTCGAGCCACAGCGTCCCGGCGGCGGAGACGCGGTCGCCCGGAGCGCCGAAGTTCAGGCCGACCCGGCGCACCGGGTTACTGCTCGACTTCACGGCGGAAAACGTCCAGACCTCCACGTCCGGGTCGTGAATGAACGCCAGCGAGCACTGGTTCTGATATGAGCAGATGCACGTGCGCGTGTAGTCCGGAGCGCTCAGCACGCCGCACGCCGCTATCAGGTTCGACGTGCAGCCCGACTTGAAGCCCCCCATGTTTCCCGTGCCGGCATCGTGCTCCAAATCGTAGTACCCGGCTGCCGCCGAGCGGAACAGGATGAGGTTCCGGCTGGCGATGGCCGTATTGCAGCCGTAGTTGCGGCGGTAGCGCCACTGAACCGTTTCGCCGGTCAGCGGATGCTTACGCTCTTGGAGTTCGCCGGTCAGAAGATTGAACGCCTTGCCCTGGGCGATGACGCGATCGCCGTGGATCATGCACGGCCCTTCGTACGACTCATCGCTGGTCCAGAGCACCTTGCCGTCGCGTCCGCGGCAGGCGGCCAGGCCCTTGCCCACCTCGTCGAGAGCACGGTCGCGACTGCGGCTTCCGGCCACGAGAAGCACGTCATGCTTCTCGGAGTATCCCAGCCACGTCCCCTTCACGTCCTTGTCCGTTTTCCAGAGCACCCGGCCGGTGCGGGCATCGAGGGCGTACAGCGTCGGGCTGCTTTCGCCGGCCAGGCCGCGGAAGCGCAGCGCCTTGGCGCGGGCCTCCGAGGCGCCGTCGATGCAGAAGACCTTGCCGGCGCCTGCAACGATGGCGTTGTGGCGGAAGTTCGCCTCCGCTTGCCGCGTCCACAGCGCCTTGTTCTCGGCGCCGTGGCGGTCCATGACGATGAGCCATCGGCTGCCCGCGCCGTAGGGGGCATTCTCGCGGACGGTCTTGCCTTTAATCGGGTGCTTCTTGTCTTTCCTATCCCTGACCAACTCAATGCCAATCGGCATCGCCGTCGCAATCAGGAGGTCCTTATACACGCCGACGTAGCCCCACTGGGCTTTGCCCAGGCCGTCCTGCCGGGGAAGGGCGAATTCGTCCTTTTTCTCGCCGGTCTGCGGATCCAGCCGCACGCACTTCCGCCCATAGGCCACGTAGATACCGTCCGAGACGGAGACGTAGTTGCTCCCGATCTCGTTGGCCCCCGGCTGATGATTCGTGTTGTCGTAGTAGGTGCCAAGGTCCTCGATCGTCTGCTGCCAGAGCAGCCGCCCCGTGTACACGTCCACGGCCCGGAGCATGTTGCGGCCTTCGATGAACAGCCGGCCGTCCACGACGTGCGGCGACGGACCGTGACCGTGTCGCGGCAGAACGGGGTCGTTCGCCGGGCCGCCGAACCACAGCAGGCCGAGCGGCGTCCGGACGGCCGCATCCTGCGAGACGACGGTGTTCGCGACGTCGGCGTACTGATGGGTCCAGTTGGCCGATCCCGGCAAGGCCCCCTTTCGCTCGAGCAGGAGCCTGTCGTCGGCCGCATCGAACTCGGCGCCGGGGAGTTTCGCCTGCCCCACCCACGCTTTCAGATTCCCCTGTCTCGATGCCGAAACCCCCAGCCACGCAACGCCGCCATACGGTCGCAGCGCCCGGAAGACCGACCGGACGAAGGTCACGCCCTTGCTGAACCCGCCGGCCGCAAGGTCCTCCGACACCACGAGACTCGCAAGATACGGCGGGAACGGAAATGCCACCGGGTCGCCGACGTGTGCCGCAACCCGCCGGCCGTACACGCCCGCGGCGTCCATGTTACGCCGAACGGCAGCCACTTTCTCGGCATCCGGGTCAACGGCGATCACGTGCAGGCCGGACCGGCGGACGAGTTCTTCGATGAGTCGGCCGCTGCCGATGCCCAGGACAAGGCAGTAGCCGCCCCCGGCGTCCGTCTCCTTCAGGATGGTCTCGACAGTCTTCACCCATGCGTCGGACCTCACGGGAAGCGGCGTGCGGTCGCAAGAGTGCGTGACGGCGACCCCTGTGCCGGCGCCGAAGCAGTACAGATGGCCCTCGCGCGTGACGACGAACAGTTTGCCGTCCGCGGCGAGCATGTTCCACACATCTCCCTGGACGCGGCCCTGCCAGGAGACGCGTGCCCGGTCGCCCTGGACGGGCAGGTCGCAAGCGGCGATGAGGCCGTCGTGGCCCTCCGCATAGACGCGGCTGCCGGCCCTGATGAAGATCCGTCGAAGCGGCACGTCCGGCTCGCCCCTCCACAGCACCGGCAGGGCGGCTCTCTTACGCTTCTTGCCCTTCGAATCGGCGTACTCCTGGACGCTAAGACGGTACTCGTAGCCGACGACCTCGCCGCCGTCGAAGCCGATGATGCATTCATCCGCCGGCAGAAGCGCACGGGTGCGCATCAGTGGCGCCCCGTCCTTGAGTTTGTAGGCCGCCCCGCCGTTGAAGAACCAGTCCCTGGCGGCGAAGACCTCGTAGCCGCCCGCGTCTTTGCCGAACGTGCGGCTGCTGACGTGGTAATAGAGGAACTCGCCGGTGCTGCGGTCATAGACGGCCGGCACCGTCCTGCCGCCCGAGATTAGGAGTTTGTCGCCGGCCACCGCGATGTAGCCCTGCGGCGCCACGCCGGCGAACGCCGGGCTGTCGTGCTGCTGCTTGATGTAGATCGACCCGCTGCCGCTGTTCGTCCACACAACCGTTCCCGTCTCGGCGTCGATGGCGTGGATGAAGGTACCCATGAACGGCCAGATGCCGGCGGCGAAGTAGATAACGCCGTCGCAAAGGACGGGTGCGCCCCGCGCCGGCCACGTCGAGATGAGGCGGTCGTTGCCCAGAATCCGGCGGTCGGACGGGCCGCCACGGAACTTCCAGACGAGTTTTCCGCCGCCGGCATCCAGACAGTACAGATGCCCGTCGTCCGAAGCGAAGGCCACCTTCTCCTTCCATGCCACCGGCGCGAAACGGACCGGGCCGTCGGCGTAGAACCGCCAGAGTTCCTTGCCGGTCTCCGTGTCGTAGGCCGTCACGCGGTCGCTCGCCATGGACGAGACGAACAGGCGCTTGCCGAGGACCACCGGCTCGTAGGAGGCATCGAACTGGAGTTTCGTCTGGCTCGCCGGCCAGGCGGGAGACGGCGGCGCAAACCGGCGGACCCACTGAAGATGCAGGTCGGCAGGCAGCGTCTCAGGCGAGATGGCCGTGCGGCCGGCGTCGTGCCGCCACATGGGCCAGTCGCTCGACCCAGAGCCTCTCGACCGGTCCGCCGCACGCGCCGCACCCCAGAGCGACAAGACAAGAGCGGCCCCGGCGGCGATGAGAACATACCTTCTGCGCAACATCTTCTCCTTCCGTGGGTCCTGCCCGCCGCGGGTCTTCTCGTTGGTGCGCCGCGGGTCTTCTCGTTGGTGCGCCGCGGGTCTTCTCGTTGGTGCGCGGCGGGTCTCCGGACCCGCCGCGGATATGCGCCATTCTCCGCGGTGGGTACGGAGACCCACCGCGCAAAACTCATATCGGACCGCTCAGTCTTCGACGAGGCGGCCATCGGCCATACGGACCGTGCGCTGCGCGTAGGTGGCAGCCCGGGGGTCGTGGGTTACGAGTAGAATCGCCCCGCCGTCGGCGGCGAACTCACCAAGGTGGCCGAGCACCCGGTCGGCGCTCGCGCCGTCGAGGTTGCCGGTCGGTTCATCGGCCAGGATCACCTTGGGCCGGTTCAGCAGGGCCCGGGCCAGCGCCACGCGCTGGCGCTCGCCCGTACTGAGTTCCGCCGGCACGTGCTCCGCCCGGTCGGCGAGGCCGAAATGCTCGATGAGGTCCCGCGCCCGCTCGGCCGCACCAGCCGACCGTTTGGCCAGCGACGGCACAAGCACGTTGTCCAGAACCGTCAGGTACGGTACCAGGTGGAACTGCTGGAAGACAAAGCCCACAGACTCGCTCCGCCACCGCGCGCGGGCTTCCGGCGAGAGGGAGTACGGATCCTCCCCATTGAGCGCCACGCCGCCGCTGTCCGGCCGAAGCAAGCCGCCCGCCACCAGCAGCAGCGTCGTCTTGCCGCACCCGCTCAGACCCTGAACGGCCACGAACTCGCCGGGGCCGGCGTCGAGACGGCAGCCATCGAGAGCGCGAACTTCCTTGGCGCGACCGCGGTAGGTTTTCCTCAGGTTCTCAAGGTGCAGCACGAAGGGCTTACTCCTCACGCAGAACGGTGGCAGGATCCTGTTGAGCCGCCATCATCGCAGGGACAAGGCTCGCCATAGCCGAGAGCAGCGGCGCCAGAACGAGCGTCGCCAAAAGCAAGACCGGACCGAAAAGCGCCGCCACGCCGACGGCCTTGCCGCCCAGCGCCACGCCGCCCCCCTCCCGCGCATCCCACGCCGCCGCCACGGCAAAGCCGACGGCGTAGCCGAGGGCGGCGCCCATCAGACCGACCAGCAGCGCGCGGACCAGAAAGATCGAGACGATCTGCCCCGCCCGCACACCCATCGCCCGCAGGATGCCGATCTCGGTCCGGCGCCGGCGAACGTTGCCCAGCGCCAACAGCCCGACCCAGACGATGCATCCGAGGACCACCGGCAGGATGACCCACGTCGCGAGCGCTTCGCGTTCGACACGGAGGCTTTCGCGGCCGGCCTCCTGGAGTTCCACGAACTGGCCGGCCCGGTTGCCGGCGGCGCTCCGCGTGGCGCGGCGGATGGCGGCCTCTCGCAACAATTCGATGACCTGCGTGTCTTTCAGGATGGACGTAATCTGTTTCGATACGCCCCCGGGAATCTGGGTAACACACAGACACCCCAGTGCCAGGATCGCGTTGATCCGGCCCGGTTTGCCGAGCAGTTCCTGGGCCTCGGCCAGGTCGATCCAGGCCGTGGCGTCGTCCTCGTTGCCCCGCCGCTCGTGGATTTTGCCGACGGCAAACGTCCGGCCGAGGAGTTTGGCCTCTTGGCCGACCTCCAGACCGGCCTTCTGCGCCAGCACACTTCCGAGGACCATGGTGCCCTTGGGCACGGCCACGATCATGGGTTTCTTGGGGTCGAGGTGTGTCTGCGGCACTTCGCCGCGAGTCCCGATGAGAATGATCGGTTCGTTTTGCTCGGGCCAGACAATCCGCTCCTGGAGGCTTGGCAGCAGGTGCCTCACCAACAGCTGGTTCGACGCGGCCAACGTCTCAGCATAAGTCTCCGGCATCAGTTTCGAGGCCCTGCCCTGGGCGTAGAATTCGCCCAGGTCCTGGTCCTTGTGGAGGATAAGGACGTTGTAGCCGAGTTCCAGCATCAGGCGGCGCGCGTCGTCCTTCAGGTTGGCCCCGACGTCCTGGGTGCGTGCCTTCTGGTCCTCGCCGATCTGCTCGGCCCGAAGGCGATGCCCCCTCAGAAGCGTCAGCACCGCCACCAGGCACCCCACGGCCACGAGAACCGCGAACGCACCGAGTGCGAAGTTCAGCCGCCGGTACCCGATCTCTTTCGCAACCAGTCGCCAAACGGTCATGTCAGTACTCGGCCGACTGCGCCTTCCTCCACATCAGGAGCCCGACCCCGGCCACGATGACCAGTCCACCGGCCACTGCCAGGCCGACGTGCCACAACATCGCCGCCGCGGGGTCCGCCTCATCCACATCGCCTTCGACCTGCGTCGGCACAAAATCGGAGAAGCCGGTCAACTCGGGCGGCGTGACCTCGGGAATCGCCGACTCCTCGCCCGCCAGCGCCGCATCCCAGTCCACCGTGAAGAACAAGTCCACGCCGGGGTTCTGGTACTTGACAATACACGAGCACGGCGCCGCCACGAAAGCACAGATCTCCTCGATGTTCTCCACGTTGATGCCCTTGCCGACGAGCGCGCAAAGCGCCCGCCCGCGCCCGAAAATGGGAAACGCCATCGGCTCCTTTAGTTCGTGCAGGTCCGGCTCCGACCCCAGCAGCATGTTGATCAACACACACTCGGCCGCGTCGCTGCGCGAGACCCGAAGCACCGAGAACTTGATGGCCAGCGGCGGCGGACCCTGGGCGTCGTAAATCGGATCGTCCCACATCCCATCCGGCGGGGCGGGCGGCTCCAGCGCCTTCTCCAGTTCCTTCAACTCAGACTCCAGCAGCCGCGCTGCCGCATCGTCCTGCTTCGCGTCGCCGATCTCCAGCAGAACGAACACGGCTGAATCGCCCTCGAGGATGCGGCGGGCTACCTGCCGACGGGACGGCGAGTCCAGCAACAGCCCGACCGACTCGTCCGTCAGCGGCCCGGACCACGCGTCGATCGGAATGCCGTAAAAGTCCGGGTATCGCACGACCAGGTGCGGAAGCGTTGCAGAGGAATGCTTCTGCCAGATCTTCGCGGCCGCCTCATTCTGCTCGCCCGCGAGGTCGATCACCCGCAGGTGCACCAGGCCGCTGTACGTGTTGGCGGCCGTCTCCTCCCCCAGCCGCTTCAGCGCTTCCGCCGAGGCGCCGGAGAGCGGGCCGCGATGGAACACGTACACCTCGTACGGCTCAGGCGGCCACCGTTCCAGGGCATACCGATACACCGGGACCGAACAGGCCCACAGCGTTGCGGCCGCAAGTGACACCACGCCAAGGACACTCCAGAACGCAGCCTGCTTTAGCCAATCGGGCATCAATAACCCGTCCACTGTACGTGTTTAGCGTGTCATTCCGAGCGAGCGAAGCGAGTCGAGGAATCTCGCCGTTATCCGTGTCCGGACGGCGAGATTTCTCCGCTCGCCTCGCCTTTGGCGAGGGCTCGGTCGAAATGACATCGC
>CAYVAM010000158.1:0-9025 GCA_964449275.1 uncultured Anaerolineales bacterium
ATCCACGCGCTGGCCAAGCGGTTCTGCCGCACGCGCTCCAGCATTTACCGGATCATCACGGAGGAGCGCGCCAGGGAACTGTTGAGCGAGCCCATCGACTACATGCAGAGCCCGGAGTTCGAGCGGCCGGACGCCGACGGCGTGATTCTGGGAGATGCCGTGGCCGCCTCGGTCATGGACGGAGACGGCAAGCGTGCGGCCACGCCGCCGAAAGGCCTGCCGATCTACCTGAAGAACCTGTACAAGACGCCGCTGCTGAAGAAGGAGGAGGAACGGGGGCTGTTCCGGCTCTACAACTACCTGAAGTTCAAGGCGGCCCGCGTTCAGGAGCGGCTCAAGAAAAGCCGCACGCCCAAGGTCGAGGATATCGAAGAGATCGAGAAACTGCTGGACCAGTCGAACCGCGTCAAGAACCGCATCATCCAGTCCAACCTCCGCCTGGTTGTGAACATCGCCAAGCGGCACGTCCGGCCGCAGGCGAGTTTCTTCGAGTTGATCTCCGATGGCAACATGAGCCTGATCCGGGCCGTCGACAAGTTCGACTACACCCGTGGCTTCAAGTTCTCGACATATGCGTCCTGGGCGATTATGAAGAACTTCGCCCGTACCGTGCCGCAGGCCGGCGTCCGGCGCGAGCGGTTCATGACCGGACGCGATGAACTCCTCGAAATGAGTCACGATCTGCGGTTCGAAGGCGAGGAACCGTATCGCGAGCCGGACGTCACCGTTCGCCAGAACATCGAGCGCGTCCTCGACGAACTCCAGCCCCGCGAACGCGAGATCGTGATGCGGCGGTTCGGACTCGGCGACATGCCCGGTCCGCAGACCCTCGACGAGGTAGGCAAACACTTTGGCGTCACCAAGGAGCGCATCCGGCAGATCGAAACCCGCGCGCTCAACAAACTTCGCGGCATGCTCAGCCCCCGGGCCCTCGAAGAAGTCCTGAGTTAGGCGAAACCTTCCGAGACGGGTCTCCCGGCGTGTTCCCTCCCCGGCGGATGCGTCCCGGCCCGCTTGGAGCAGCCCACGGTTGCGCATGCTACCTCGCGCGGCGCGCAGTCTTGCCCGTCGCGCGGAGGGCTGGGCTGGGGGGCGGTGGGCAACACTGCCCATCGCACAACGGTGATCCCGGCCACAGGCGGACGCACGTGAGGCTGGCGGGGGCGAAGCGCTACGAGCAGTCCTCGTCCAGCAGGTGCCCGAGTTTGACGCGCTTCGTGTTGAGGTAGCGCTTATTGAGCGGATTGGGCTTCATGACCAGCGGCACCCGCTCGACGATCGTCAGGCCGTAACCCTCCAGGGCGACGACCTTGCGCGGGTTGTTGGTCATGAGGCGCACTTGCCGGAGTCCCAACTCGACCATGATCTGGGCGCCGATGCCGTAATCCCTGAGGTCGGGCTGAAAGCCGAGGCGCTCGTTGGCCTCGACCGTGTCGAGGCCCTCCTCCTGCTGGAGCCGGTAGGCGCGGATCTTGTTCGTCAGGCCGATGCCTCGCCCCTCCTGACGCATGTAGATCACCGCCCCGCGACCTTCCTCGGCCACGCGGGCCATGGCCGTGTCGAGTTGCTGGCCGCAGTCGCACAAAAGGCTCCCGAAGACGTCGCCCGTCAGACACTCCGAGTGGATGCGAACCAGCACGGGCTCTTGCTGCACGGGCGTCGTGCCGTCGGGCGCCGGGACGCCGATGCCGCCCAGCGTCAGGGCGATGTGCGGGAAGGCGTCCACCACGCTCTCGTACGCGAGCAGGTCGAACGTGGCGTGCCGCGTGGGCAGTTTCGCCCGGGCCACCTGCCTGACCAGCCGCTCTTTACGGTGGCGGAAATGGATGACCTGGGCCACGGAGCATATCTTCAGATCGTGCTCTTTGCAGAACGTTGTCAGGTCGGGCATGCGAGCCATCGTGCCGTCGGGCTTCATGATCTCGCAGATGACGCCGGCGGGTTTCAGGCCTGCCGCACGTGCCAGGTCCACCGCGCCCTCCGTCTGTCCGGCACGGACGAGCACGCCGCCTTCCCGAGCGCGGATCGGGAAGACGTGCCCCGGCCGGGCCAGGTCCTGCGGTTGGGTATCGTCGGCGATGGCAACCGCGACAGTGCGGGCACGGTCGGCGGCGCTGATGCCCGTGGCGATGCCTGCCCGCGCGTCGATCGAAACGGTGAAGGCCGTGCCGAAACGGGCGGTGTTGTCGGGGGTCTGCGGCAACAGGCTCAGGCGGTCGATGAACTCCGGCGCCATCGGCAGGCAGATCAGCCCCCGGCCGTGCGCAGCCATGAAGTTGATGACTTCCGGTGTAACCTTCTCTGCGGCGCAGACCAAGTCGCCCTCGTTCTCGCGCTGCTCGTCGTCCACGAGGACGACCATGCGGCCTGCCTTGAGGTCCGCGAGAATCTCCGGAATGTCGCTGAATAAACCACTCATGCCGGCCCTATAGTACAGCGAACGGGCACGCGAATCAACCTGCGCGCCGGCTAACAGGGTGGCACGGCAGCGGCGAAGACGCGGCCGTGGGCCGCATCGCGCCGAGTGCGGCTACACGGCCCAAGGGCCGTGCCACCCGGCTAAACACGTACGGGCGGCGTTTCCTTTTGACGGTCGTGGCCGACGTGTCTACAATCCGGCCACACCGAGGGGAGGGATCCATGGACGTCCTTGTCGGCGGGCTTGCCGGGATGCTTCCGTGTCTGATGTTCGCGGGCATCGCGGCACTGATCGTCGTGGGCATCGTCTACGGCATTATCAAGGCCCGCGAGCGCCGCGAGGCCATGGCACGCCTGGCTGCAAGCCTCGGGCTCCGGTATTATGCCAGCGATCCGTGGGACCTGCCGTCGCGCTACGGACATTTCGACCTGTTCGGGCACGGGCACTCGAAACGCGCGTCGAACGTTATGGGCGGCGAACGCGACGGACGATCCGTCGTCGCGTTCGATTACCGGTACACGACGGGCAGCGGCAAGAACCAGACGACGCATCACTATCAGGGGGCGGTTCTGGAGATCCCGATTCTGGCCCCGCGGCTGCGGATGCGGCGGGAAAACGTCCTGGACCGTGTTGCCTCGTGGGTGGGCTACGATGACATCGATTTCGAGAGCGACGAGTTCAGCCGCCGCTATCACGTCAAGAGTGCGGACCGGCGATTCGCGTACGACATTCTCCACGCTCAGTTGATCGATTACTTCCTGCGGTGCGGAGCGGCGCCGTCGATGGAGATGCAGGGGCCGCTCGTCCTTGTCTACGACAGCGGTCATGGCGACGTGGCCAACACGCAGCGACTGCTCGCGATCGGGCAGGAGATCATCCGAAGCATTCCGGGCTACGTGCTCAAGGCGCGCGGCGCCGGCGAGAAGCCAGGAGAACGAGCATGATGGCAGGCATCGACACGACCTTCGCGATCCTCGCACAGGAGGAGGCGCTGTTTGCGCTCCTGCCCATGTGCGCGTGCATCTTCATTCCTATTATCGTCCTCTTGCTGGTTCTGGTGGGCATGTACAACAGCCTCGTGCGCGGCCGCAATCACGTCCGCGAGAGTTGGTCGGACATCGACACGGAACTGAAGCGACGTTACGAACTCATCCCCAACCTGGTTGAGACCGTCAAGGGCTACGCGAAGCACGAGCGTGAGGTTCTGGAGCGGGTCGTCGAGGCCCGCACGCGGGCCGTGGCCTCCACCGGCTCTCCCGCCCAGCAGGCCCAGGACGAGAACTTCCTGGTCGGCGCGCTCAGGCAACTCTTCGCCCTGGCCGAGGGCTACCCCGACCTGAAGGCCAGCGACAACTTCCTCGAGTTGCAGAGGGAACTTACCGAGACGGAGAACCGCATCCAGGCCGTCAGGCGGTTCTACAACGCCAACGTCCGCGACTACAACAACCGCTGCGAGATGTTCCCCACCAACATGATGGCGTCGATGTTCGGCTTTCAGAAGTCCGAGTTCTTCGAGGTCGCCTCGGCCACGCAGCGCACGACGCCCCACGTTGGTTTCGGCGGCGCCACGCCCCCGGCCGGGGACGCTGAATCGTAGGACAGGAGAAACTGCCGCACGGGCTCAAGACTGCTCTGGCCCCGCGATGCCCTCGGCGTCGCCGCCCTCCGGCAGCACTTCATCCATCGCCCCGGGGCGGTAGCCTTCGAGGTCCATCGCCACGTAGGCGTAGCCGAGGTCCTTCAGTTCCCGGACCAACCGCTCGCGATGCTCGGTAAGACGGACGATGTCGGCCGGCGCGACTTCGATCCGGGCGATCGTCTCGTGATCGCGCAGGCGGCAGCCCTCAAACCCCAGTTCACGGAGCAGGGCTTCGGCGGCGGCGACGCGGGCCAGTTTCTGCTCCGTGATCGGCTCGCCGTAAGGGAACCGGCTGGCCAGGCACGCCATCGCCGGACGATCCCACGTCGCCAGACCCAACTCGCGCGACAGGGCTCGCACGAGGTCCTTGGTGAACCCGGCTTCCTTCAACGGGCTTCGGACGCCCAACTCGGCCGCCGCCTTCAGTCCCGGCCGCCACGCGTGGACGTCGTCCGCGTTGGCGCCGTCGCAGACCACTGCGAGGCCGTTCGACTCGGCAACATCTTTCATGGTCGAGAAGAGTTCGCGCTTACAATAGTAGCAGCGTGTGGGCGGGTTGTTCCGAAAATGGGGCACATCGAGTTCGCCCGTCTCGATGATCTTGTGCCGCACGTCGAGTTGCGACGCCAGTTCCTTGGCGCCCTCGAGTTCCTCCGAGACGTAGGTCTTGCTGTCGGCCGTGACGGCCAGAACGTTGTCGCGGCCGAGGACGCGACGGGCCTCGGCCACCAGGAGCGTTGAATCCACGCCGCCCGAAAAGGCGATCGCCACGGATCGCAGGCCCTGGAGGATCGTGTCAAGGTCTTCGCGCTTTGCTGCCAGTTCGGCATCGGCCTGGTTGGACGGTTTCACGACGGTCCCTCCGGCGAGATGATCCACTCTCTGACGCGGGCGTCGTCGGCGGGTGCGACTTCGACGACAGACGCCTCTTCCCCTATGGGTGCAATGTTCACCGGCTGCGCTTCTCCGGCAGGCGCCTTGGTGTAGCGCAGGGTGAGAGCAGCGGCTGTGGCCAGATTCGCCTTGCCGGCGCTGCCACGCAGGAGCGTTGTGGGGCCCGCAATGTCGGCCGGCTCGATCCGAACGTCGCCGTCCCGGAAGAGGGGGTCGAGACGCAGATTGTCCTCGTAATGGCGACCGACGACGACAAGCGTGCCGTCGTCGAGACGGAAATGCCGGCCGACCTTCAACAGTTCCACGTCCGCAGGTGTCGGCTCCTTGCGTGCCATCAATTCTCGGAGCCGGTAGGCGAAAGCCGGATCGGTCAGCAGGCAGCCGCCCGCAGGCGGCGGATAATCCGTGACGCCGAACTCCTGTGCCAGCGCCATCTGTTCTTTACGCGACCGGCCGACGATGCCGAGGAGTCTGGTGCGGTCGAGGATGCCTTCGCGCTCGGCCTTTGTCGGCGCCAGCCGCTTCGCACACAGCGGGCGAACGAGCAAGTCCGTCAGGTCGGCCTTGCGTTCGGCGAGTTGCATGGCCTGCCGGTTCTGGGACATCGGCCGCTGGCCGAGCACCTCGCCCGTAAAAACGAAGTCCGCGCGCTCGGCTTCCATGAGCGCCTTGGCCTGCCGGAGCGTCCAGATTCGGCAGTCGATGCAGGGGTTCATCCGCTTGCCCAGGCCGAACTTCGGGCGCCGGACCATTTCGAGGTCGGCCTCGGTGGCGTCGATCATTTCGGCCCGGACGCCGAGCGCCTCGATGGCGCGGACCGCGCGCGGTTTCGTGCCGGGCTCGAGCCGCGCGGGATACCAGAGGTGCATCGCGTGCAGGGCGATGACAGCAATGTCCTGACGCTGGATCAGGCAGACGGCCAGCGTCGAATCAAGCCCGCCCGAAATGCAGCCGATGGCCTTGGCCATTTGCCTTCGCCTTGTTTTGCCATTCACTCGACGTATAGTATGCCCTGGCCGCGAGGCAATCAAGCGAGGACGGCGTGCCGGAACACGGGAAGACCAACGCTACGACCAGGACGGTTGAACAGGCCCTTCGCAACCGCATCCAAGGCGACCTCTTGACCGACCGTTTCAGCCTGGCGGCTTACGCTACGGCGGCGTGCATCTATCGTATCCGCCCGCTGGCGGTTGTTGTGCCGAAGGACACCGCCGACGTTGTCACAGCCGTCAAGGCGGCAGTCGAACTCGGCGTCCCCGTGACCGCGCGAGGGGCGGGGTCGGGCGTGTGCGGCCAGGCGCTGGGGCGGGGTATTGTGCTCGATTTCACGAAGTACATGACCGCCATCCTCGAGATCGATCCCGAGGGCAAACTCGTCCGCGTCCAGCCGGGTGTTGTGACGCGGCACGTCAACGAGGCGCTGGCGCCGCACGCGCTGATGCTCGGCCCGGACCCCGCGAGTGAAGCGTTCTGCACGATCGGCGGCAACGTCGGCACGAACGGGTCCGGGGCTCGCGGAATCCGGTACGGCTCCACGCGGGAACACGTGGCGTACCTGGACGTGGTCCTGGCCGACGGCTCGCAAGTGCGGCTGGAGCCGGTCGAGGCCGACGGGGAGGAATACGGGCGGCTGGCTTCGGGCGACGACCTCTTCGGCCGCATCGTCTCCGGCATGCGCCGTGTGGTGACCGAAAACGCCGACCTGATTCGCCGCCACGAGCCGTACACGAGCAAGAACAGCGCGGGGTACAACCTGTTCAGCCTGGTTAGAGACGGGGTGTTCGACCTGGCGCGGCTGGTCGTGGGCAGCGAGGGGACGCTGGCCGTCATCGTCGAGGCTGGCCTGCGTGTGGTGCCGAAGCCGAGCGAACGGGCCAGTTTGCTCCTGTGGTTCTCCGGCATCGAGAAGGCCGGGGAGGCCGTCCACCACATCCTGAAGCAGCGACCGAGCGCGTGTGAGATTATGGAGCGGTGCTTCCTCGACATCGTCCGCGCCGACGGCTGCGTACCGGGGAAGTACCTGCCTGAAGAGGCCGATACCGTCCTGCTGGTGGAACAGATCTCCGACAGCCGCAGCGAAAACGAAACGTTCATCGCCCGCGTCCGCCGGCGGATCATCGACGACCTGGGCCTGGCGTTCGGAGGCATCGACGCATACGACCCGGACGAACAGGAGCGGCTGTGGCAGGTGCGGAAGCGAGCCGTCCAGATTCTGCTGCGGCTGCCGGGGCCGAAGCGCGTCGTGCCGTTCATCGAAGATGTCTCGGTGCCGCCCGAACGGTTGGTCGAGTACATCCGCGGAATACGCAAGATATTTCAACACTTCGGCGTGGAGGCGGCCATCTACGGGCACGCCGGTGACTCGAACCTGCACGCCCGACCGCTTCTTGACACGCGGGTACCGGACGACGTGGCCAAGATGAAGGGGATCGCCACGGCGGTGGCGCACCTCGTGACCGACCTCGGCGGGACGGTCTCGTGCGAACACGGCGACGGACTGACGCGCAGCGGGTACCTCGAACTCCAGTTCGGCAGCGAACTCTACGGCCTGATGCGCGAGGTCAAACGCCTCTGGGACCCCCAGAATATCCTGAACCCCGGCAAGGTTATCACCGAGCAGCGGGGCATGCACCTTGAGGACCTCCGGATGGGTCCGGACTTCGAGCAGCGGCCGACCGGCGAGGACTTCGACCGCGACCCGTGGGCCGTCGAACTGGTCCGCTGTCACGGGTGCGGCATGTGCCGCGAGTTCTGCCCGGTGTACAAAGTGACGGGCGACGAGGTGGCGACGCCGCGCGGCAAGGCGAACCTGCTGCGGGAAATCATCAGCGGCGGCCTGGACCTGGAGGACCTCGACGCCGGCAGGATGCGCGACATCGCCGGCCTGTGCTACAATTGCAAGATGTGCCTGGTCGAGTGTCCGAGCGACGTGGACGTGCCGGCCCTCATCCTCAAGCACAAGGAGCACCTGGCCGCAAAAGGGAACCTGGGCCTGGCCGAGCGGATGATGCTCAAGGTGCGGCCGATGGACCGCGTTGGCAGCATGGTGGCGCCGGTGTCGAATTGGTTTATGCGCTGGAGGCCGATGCGCCTTGTGATGGATAAGGTGGCCGGCCTCGGCCGCGATGCGGCGCTGCCGCGCTTCCAGCACGAACGGCTGAAAGAGGGTGTCGAGATCGGGCCGGCCGGCGCCGTGCGGCGAATTGCCTATTTCGCCGGCTGTTTCGAACTGTTCAACGAGCCGCAAATCGGACACGCGGCGCTGAAGGTGCTCGAAGCGATGGGCTGCGAGGTCCTCATCCCGGAGCAGAAGTGCTGCGGCATCCCGAAGATCTCGGCCGGCGACGCGAAAGGGGCCGCGAAGGATATGCGATACAACCTCGACGTGCTCGCGCCCCTGGTGGAGGCCGGCTACACGGTCGTCAGCGGGTGCCCGTCGTGTGTGCTGACCCTGACGGATGATTACCCCGGCATGGCGGTTGGCGACGAGCGGGCTCGCGTTGTGGCTGAGCATACGCGCGACATTCACGACCTGCTTGAGGAAATCCTCGAGGCGGGGGGGCACGAGGATTTTTGCGGTGGGTCGGCGGGGCTACCGCGCACGGCGCTTTGGCAGCGGACGCGTCTGGCGTATCACTCGCCGTGCCATCTTCGGGCGGCGGGCAGGGGAGAGCAGCCGCGACGCCTCCTGGAGCGGCTGCTGGGCCTGGAGTTCGTTCTGGCGAACGACACGTGCTGCGGCATGGGCGGGATGTACGGTCTGAAATCGAAGAATGCACTCATCTCCAGCCGCATCGCCCAGCCGGTCTTCGACAAGATCCTGAAGTCGGGCGCGGAAGCGATCGTCACGAGTTGCGGCATGTGCCGGACGCAACTTGCCCACGGGACGGGCCTGCCGGTCTATCACCCGATGGAACTGCTGGCCGATGCCCTCGCGCCTGCGGCCCCTCTCGCCGCGGGTGGGGACACCTGCCGCGCGATGGGGTGACGCGAACCCCGACGAAGCCTACGGCTTCTCGATCCCCAGGCGGAAGAGGACGTGTTTGGGAGGGGCGGGGTGAGGGACTGGACGT
>CAYVAM010000158.1:9035-10260 GCA_964449275.1 uncultured Anaerolineales bacterium
CCCCCGCTTGTTTGGGGGGGGGGGTGCCCCCCCCCCCCCCCCAAAACGCCGCCTCTCGCGGCGGGTGGGGACACCCGCCGCGCGATGGGGTGACGAAAACGCCGCCTCTCGCGGCGGGTGGGGTGACGCGAACCCCAACGAAGCCTACGGCTTTTCGATCTCCAGGCGGAAGAGGATCTTCCTGGGGAGCGGCGGCTTCTGGTCCTGGACGACGAGCAGCCGTCCCTGCGGGTCCAGGGCGATGCCCTCCGGCCGGGGGACGGCCTCGAATCCTTTCACGCGGACGTCCTGGAGTTCGTTTGTGGCGGGGCGCCAGCGCACGAGACGAAATCCGGGGCCCGGCACGTCGGTTTGGTCGCCCAGCAGGATGAGGATGCCGTCGTCGGTGGCTGTCATGTCGCGGATGCTTTCGCCCGGTTTTGTCGGCAGAACCAGGGGATTTCCGAAGTTCGGTGCGCGGTTCTCGGCCCCCACCTCGAAGAGTTTGAGCGGTTCGCGGATGCCGATGACGACGGCGCCGCCTTTGGCCACGGGTGACCGGAGGCCCAGGAGCAGTTCGTCCTTCCACCAGGCCATCCCTTCGACGTTCAGGCCGCCCCGGTTCGGTCCGTTCATGGCGATGGCACCGAGGTTCTCGAACAGGTCGCGTCCCCGGCCCATGAGGTGCATGATGAGATGGCGCCGCAGCCGCTGGTAGACGCGGATGCGGGTGATCCGTCGTGCGTCTTCGGTCAGCGTCACGAAGGCGAGGCGGTTGCGTTCGGGCTTGACCTTTTCGCGATTCTTGGTCCGGCTCTGGGCACACGTGACGAACAGACTGTGCTTGCCGCAGGGGGCCAGGGCCTCAATGTCGTCGAGCATCGGCGTGCCTTTCGGCAACCGGAGTTCCCACCGGACCGCGAAGTCGTCGAGCGACACGGCCCACAGGCGGTCGGTGGTTTCGTCTCCGCCGATGATGGCGACTTTGCCTCTGCCGCGAACGGCGATGCCCGACGCTTCGACGAGATCGACCCGGCCGGCCGGAGCAGCGGTAGGCGCGGAAGGCTGGTCATTTGCGCCGGTGTCGGCGGCGCCGATGTCGGGCAGGAGGAAAGCCGCCGCCAAGGCCACCAGCGACGCTGCGCTGAAGAGCGTGGGTTTTGCGATTACCATCGCCGCCTCGTGACGACCGCATTTCGCGCGGTGGGTCGGAGCCTGCCCTGAGCCTGTCGAACGGGGACCCACC
>CAYVAM010000159.1:0-10146 GCA_964449275.1 uncultured Anaerolineales bacterium
CTGAACGCAGTTGAAACCTCCCGGTTCCGTAAGCGTGCCCCGGATCATCTTCCACGTACCAGCCGTCTTCTCCAACAAAGGGGTCGAGATGCCAACCCTCATCTTCGGGCGTTAGGGAATCAAATCGGTAGGTAGAGCCGTCGCTATTGAGGAAGCGGCCCATTCTGACGGTGTCGTCGCCGGCGGACCCGCTGGCATCTTTCTGGTAACTGATAACCCAGGACCAGGTGCCAGGGAAGGCATTAACACTGGGAGGGGACTTGGGATCATAGCCTGACGCGTAATTCCCGCTTGCAGCGAATATCGCAAGGCCCAGGCCCCCGCGGCCATTCGTGGCCGCGTCCTGGAGGGCGTCATCAATCGCAATATCCTGGGTATATCCGAGACTGATATTGAGTACGTCTGCCGAGGCCCATAGATGCTGCCCGTCTTCGTCAATGCCGGCAGCGTAACGAATGGCGACAGCGAACTGCTCCGTCGTGGCCCATCTGTCCAGAGGATCTTCTTCCCGTCCGTCGTACACATTCAGCGCCATGATGCGGCTGCCGTAGGAAATGCCCCTTCCGCCCTGATCGTTGCCGATTGCCGCGGCCACACCGGCCACCGCTGTGCCGTGGTGCGGATTGACGTCTGCCCAGCCAACCGGATCGAGTGGATCGGGGTCGTGTGTATCGGTGTTGAAATTCCAGCCGTGGATATCGTCGATCCATCCGTTGCCATCGTCGTCGAGATCGTTGCCCGGCACCTCGCCGGGGTTCACCCAGATGTCGATGTCCGGGTGGTCCGTTTGGACGCCGGTGTCGAGAACCGCAATCACGAGGCCGCTGTCCGGGGGAACCGCTGACCACGCCTCCGGCCCATCGATATCCGCGTCCACCAATGCGCCGGACTGTCCTGTGTTGTTGAGATTCCATTGGTCCTCGTAAAAGGGGTCGGAGATTTCTGAGGTCGTCGCCTCGAACGAGAAGTTGGGGGTTGCCCAGAGGACACCCGGCAGCGTTGCGTACGCCTCGGTGGCATCGAGAAGGTCCGCCCCTGCCAAGTCCATCTCCAGAACGAAGGTGTCCGTCGTGGAACTCATGCGCCTGTAGCCGGTGACCTCATGTCCGAGGACGTCCTGAACACCGACTTCCTGGCTCAATCGCACGATGAGTTGGTTGCCCGCCACTCGGCGCAGGCCGCTTTCCACGTTTACGAAGACGGGCTCAGCCCAGAGCACACCATCAAGGTCCGCGAGCGCGGACAAAGATGCCTCGGTGGCTGCTCCATCCATCCCGCTTGCCTGGAAGATGGCTCCGCCCCGCGAGGGCCCGACAGATGGGCCATACCCGGCAAGAAACGCGTTGTCGCCAAGGGCTGTGGCCAGAGCCGCTGGGTCGAGACCCTCCTGAAGCCTGAGGACGATCTGCCCGGCCACGCGGTGCAGCGGTATCTCCCGGCGGCCGCCCCAGTACGAATCGCCCGCCTCGTAGGTAGAGAAATCTTGCACGGCCGGTTCAGCGACGTCGAGCCCAGATACGACCGAGAGGAAGGCTGGCTCAGCAAATCCTAACTCGAACTGCTCGGGAGAACCGCTCAGTGCGGCACTGAGGAGCAGGCGTGCCTCCAGGGGTTCAAAGCAGCATGCGGCCTTCGCTCTTCCATAGGTAGATTCCATCGCTCATCCCCCTACCTCAGGTCCCATGATTCCTGTTTGGCCTGATCGCCCTGCGTCGGCAACGCGCCTTCAAGTCCAACGGGCTGAGCCCCGCGCTCTTCGCCGGAGAGCCAAAACCCAACACCCCGCCAGCACAAGGCCGACGGTGGCGGGTTCCGGAAGGATCGTTATCTGTGTGCTGACATCGGTGTCGCCGTAGATCACGCCGACCAGTTCATACTGGCCCGGCGATACCAGATTGCCTGCATAGTCGGTCATGCTCCACGTGTATTCCCGTACAATCGACGCGCCCGGCTCCACCGTCAGCCACCATGTGCCAAATGTGAAGTTCAAGTGCTGCGACCATATCTTCTCGCTTTGGTCATCCAGAACCCAGAGGTCAAAGGCAGGCCCACTCAGCATTAGCGCCCGGTAATCCGCGTCGCCTTCGTTCGTGAGGCGGTGCACGGCGTGCACCTCTTCGCCGAGTTGATACACGGCTTTGTCCGTCTCCAAGGAATACGCCGGACGCGGGCCGCCAGCAGGGGTCACGTCTGCCCCCGCCTGGCGGCCCCCAATCCCCAGGACCGCGATCCAGCCGACCACTAAAAACACCGCCTTTGACCGTTTCATCGCCATCTCCTTTCCCCGGGTCCTACGCACCCTGGCCGGCGCCCGGCCATTCGACCTCAGACGCCTCGCAGGCCGTTGTCTCACGGTACCCGGCGGCGGCAACGCAGCCGACCGCCGCACGCGTGACCAAGGACATCTTTGAAGGTTTCATTGGACGTGCCTCCTCACCCCTCCCTGCGCATTCCGATGGCATTATACCACGGAATCCCACGGAGTCAAATAGAAGTGCTCGCTTCTAAGCGTTTCATGACAGGGTCTCCTTATCATCTCGCCCGCGCCCTGCTGTAAGGATTCAGGGGACAGGATGCCCTTTTCTGCTCTCCCTTTTGGACGGGCTCACAAAACCGTACCCTGTCCCCAGAATACTTGGCGAACAATAGCGCGACACCCAAACTAAGCATGAACATAACCGATGGCTCGGGTATCACGGTGAACGTGAAGTTCGGAGCCAAGTAATAGCCGTCCTCCCTCGCCTGGTCAGGAAAGTTCAGCGTTCCCGGCCCACCACTGCCGTCGGGACCCACGCTGCCGAGGAAGTTTAGTGAAGGTGATATAATCGTGACCTCGGGCCTCGTGGCGAGGGTCGCCACCTCCAGATTGTGGTACGGGTATGTGTCGAACTGGAGGGGGGTGGGGGTCAGAAAGAGCCCGAGCGGCACCGTCGCGCCGATGACATACGTGTTGTCCGCTTCCAACGGCAGAGGCTCAATGGCCGCGTAGCGATAGTCGCCGATGCGCGGGTCCTGGTCGCCTCTTGCAAGCATCCCCGAGGCAAGAAGAGCGCCCTCCGCATCCCACACGCCTACGAGATGCGACTCCTCGAAGCCGTCGTGCCCGCTGTCGTAGAATCCCAGCGATGTGATTTCTATAAGCGCCGTCGGCACGAACGACCAGCCCAGCGTCGACCCGCTGTCGGCGAAAACGGGTTCGCCTAACCCCGGGACCGGGCGCGTGTCGCCGAGTTCATAAGCCAGAATGGCCGGCACCGGGCCGGCATCGGCCGGGCACGCGGGCAGACCCAGCGCGATTCCTGCAACGGCAGCGCATGCGACCGCCGCACGCGTGGTCAAGGACATCTTTAAAGGCCTCATTGGACGTGCCTCCCCGCCCCTCCATGCGCATTCCGATGGCATTATACCACGGAATCCCAGGGAGTCAAATAGAAGTGCTCGCTTCTAAGCGTTTCATGAGAGGGCCTCCTTATCATGCCATCCCGCACGCGGCCCCGGAGAACGCCTCCGGGACGCCGACACACCAGCACATCCTAGGATGCCCGTCCTTAGAAAGCCTGTCAAGACAAACATCTGTAAATCCCGGGCCGAGGAAGTAATCCGGGCCGTGGCGGCCTCGGGCGCTTGCTTCGGACGCTATTTGCGTTATGCTATAGCGTGGTGCCAGGGAATGTGGCCTCACACCGTGCAAGAGGCTTGCTATGACCAAAGGCTTGATTGCGGGACAACGCATCCGGAAAGGAGTGGTGCATGAAGTGGTTGGTACTGTCAGCGGTATGTCTCTGGCCGGTTGTGGCACGGGCGGCCCAGGAGGAGGCTGAAGTCGTCCGCCTTTGGCCGGAGGGGTCCATCGAGATTCCCGACAATGCGGGGCCCGAGAAGACCACCGTTGCCCCCAAGGGCAACGGCACCCTCATCAAACTGACCAACGTGACGAACCCCACCCTGACGGTCTTCAAGCCGACGGCGGTGAACACGGGGGCGGCCGTCATCATCTGTCCCGGCGGCGGATACGGCATCCTCGCCTACGACCTGGAGGGCACCGAGGTCGCCGAGTGGCTGAACTCCCTCGGCGTCACCGGTATCGTCCTCAAGTACCGCGTCCCTCGCCGGCGCGACGCCGCCTTCCAGGACGCCCAACGCGCCGTGAGCCTGGTCCGCAGCCGCGCTGCCAAGTGGGGCATCGCCCCGAAGCGGATCGGAGTCCTCGGCTTCTCGGCGGGCGGACACCTGGCCGCACGCGCCTCGACGAACTACAAGGAGCGAGCCTACAAGCCCGTCGATGCGGCCGACCAGACGAGTTGCCGTCCCGACTTCACCGTCCTCATCTATCCGGCGTACCTCGCCAACGCCGAGGCGACGGGCCTCGACGAAGCCGGCCTGCCCGTGACGGCTGAGACGCCCCAGGCCTTCATCGCGATCGCCGCCCGCGACAAGTTCACCACCGGTGCCCTCTACTACATGCTGGCGCTGAAGAAGGCGAAGGTGCCGGCCGAACTGCACGTCTTCGGCGTCGGCGGTCACGGCTGCGGTCTGCGCAGGACCGACGCCGGCCTGACCACTTGGCCCGACCACTGCGCGCGCTGGCTCCGCGCCATCAAGATCCTCCCGCCACCTGCCGCGCCGTCACCCTGAGCGCAGCCGAACGGGTCTCGCGCAGATCGGGGCCGAGTTGCAGGCCGAGCGGCAAGCCCAAGGCGTGTGCCCGTACGGTCAAGAAAGCGATTTCTTATCCGTCCTCGCTTACGTGGGGTATAGGCCCCGATCCGATCGGGGCGCGCTTTACCGCTTGGCCACAACCAACTCGGAACTGACGAGGTTGCTGCGATCATAGGCGTTTACGTTAAATGCCGTTGTTTCTCTGGGAAGACCTTTGCGGGCGATCACTTCGTCCTTACCGACGTCGCATGCTATTTTGTCCCATCGCCGGTCCTTCCATTGGCCCCCGGACGTCGTGAAGTAGACCGAGGCCCTTGTGAGATTGCCCGTGTACTTGACATGCACCACGCCGGTCTTCGGATCCACCTGCGGCCGTTTAAGGCTCGGCAGCGGTGCACGGCCTCTTACGATGCCGTCGGCAAAGACGTAAATCTCCCAAGCCTCCTCCCACCCGACCCCATGTCCGTGGATCAACCAGGGACGCAAGCATAATGTGCTCGGTCCTCCGGCGGCCTGGGCCGACCGATTGAAGATATCGACCGAGAAAACGGGGTCGGAGAACGAGCTCACCCACAGCATCGGCATCTTCGCGTACGGCAAATGGGCTGCCGGATCCCACTTCGTGCGGTAATCGCGGAACTGTTTGGCGGTCATATTCTTTGGCGGGAACCATTGCGCGAGGCCGGGGTTATCGCTCTTGTGGATGAAGCCGCCGCCGTAAACGGGAATGACAAAAGCGAATCGCGGGTCCACGCCCGCCACGGTGCTCACGATCGTTCCGCCCCAGGAAATGCCCGTCAGGCCGATCTTCTTGGGGTTGATTAGCGGGATCGAGCGCAGCAGCGAATTGGCGCGAATCACGTCGGCCACGCCGTGATAGAACCACTGCTCCTTGTCGGGCAGATCCCTGTCGCCGAACCAGTCGATGCGTGCAGGCCCGGCGTTCTTATGGCCAATCCCGGTCGGAAAGTTGCCTTCCACCCCATGGTGACGGCCGCCCGGCAAATGGCCTTCCAGGTCCATGGATATGGCCGCGTACCCACTTTGATTCCACTTCTTCACCCAGTCGGGATAGGCCGTGCCGCCTCCGCCGTGGGCGCACACCACCGCGGGCCAACCTCCCTTCGGCGGCTTCCCTTCCGGGGTCGCGTAGTAGGCAAACACCCACGTCGGCTTGCCCTTGTATGCCGCTCCCTCATAGAAAAGCGAGCGCATCCCCTTCGCGGGACGTTCCGTGGTGGGGTAAACCTTAGGGGCCTTCGAGAGCGCGGGAACATCCCATGGTATTTCCCTGTTCACCGGCTTGGGCTCAGCCGACACCGCCGGACCGGCGCATACCATCATCATGAGCGCCACCAACACGATGCCAATGGACAGCAATCGTACTTCGTCTTTTATATTCACATCATTACCCTCCCAGTCAGTATCCAGTTTTATATCTTCAGTTCCCGTTGACTCGCCGCGCCTATCTTGTCGGTTTCTTCCGAAGCATGCGTCGGCATCTTGGATTCCTCCTGCGAACCGGAATTTTCCAGATAGTGTGCGGCCCACGACCGCCGTGGGCCTTTGGACGATTCTATCCCGATCCCGGACACCGGCAAGTCCTTTTCGGCTCGGACGCGAGGGCATCTCCCCGCTGTCGGCGGGTGGCATGGTCAGCCCGAAGGGTGACCATGTGCTGGCCTTGGCTCGCGGCTTGCCGCTCGCAGTTGTAGGGTGGGTGCTCCGCACCCACGCGGCCCTTACTCTCGCCGAACCGTGAGGTTGCCGTTTCGCCGGGTGTCGCCGTCAGCCCGGCACCGTTTCCGGTGGCCTGAGCCGCCGAATGCGTTCAAGGATCGCCGCGAACAAGCGGCGGGGGATCGCCACCTCCGCCATCTGGAAGATGACGTAGCGTGCATGCGTGACGACTTGTCGTGGGTCGTACGGGCCCAATCAGGATAGCGGGGCATCGGAGGTGTCGGCCTTGGGGGTCTTAACAACACACGGCCGGACAAGACCGGCCGTGGCACACGGGCCGAAGAACGCTCGTGGCGGGGGCTGTCCCGGCCCGCTTCGCGCGGAACCTGACGGGTCCGCCGGTGTTTCAGACCGTGCAGGGCATGGCGTCTTTCGTTGCGGCCGGCAGCCGGCACGTTTCGTTGCACGAGACGGAAGGTGTGATATAATCGCCCCGTCGGCCCCGCACGGCCACGCGCAGGCGTCGGGGCGGATGGATGACGATACTCAAAGAACGCGGGACAGGAGAGCCACATGGAAACACGAAAGGCGCGAATCACCCGGCGCGGGTTCCTCAAGGCGGCAGGGGTGGCGGCGGCGCTGCCGACCATCATTACGTCCAAGGCATTGGGAGCGGCTGACGGCACGCCGCCCGCCAGCGAGCGTATCGCTCTGGGCGGCATTGGCATGGGGGGTCAAGGCTCCGGCGACACCGGCCAGTTGACGCGTGACAAGCGCGTCGAGTTGGCGGCCGTGTGCGACGTCAAGTACTCGGCCCTGCATGCGTGGGAGAAGCGGGGCGCACGAGGCTACACCGACTACCGCGAGTTGATCGCTCGCGATGATATCGACATGATTATGTGCGGCACGCCCGATCACTGGCACGCGCAGGTTACGATCGACGCCATGAAGGCCGGCAAGGACGTCTACTGCGAGAAGCCCCTCAGCCTGACCATCCGCGAGGGCCGCAAGATGGTCGAAGCGGCCCGCGCCTACGGCCGCGTCTTCTCGTGCGGCAGCCAGCGGGTGATCGGCGATTACGGGCGGCTGGCCTGTGCCGCAAGGAGCGGCCGGTACGGCAAGATCCTGGAGGCGTATGCCTCCCCCGGCGGCCCGCCGCGCATGTGCTACCTGCCCGGCCAGGAGATTCCCCCGAACACGATCAACTGGGATCTGTGGCTCGGCCCGGCACCGTGGGTCCCGTATCATCCCTTCCGCTGCGGCAGGGCGTACGGGCTGGGCGGAAAGGGGTTCCGCACGTGGTACGACTACTCCGGCGGTATGATGACCGACTGGGGCGGCCACAAGTTCGGCGGGGCCATGCACGGCATGGGTGTGGACCACACCGGCCCGACCGAGATCATCTACCCGGGCAACCAGGACTGCAAACACCTGACCTACGTGTTCGCCAACGGCATGAGGCTGGTCGTCGGCGGCGGGCAGGGCTACAAGTGCGAGAAGGGCATGGCACAGCCGTTCGCCGGCATGCCCGTTCCTGTGCCGGGCCTCCGCTGGTACGAGAACGGCGCCGGCTCGCCGCACCAGGACCTCATCAACTGTGTTGTGGAACGCAGACGCCCGTTCCGTGACGTGGAATACGCGCACCGCGTAGCCACGGTATGCCACCTCGGCAATATCTGCTACCGCCTGAAGCGAGACCTGAAATGGGACCCCGACAAGGAAGAGTTCATCGGTGACGCCGAAGCCAACCGTCTTGTTGACAGGCCTCGGCGCGGCCCGTGGCAGATATGATCCGGCCCGCCCGTATCGGTTGGCGGAATCCGGTGTTCCCAAACCCCTTTGAGCGAGGATATCAAGTGATGACCAAGACAATCGCGATCGCGCTGGCCGTCTGTGGCCTGGCAACGTCGGCCCTGTTCGGCGACGTCTGGCAAGACCTGGCCAACTACGAGTACGGGGACGAATCGAAGGCGGGCGAGGCCGTCGAAGCCCTGCTCCAGGAGACGCCCGCCGACGAGTACGGCCGGCTCGAGCAGGGGCTTATCGGCGTCGTGACCTCGAAAAACGCGACACAGGCCGGCAAGGCCATCGCCTGCCGCATGCTGCAGCAGGTGGGGACGGAGACGTGCATTCCCGCCGTCTCGGGCTTGCTGGGCGACGAGGTTCTGTCGCACTATGCGCGGCTCGTGCTGGAGCGGCTGAAGGGCGAGAAGGCCAACCAGGCGATGCGCGAGGCGCTCGCGAAGGCCCCCGCCAAGGTCAAGGCCGGCCTCCTCGGAAGCCTCGGCGAGCGTCGCGACGCCAAGGCCGTTCCGTTGGCAGGCCAACTCGCACAGAGTGACGATGCGGACGTGGCGACGGCGGCCATCCGGGCGCTCGGAAAGATCGGCGGCAGCGAGGCGGCGCAGCGCCTTGCGGCCCTGAAGCCGGGCCGGGTGCTGGTACCCGTCCAGATGCAGGCGATGGTCATGTGTGCCGCGAGCCTTTCGGGTGGTGAGGCGGCCGCCCTCTGCGAGACGGTCCTCGCCGGAACCTACAGCCCCAGCCGCATGGCGGCCCTGCGGGCGTTGGCGTCGGCGGATGCCGCCAAGGCGGTGCCGCTGATCGCCAAGGCACTCAAGGGCGACGACCTGCAACTTCGCAAGGGCGCACTCGGCATCGTGGCCGACACCAAGGGCGACGCGTTGACCCGGGCCATGCTCGGTCTGCTCGCTGCCCTTTCACCTGAGCGGAAGGCGGGCCTCGTCCTCGCGCTCGGCAGCCGCGGCGACAAGGCGGCGCTGGACAGCGTGACGAAACTCATCAAGAGCGAAGCGGCCGTCGTCCGCGATGCCGCCATCAAGGCGGTGAGCAAACTGGGAGATGCCGGGACCGTCCGCATCCTCCTGGGCATGGCCGATTCCCCCGCCCTCAGCGCCGGTGTGGCCAAGGCCATCGCCCGGATGACGGCCGACAAGGTCGACGAGGCGCTGGCCGACGCCCTGGAAGAGGCCGGCCTGAGGAAGGCAGCCATCGAGGCCAGTATCGCTCGCGGCTGCACGGCCGCCGTGCCGGGCCTGTTGAAACTGGTCAAAGCGGCCGATGCGGCTACGAGGAAAGACGCCTGGGGCGCCCTGGCCGCCCTGGCCGGCGAGGACCACGTGGACGCCATCATGAAGGCCCTCGTCGGAACCAGGCAGGCCCAAGAACTGGCCTACGCCCAGGAAGCCGTCAAGAAGGTCGCCTCGCGGGCAGAAGACAAGGGAAAGTGTTTCAAGGTTATCGCGAACTACTTCGACAGGGTGCCGGACGCCACCAAGGGCGTTATCCTCGGCCTGGGGGCCGTCTCCGGCGACGCCGATGCCCTGGCGATGGAAAGAAAGGCCCTCGCGTCCAGAAACAAGGCGCTCTACGGCCAAGCCCTGCGTGCCCTGGCGGCATGGCCCAACGCGTCGGCGGCGGCGGACCTGCTGAAACTGGCGAAAGCGGCGCCCGAGAAGGTTGACCGCCTCATGGCCCTGAGGGGGTACATCCGCATCGCCGGTCTGAAGACGGTCCGCCTGACCGGTGCCCAGCGGACGCAAATGCTCAAGACGGCGATGGGGCTGGCCCAGCGCGCCGATGAGAAGAAACAGGTCGTCAGCGGTCTCCAGAATGCCCCGACACTTGAATCGCTGAATATGTTGAAGCGATACATGGCCGATCCCGCGCTGCGGGCCGAGGCGGAAATGTCCGCCGCAAACCTCCTGTGGGACCTCCGCAAGAAACATCCTGCGGAAGTGACGGCGATGGCGCAGGAACTCCGCAAGAGCAAGAACAAGACGGTCG
>CAYVAM010000160.1:0-7191 GCA_964449275.1 uncultured Anaerolineales bacterium
GATTCAGACCGACGCCGCCATCAGCCCCGGCAACTCGGGCGGCCCGCTCGTGAACACCGACGGCCAGGTGGTCGGCGTCAACACGCGGGGCATACTCTTCGGCGGCGACATGGGGTTCGCCGTACCGTCGGAGACGATCCGGCACATCGTCGATCAGATTCGCGAGTCGGGCAGGGTGAACTGGTCGTGGACGGGGCTGCAACTCCAGCCGCTCAGGGATTTCGGCCGGAACACCTACTTCGAAGGCAAACATGGTGTGATCGTCGCCGAGACCGATCCCGACAGCCCCGCTCGCAAGGCGGGCCTGCGGGCGCGCGACCGTATCCTGAAGATCGGCGGCCAGGCCGTGGCCGCCCTGACCGAAGAAGACCTGCCGGCCGTCCGCCGGCAGATCGGCCTGCTGCCGAAGAACAAGCCCGTCCGGATCGACTTCCTTCGCGGCGGGAAGGCGATGAGCGTCCGCCTGGTGTCCCGCGAAAAGGGCAAGGTCGAGGGCGACCAACTCGATTGCCCGCGGTGGGACTTCACCGTCCGCGAGATCAACCAGTTCGACACGCCCCAACTGTATTTTCACCGCAACAAGGGGGTGTTCATCTACGGCGTCAAGCAGCCGGGCAACGCCTCCACCGCCGGCCTCCGCCGCCTGGACATTCTCCTGAAGATCGACGGCAAGGAGGTCGCGACGCTCGATGCCGTGAAGAAACTGCACAAGGCCGCACTCGAGACCATCGACGCGCGGCACCGCATCATCGTGACCGTGCTTCGCAACGGCCTCGTGCGGCAGGCGGTGCTGGATTATCTGAGGGACTTTGAGAAAGACTAACGGCCGTCACTTGTCGCTTGTCACTGGTCACTTGTGAAGGATGGGACATGCGGGTCCGGCTTTTCTTCGCGGTTGCAGTTCTTCTTGTGGCGGCGGGCTGCGGCCCTACGAGGACGGCGGTCGAGAAGCAGGCGGCGGTGGCGCAGGCTCTGGCGCCGTCGCTGGTGCGCGTCGAGTACACGCTCCGCTACGACAAGGGCGACGAGCCGGACACCGGCACCACGGAACTCGAAGACGAGCGGCCGCGGGCGATGGGCGGTTTTCTCGTTGCCCCTGACGAGGTGGTGGCGCCCGACCCGCAGGTGCATCCGCGGTTCATCGAGCGTGTGGCGGTGCGGCTGGGCGACGACGTGGCGCCCGCGCGGATCGTGGCGTGGGGCAAGCGGCACAATGCGGTCCGGATTCACCTCGACAGGCCGCTTGAAGCGGGGGCGCCGCTGGCGTTCGACGCCTCCAAAAAACCGCCGTATCTCGACGTCACGTACGAGGGGAGAGGCGCCACGTGGCGGACAGCGGTCAAGCCGTTCGCGCCGCCGCTGTCGATGACCGAGACCGGCAGGGGGTACCGGCCCACGTTGCGTAGTGTGCTGGTCGTGGACGCGGAAGGAACGCCGGTAGGGCTGTCGGTAAACGGTGAGATCCCGGCCGACGATTCCTGGAAAGGATCGCCGCTCGACTGGCCGTTCTACACGGCCGAGGAGCGGACCCGGATGCTCGCGGACACCAAAAAGCGATGCGAGCAGGCCTTGCCTCTCGTGACGTTTCACCTCCGCAGCCCCAAACGCGTGGCGGGCGACCGATACGGGGGGCGCGACGAGATCGACGCCGCCACCGAGATCCACGCCACCGGCCTGCTCCTTGAGGGCGGGCGGATCCTGGTGTTCGCCGAACTCAAGCCCAAGGTGACGGCGCGGCTGGAGAGCATCGCGGTCCATGCGTCGGGCGGCAAGACGGTGCCGGCGAAGTTCGTCGGCTCACTGGCCACCTACGGGTGCCTGGTGGCTGAACTCGAAAAGCCCGTCGCGGGCGCGGTGGCGCTGTCGGACGTGCCGGTCCGCGACCTGCGGCACAGGCTGTTGCCGATGGTCGACATCCGCCAGCACGGTGCGAACCGGACGGCGTATTTCAATCACGGGCGTTTCAACCGGTTGAACCTCGGCTGGCAGGGCCGGTTGTACCTGCACTCGCTGGGGCGCGACCAACGCGTCTTCGCCTTCGACCCGGACGGGGCGCTGGTTGCGATGCCGCTGCCGAGGCGACAGAAGGTGGCGGTCGAACGGCGGTGGACATCGGGTCGGTCGCGCCTGGTGCCGGTGGCGCGGGTCCGCGATGTCCTGGCGAACCTTGCAAGCCACACCGACGCCAGCAACGTGCCGCTGAGCGAGGCCACCGAGCAGCGGCTGGCGTGGCTGGGGGTGATCCTTCAGCCGCTCGGCCGCGACCTCGCCCGCGCCAACGGCGTGGCCCAGTGGACGAAGGACGGCGAGAGCGGCGCGATCGTCTCCTACGTGTATCCGGGGTCACCCGCCGCCAAGGCCGGCGTGGCGGCGGGCATCATTCTGCTCAGGCTCCGGGCCGAGGGACAGGTCGAGCCGCTGGAGGTCCAACTCGAGGACCATTACGATCGCGGGCCGTTCCCGTGGGGCCGGATGGACGAGGTGCCGGAGACGTATTACGAGCGCATCCCCCCGCCGTGGCAGTCGGCCGAGAACAGTTTTACGCGGGCGCTGACGGACCTGGGATTCGGCAGGCGATATGAGGCGGAGTTCTTCATCGACGGACGCATCGTCACGAAACGGTTCGAGGTGACGCCGATGCCGACGCACTACGAGTCGGCCGGGTGGCACAAGGCCGCGGCGCTCGGCCTGACGGTGCGGGACCTGACGTACGAGGTCCGCCGGTATTTCCAGAAGACCGAAGGGGAGCCGGGCATCATCGTGTCGAAGGTCGAGCCGGGCAGCAAGGCGTCCGTCGCGGGCATCAAACCGTACGAGATCATCACGCACGTCAACGCTCGGCCGGTGGCCGACGTCAAAGCATTCGCCAAGGCGGTGGCCACCGCCGGCGGCGAACTGCGACTCAGCGTCAAACGGATGATGCAGGGCCGCGTCGTGAAGATGAGGATGACGCCCGAATCCGAGCCGCGACCGTAAGGGAGCGGGCGCTAGTGCTCCGTGACTGCTCATCTGACGGGTGCCACTGGCTGCTTGCCAGCCAGTGCTTATTCGGTTTCGCGGCACACTGGCGGTCAAGCCGCCAGTGGCACCCGGCTGTTATGCATCAGATGACGCGTAACGGAGCGCTAGGCCCCCTTCGGCTGGTAGACGCAAAACGGCTCTTCGGCGAGGTAATCGCCGGTCATCGCAAAGGCGCGTGCGCGGCAGCCGCCGCAGATGCGCCGGTACTCGCAGATGCCGCACTTGCCGCCGTAGGCGTCCACGTTGCGCACCTGAAGGAAGACCTCCGACGTCTCCCAGATTTTCTTGAAGTCGAAGTTTTCCTTCTTCAAGTCGCCGCATTCGGTTTCCAGGAAGCCGCATATCTGGACCACTCCGACATGCGAGATGAAGGCGAACTCTTTGCCGCCGAGACACCCGTTGGCGCCGCGGGCCTTGGGGTTTCGCTGTCTGAGGATTCGCGCGTAGTGCGGGGCGCACGTGACGCGGATGGCGATGTCGGACGCCTCCTGCTGTTCGGCGAGCCACTCGAGGGTGTGCTCGTACTGGCGGGGCGAGATCTCCTGGCCGGCGAGTTCCTTGCCGCGGCCGGTCGGGACGAGCAGGAAGGGGTTGAAGACGGAGGCTCCGAGGCGGACGGCCAGGTCGCGGATGGCTTCGACTTGGTCGCGGTTGTGGCGGGTGATCGTGGTGTTGATCTGAAAATCGAGGCCGCCGCGCTTGGCCGCCTCGGTGGCCTTGATGGCCGAGGCGAACGCACCGGCGACGCCGCGAAACGCGTCGTGCGTCTCGGCGGTGGCCCCGTCGATGGAGATGGAGATGCAGTGGACGCCCGACGCCTTCATCTTGGCAACGGCCTCGTCATCGACCATCATGCCGCACGGCGCCATGACGACGCCGAGGCCGAGGCTGTGGGCGCAGGCGGCCAACTCGTAGATGTCGCTGCGGAGCATGGGTTCGCCGCCCGTCAGGATGATGGTGGGCCGGGAGAAGGAGGCGATGTTTTCGAGAAGCCTCACGCCCTCGTCGGTGGTGAGTTCGCCCTCGTACGGCTGGTTGCGTGCGGCCGCGCGGCAGTGCTTGCACGCCAGCGGGCAGGAGCGCGTGACCTCCCACGCGATGAGGCGTGGGAGAAACGCGTGGCTGGCTGTGTCGGATTCGGCTTGTTTCACGGGGTCCCTCAACGCGCCGGGCAAGCCCGGCGGCTAACAGTTACTCGCCGCGGTCGGGCGGCGCGCACGGCGTATCGGGCGCATCGGCGGCGATGGCGATCTCTTCGTCGGTCAGGTAACAGGCCGGGTCGGGGGCCCAGAGGTCTCCGGTGGCGGCCTCGGCCCGGACGCGGAAGTTCCCGCCGCACACGTCCAGGTACCGGCAGGTGGCGCAGCGGCCTTTGACGTGCGGGCGCTTGTCCTTGAGTTTGGCCATGAGCGGGTTCGAGAGGTCGGTCCAGATTTCGGAGAACGGGCGCCGGCGGACGTTGCCGAAAGAGACGTGCCGCCAGAACTGGTCGGCGTGGACGGAGCCGTCCCAACTGATGCATCCGATGCCGTGCCCGGACGAGTTGCCGCGGTTCATCTCCAGGAGCCGCTTGACGTCGGCGGCGCGCGGATTCCCTTCGCGGACCATGCGCGCATACAGGTACGGTCCGTCGGCGTGGTTATCGACCGTGAGGACCTCGGGCGCGTGGCCGGCGGCGTGCAGTTCGGCCGTGCGGTCGATGATCCTGTCGACGACGCGGCGGGTGGCCTGGTGGTCGAGGTCCTCGTCCATCAGCGACGTGCCGCGCCCGGCGTACACGAGGTGGTAGAAACAGATGCGCGGGATGCCCTCATCGCGGACCAGATCGAAGATGCCGTCGATCTCGGCGGCGTTGCGCCGAGTGATCGTGAAGCGCAGGCCGACCTTGATGCCCGCCGCCATGCAGTTGCGGATGCCGGCCATCGCGCGGTCGAACGCGCCGGCGACGCCGCGGAACTCATCGTTCACCTCCCGCATGCCGTCGAGCGAGACGCCGACGTAACTCAAGGCCGCCGTCTTGAGCCGCGCGGCCACACCGGCGTCGATGAGTGTGCCGTTGGTCGAGATGACGGCTCGCATGCCGAGGGCGACTGCCTTTTCGAGGAGCGTCATCAGGTCCGGCCGCATGAGCGGCTCGCCGCCCGAGAACAGGACGACCGGGACGCCGAATGCGGCGAGGTCTTCGAGCATCCGTGCGGCCTCATCGGTCGAGAGTTCGCCGTCGTACTTGCGATTCTCGGACCGGCTGTAACAGTGGACGCACTTCAGGTTGCAGGTTCGCGTGCAGTTCCAGACGACGACGGGTTTCTTGTCGGCCGAGAACTGGAGGAGGTGGCTCGGCAGCCGCCCGGTTTCGGCGCCGTAACGGAGCACGTCGCTCGGTTCAACCGTACCGCAATAGAGTTTTGAGATTCCGATCATGGCTCTTCCATCTGAAATCTGAGATCTGAAATCTCAAATCTGCCTCTCGCACTTGAAATCTCAAATCTGAAATCTCAAATCTCAAATCTGAGATCTCAAATTTGCCTCTCGCACCTGAAATCTCAAATCTCAGATCCTGTGCGCGGCCACTATTCGCGCGGCTGCGCGTGTTGTGTAGCGCGCCGGGCAAGCCCGGCGGCTAACACTACAGCGCCACTTAGCCATTTCGCGCGGTGGGTCTCCTGACCTTTCGCGCTCGAAAGCCCGTTTTCGCCGTTGCGCGGCGGGTCGGGAGGCCCGCCGCGCACCTTGTGCGCCGGGCGAGCCCGGCGGCTAACTCGGCTGCTCGTCCTCCAGCGCGTCGAGGTCAAACAGTCGCCGCACCAGGTCCACCGCCGCAAGGCGTTCGCTGGGCGTCCCGTCGGTCGAGAGTTCCTTGAGCAGCGCGAGCGGCGTGTGGAGAATCTGCTTGCACACGGACTGGGTGAACTGCTCCAGTTGCATGCGGTCGGCCTGGGAGAACTGCCTGGCGTACCGGTCGATCTGCTTCTTCTGAATCATCGCGAGGTGTTCCCGGAGCAGTCGGATGGTCGGCGCCGCTTGGCGCGACGCGAGCCATCGGCCGAATTCTCCCGTCTCGTACTCGACGATCGCCTCGGCCTTGCGGATCTCCTGCCGCCGGCGATCCAGGTTCCGCCGGACCAGCCGGTCGAGGTCGTCGATGTTGTAGAGGTACACGTTGTCCAGGCTGCCCAGGCTCGCGTCGACGTCGCGCGGCACGGCGATGTCTACGATCAGGACGGCGCGGCGCCGCGTGCGAAGCACCTCGGAGAGGTCGCGCCACGTCAGCACGGGCTGGCCGGAGGCGGTGGACGTGATGACCAGATCGGCCTTGGCGATTGTCTCGGGGATGGCGTCGAGGCCGACGGCGTCGGTCGCGGCTCGGTCGGTTGCGGGTCGGTCGATCGTCTCGTGGGCGAGATCGTAGGCGAGTTGCCGGGCGTGGTGTGGCGTGCGGTTGGCGACGATGAGCCGGTCGGCTCCCGATCCGAGTAGCGCCCGCGCCGCCGCCTCGGCCGTCTGCCCCGCGCCGACCAGCAGGACGGTCTTGCCTTCGAGGCTCGAGAAGATGTGCCGCGCCAGGTCCACCGCCGCCGCCGCCACGCTCGCGGAGCCTGCGCCCAGGTCCGTCTCGGTGCGCACGCGTTTGCCGACACGAAACGCCCAGTGCATCAGTTTGTTGAGCAGGGCGGAGGTGGTGCGGGCCTCGACGGCCAGGCGGTAGGCGTCTTTGACCTGGCCGAGGATCTCGTGCTCGCCGACGATCTGGCTGTCGAGCGATGCCGCCACCCGAAACAGGTGCCGCACGGCATCCGCATCGTCGTGGCGATAGAAGATGTCCGCTTCGTCCGGCGGCCGCACGCCCTTGACACGCGCGAGGTGGTCGAGGAAGTAGGCCCGAGGGTTGTCGGCCGTGCGCGGGACGAAGTAGACTTCCGTCCGGTTGCAGGTCGAGAGGAGGAGCGCCTCGTCGAAGACCTTTTCGGCATGTATCGCGGCCAGGAGCCGGGCCGCCTGGTCGGAGGCGAGAGCCAACCCTTCGCGCACCTCGACCGGGGCGGTTCGGTGACTTGCGCCGATGACTGACAACTCGGCCATACCAGCCTTTCAACGGCAACGCGCCGGGCAAGCCCGGCGGCTAACACTTGCAACGGCGCGTGACCGGGCCATACCAGCCTTTCAACGGCA
>CAYVAM010000160.1:7291-9950 GCA_964449275.1 uncultured Anaerolineales bacterium
CGCGCCGGGCAAGCCCGGCGGCTAACACTCGCAACGGCGCGTGACCGGGCCATACCAGCCTTTCAACGGCAGCGCGCCGGGCAAGCCCGGCGGCTGACACTCGCAACGGCGCTTTACGACAGCAGGCCGCTGACCGTCAGCAGGGCCATGACCACGATGAAACCGATCACCGCGATGGCGCTGGTCCGCGAGGCCGGCCATTTGCCGAGCCAGCGCCCGAGAATCGCCACGGCATACACCACCCACGCGACCGAGCCGGTGATGATTTTGCTGATGACCTTGGGTGTCATCTCGCCGCCGCCGTCGCCGAGCAGCAGGGGCGCAACGGCAATCGCCAGCGTCATCGCGACGAAGCCCGTCAGCAGGGCATGCCACGCCATCGGCTCCAGCACGTCGAGCGGCGGCAGACGGTCGAACAGGACGCCGAACCGGTGCCGACGCAGGCCCCGATGTTCCAGCAGATACAGCAGCCCGTACACGCCCGCGAACGCCAGGGCCGTGTACGCCACCAACGCCGGCACGACGTGCAGCCGGGCCCACATGCCCACGGCCCCGGGCGAGACCTCGGACGGCTCGGCCACCTGTCCCGCCAGGAGCATCGACGAGGTGTACTGGAACAGGAACGCCAGGAGCACGACGAACATCCCCGTCCGGCGGTCGCGGTTCGCCAGTTCCACCCAGGCGTACACACCCGCCGTCGCCAGCGCGAGGACCGATGCGATCTCCTGCGCATTCGTGACGGGCAGGTAACCGATGTGCACGCCGCGCACCACCAGAAACACCAGGTGCGCCGCCACCACGACCAGGAGCCACGGCGAGCGCGCATCGGTCCGCGTCCGCAGAAAGAACGTGGCCCCATAGTCCACCAGCAACGCCAGGTAAAGCAGCGGCAGCAACCAGTTGCCGATCGCAAGCAGGTCGGCCATGGCATTTCCCTTCGGCAAGCAATAGACCCACGGTCGCGGCTCGCATCGAACGGGCGAGCCGCTCTTGCGAGATTATATCCCCACAGGGGCCGCAGAATAGGGTGTTTCTCCAGGTCTAGGTTGTCCTGGCCCGCGCGGAACGCTAAGATGACTCGGGCGCCGCCGCCGGCGGCCCCGGAATGGGGACCTGGATGCGGACGTTGCGGCGAATCATCCTGTGGGTGATACTGGCGGCTATTGCGCTGCTGGCGGTGCTGTCGATCGTCGGTGCGCTTCGTGGCGCCGACCGTGCCAAGGACCTGTTCAACTCCGCGCCACTCGTCGGGTACTGGTTCGTGCTGGCGGCGCTGCTGGCGTCGGGATTCGTCTTCTTCAAGCGTCTGATCCGCTCGCCGGCCGCGCTGGGGATGCACCTGGGGTCGCTGCTCGTCGTGACGGGGGCGATGTGGGGGTCCGAGGCGGGCCACGACCTGCGACGCGCCCTCTTCGGCAGCGAGAAGGTGCCCGGCGGGTACATGGCCATCCACGAGGGCCACCGCGAGAACCGCATCCTGGACGGCGGCACCATGACGCCGATCGCCGAACTGCCGTTCCACGTGCACCTCAAGGACTTCTGGATCGAGTATTATCCGTCGAAGCAGAAGACGTGGAGCCTGGTCGTTATGGCCCCCGTCCGCGATGGCGCCGGCCACGTGCTTGAGGAGCGGCAGGTTGACGTGCCGTGGACCGTCGGCCGTCCGGCCGACGTGCCGCTGACGCGGGCGCGAGTGACGGTCCTCCAGTACATCGACCATGCCGCGCCGACGTTCGACGAGGGCACCGAGCCCGTCATCGAGATTTCGCTCGCCGACGACAGGAAGGTGACGCTGCCCGCCCGCGCGGGCGCCGAGACCGACCTTGCGGCCCCGAAGATGAAGGTCCGCGTGATGCAGGTCTTCAAGAACATGAGACTGCGCGGAACGGGCGATGACCGCGAGATCGTGGACCTGCCCGACGAGGGCACGAACCCGGCCGTCCTCGTGCACATCACGGAGCCCGACGGCACGACCCACAACCGGTACCTCATGGCGCTGGTGCCGATGCACGGGTACCGCGATCCCGGCCCGCCGATGGCGTACGTTTTTCCAGAACCGACCGGCGCGCGGGCCGATCCGTCGAGTCGCGTCCCGGCGATGGAAGTGCTTGCGGCCTGCGACGGCCGCGAGTTGCGGCACTGGTTCCTGCCGGCCGAGGACGACCCCTACGTGAGCGTGGACCTGGCGCCCCTGCTTTCGGGCGAGCAGGCGCCGGCGCACGGCGACGCGCAGACGGCGCTCTTTCTTGTTAAGCCCACCGGCCCCATCCGCGATTACTTCAGCGAGTTGAGCGTCCTGGAGGACGGCAAGCAGGTGGCCGCCAAGGTCATCGAGGTCAACGACCCGCTGCACTGGGGCGGGTATCACTTTTACCAGGCCGATTACGACAAGCAAGCCGGCCGGTACACCGTGCTGCTGGTCACGTCGGACTCCGGGCTGTGGGCCGTGTGGATCGGCTTTGTGCTGCTGGTGGCGGCCACGTTCTGGCGGTTCTGGGGCGAGGCGGTGATCGGATACGTCACGCAACGCCCCTCGCTCGCCGAAGGAGACGGAAACCAGCCGCGAGCGTAAGCGAGCGGACGATCTCTCGAAGAACCAAGAGCGACGCATGGCCATCAAGTGGACCATCCTGGGTCTGGCGATCTACGCGACGATGGG
>CAYVAM010000161.1:0-9918 GCA_964449275.1 uncultured Anaerolineales bacterium
GGCCAAGACGCCCAAGGTCACCAGGGCGGCGACCCATCGAAGACGCGTCATAAGGTTGCTCCTTTCCGTGCGGATGAAAACGGTCAAGCGGGGACGGCATCCGGGCCTATGCTCCGTACCAGGCCGGCGTTTGTCAAGGCGGTTGCCGGTGCTCTTTGGGAAGCGCCCCAGACATCGTACCCCCCTGGTGCGGGTTCTGGCGGTGGGGGTGGCGGCCAAGGCGCTCGGCCTGTCGCGTCGGCAGGTCGAGCGGATCAAGGCCAAGGTTTGGGCCCAGGCGAACGCGGGGGGAGAGGAAAGCAGTGTGAGGAAGCCTGCTTGAGGGGAGGGCGTGTGACCTGTTGCCGATCCTACTCGCTGGTCGCCGCCGCCGCGAGGGCGAGTAGGGCTCGCGCAGGCGCGTCTTCGGGATAGCGATCAAGATACTGGCGCAGCAGCCGCGCGGCCTCGGTGCGGCGCTGGCGGCGCAGGTACAGACGGGCCAGATACAGGGTGGCCAAGCGCGACGGGGGTCCCTCCAGCGTCCGGGCATGGGCGTAGAGGGTTTCGGCCTCGGGCCAGTCGCTCGCAGTTTCCGCAAGGTGCCCGGCCCAGAGGTAGACGGCCGGGTCGGCTTCGCCGGCCTCGATCAAGCGGTCCAGTGCCTGACGGGCCGCGGTCGTCTTTCCGTGCCGAAGAGCCAGGCGAGCCGCCACGAGACGCATGGCCCGAGTGTGTGCCTTCTCGCCGACGCGGTCGAGCCACGTTGTCAGGACCTCGTCCTGCCGGCCCATGTCGGCGGCGCTGAGCAGCAGTTCCATCACGCCCGTATCGGCCGAGGCGGCCTTGCCGAGAGGGCCTTCGAGGAGCGAGCGACCGTGCTTCACCACGGTCGGCCAGTTCCCGGCCGCGAGTTGTGCCGTCAGGAACTGTCGATGCCGCACCAGGTCGGACGGGTCGCAAAGGAGGCTTGCCTCCAGGGCGGCGATGCGGCCAACATCCTCCTGCGTCCCGGACCGGTCCAGCGCGACCTGCTGCCAGAGAGCCGGGTCGGTCGGGTTCGTCCTGAGAAGATACATCGCCGCTCGCCTCGCCCCGGCGTGGTCGGACGCGTCGATGCACCGCGCCAGGTCGAGATGCCGGAACCGCAGGTCGCGGGGGAAGCGAAGAATCCCCTTTCGCACGAGCAGACCGGTCAGACGCCGGTCCTCCAGTTGCCGCGCCGCCTGGGCATACAGCATCAGGAGGTCGGCTTGGCAGGTGTCCGGCGAGGTGAATCGTCCGAGCAGTTCGGCCGCCTTGGCCCATTGCCCTTGTCGCGCGCGGACCTGTGCTAGGCCGACGCCCGCCTCCTTCATCGAACCGTCCATCGCGATGGCGTCCTGGTAGGCGCTCGCCGCGTTGAGCAGGTCCGACTGCCGCACGTACGCGTGCCCCAGGAGAAGGTGACGCAGGGCGTGGTCCTGTCCCCGGAAGGCGTTGAGGCGTGTGATGGCCTCGGCTCGCCGGCCGCCCTCCAGGTCCTTCTGCGCGGCGGACAGGAGTTCGGCCAGGTCCGGTGGCAGCCTGACCGGTTCTTCCGCGCCGCACGCTGCGCTCGCCAGCGTCACGCAGAGCGCGATGGCTAAGGCGGCGGCGCCTTGTCGGTGTCGCACTACTCGATCCTCCATATCAGGTTCAGCGAGACGGCAGCAGCCGTGGGCCGGTCGTTCCGCAGCGCCGGCCGGAACTGGAGCGAGCGGCCCACGCGGCGCGCGGCGTTCTCAAAGACGCCCGGGGGCGTGCTGTTCAGGATTTGCACGTTGGTCGTGCGGCCGTCGGCGCCAACGGTCAGCCGCACGCTCGTTTTCCCGGTGACCCCCCGCATGCGGGCCCGACGAGGGTAGTAGTCCTCCAGGTTGGGCGGTTGGACGAGAAGCGGCCCGCGGCTGGCGCCGACCTTGCGTTGCGGCGTCGGTCCGGCCTTCGGCATGCCAGGAACAGGAGCCGGTGCGTGGGACGCCGATTCGGCCGCCTCAACCGAGTACGGCGGAACGTCCAACGACGGCGCTCGCACCGCCTCGAAGACAACGGGAAACGCCGCCGACGGCGACGGATCCACAGAGGGCCTTTCCAGAAGCGGCGGTACGGGCAGGGTCGGTTCGGGCGGCGCGGGCACGTCGGCGGCAACGTCGTGGGGGGCCTCGTCCACAAGGTCCATCTCTTCGGGCGACGCGTCGATGACCTCGACCGGCACGGACCACAGGGGTGTCGGCCGCTCGCGCCGGCTCTGCCCCATCCAGGCGACAAGGAACGCAACGAGTAGAACATTCAGCACGAGCGTTGCCAGCACGGCCGCGCTGTGGCGCGTCCATCGTCTTGCCGGTGGCTCGTGCATACGATTGTTCGCGGCCGCTTTCATGCCGATGTCCTTGACTCCGTCTGCGGTATTTAGCGTGGTAAGGCTGCCACGTTCACCGTTTCTGCACCGCCCGCCTTGCAGGTGTCGAGCACGCGCAAGAGCAGCGCCGTAGGCACCTCGCGGTCGGCCTGGATGACGACGGTTCTGGCGTTCAGGTCGTTCAAGGCGGTTTCAATGGTCCCCGCATCGTCGGGACTGATGGCCCTGCCCGCGACGTGGACGGTCCCCATCTTGGTGATGGCCACGGGCAGGTACCGTGTCGTGACCGGTCGGGCCGACCGGCTCTCGGGGCGGTTGACCACGACGCCGGCGTCCTGGGCGAAACTCGTCGAGACGATGTAGAAGATGAGCAGGATGAAGACCATGTCGATAAGCGGGGCCATTTCGATGACCGCGCCTGCCCGCTCCCGCCGCCTTCGTGTCAGGACACCGCGTTGCATGGTGGATCCTCCCGAGGGGCGCTGCGCGCCGCTTGGACCAAGCGGGCCAGGCGCTCCTGATGCCGCAGCAGTATGCGCTCCGCCAGCAGGCCGGGCGCGGCAATCGCCAGGCCGTACTGGGTGGTCAGGAGGGCCTTGCGTATGCCCTCGCTCATCTCCGTGATGTACCCGCCGCGAAGGATGCTGCCGAACGTCTCAATCATCCCCGTCACGGTGCCCAGCAGGCCCAGCAGGGGCGCCACGACGATGCACGCCCGGATGAGGCCGATGCGCCGTAGCCCTTTCAGCGCGATGGCGTCCAGCGCGGCCGCGCCCGGCCGGAGAGCGGCCGATTCCAGCCGCCGAATCTGCGACCGCGTCGCGAGGAATCGCTCCAGGATAAGGTAGCCGAGCACCACGGAGAGCAGACCGAGGGCGATCATCGTATAGCCGCCGCTCGCGAACCACTCCCAGGCCGCGTTCATTCCGGTTCGTCCTCCACCCGCCCGCCGATGCCGAAGACCTGGACGGCATTGTGCTCCAGCATCGCCTCTCGCCGCTCGACCCAGCGGCGGAGCCAGGCATGGGCCAGGAGCAGCGGGATGGCCACCATCAGGCCCAACTGCGTCGTGATGAGTGCCTCGGAGATGCCCCCCGACAGCAGGCGTGGGTTGCCCGTTCCCGCCGCTGAGATGGTGTCGAACGTGGCGATCATGCCCGACACCGTCCCCAGGAGGCCAAGCAGCGGCGCCACGCCCGCCATGGCGCCGAGCAGCGAGAGCGACCGTTCCATCTTGGGGACTTCGGCCAGGAGGGCCGATTCCATGGCCGCCCCGCGCTCCTCCTCGTTCTTGCCCATCGACTCGACGCCTGCCAGGAGCACGCGTGCGGCGGGCGTCCTGGAGCGGCTGAGCACCTCGCGAGCCGCTTCCACGTCGCGCCGCTCCAGGCACGGAAGCACGTTCTGTATCAGCAGCGGCGGCGTCTTTGTGAAGACGAGGTAGATGAGCCGCTCGAGAACCAGGATCAGCCCCAATGCCCCAACGACAAGGATCGGATAGACGAACAGCCCACCCGCCTTGAGCCAGGTTCCCGTGCTCTTGGGTTCAGATGGGGCACGGTCGGCCAGCGTGCCGTCGATGTCGAGCGGCAGGCTGGCGAGATTGCCGCGCGCGGCAGCGTGCAGCGCGCCGGCCTGGTTCTCGTTCAGGTAAGGGCCGGCGACCAGCCATCTGCCGTCGCTCATCTGTTGCAACAGGCCGCAGGTGTCCCGCGTGTCGCCGCAGGCGAATGTGGCGAAGCGGCCGAGGCGAGCGACGGGCACGTTGCGCTCGTCGCCGTTTCGCGCGACGATCGGTTCGGGCTGGACGGTGATGCGCCCGTCTTGCTCGATGTCGGCGAGGCGCCGCTGGAGCCCCTGCCACAGCGTCCGCTCCATCGCCTCGATGGCGTCGGATGGGGCGATGGTCACTCCTGCCACGCCGGCCGCCTGCATGATCATGCTTCGGATTCGGCGGTCCGTCACGGGGGCGGCACGCTGGAGGTCGGCAGAGGTGGCTTCGAGGCGGCGGAGGGACTCCTGCTCGCGGTCGGCGTCGGCCTTCGCGTGGGCCAGGGCGTCGTACTGCTTCTGAAGGCGTGCGGCCACGGTCCGGCGCTCGTCGAGACGCTGCTTGCGTGCATCGGCCAGGTCCTTCTCCGTCTCTTGCCGCGCGGCTTTGGCCCGGCTCAGCAGGTCAGCCGGCGAGGCAGCCGCACGGGTCACGCCGGGGACGCCTGCGACGACAGCCAGCGCGGCGACTACCACAATGTATGGACAGCGGACCATGTTCACGGTCTATTCCGTTCGGCTCTGGTGCACGGGCAGCAGCACCCAGTCCGGGGCGGCGTGTCCGTCGGCGATGGCGAAGGCCTTCCGGATGGCAGCCTTCTCGTCCGGCGTCTTCGGCGGACTCAGGATCACCTTGCCGTCTTCGACAGCGGCGGCGCCCGTCTGTTTGCCGTCGAGCGTCATCCACCAGGCGGCCACGGCGCCGGCACGCAGCAACCTGACCGTGACGGTGCGACCGCCCAGTGTGCCGACGATGAGTTCGATGTTGGCTGTGGCGGTGCGGCGGCGTACCTCGTCGAGGCGTCTTGCGTCGGCGTCGAGGCGTTTGGCGGGCTCCGTGATGCCGGCGGCGGTGTCGGGCGGGACGAGGCCGGGCAGCGACTTCGCCGCCAGCGCTTCCACAGCCTTCTCGAGGCGCTCGGCGAGAGAGTCAATCATGGCCTCGACGTGTTCGAGTCGCCGCTTGGCGGCAGTAAGGTCCTCGGTGCGCGTCCGAAGATCGGTTTCCTGGCGTCTCGCCTTCTCGGCAAGAGCCTGGAACCGTTCGGCTTCGCTGCGGACGGTGGAGGCCAGCAGTTCCAGCCGCTCCTTCTCCATCGCCCAGGCCTCACGCTCCTTCGCGAGTTCGGTGCGTGCCGCGTGGGCGGCCGCCAGGTGGGCCTGCACCTTCTCGGGGACGGTGGCAGCGTCTTGCGCATCGTCCGGCCCGGCCGCGATGGCGAACGGGAGGGTCAGCAGGCAGGCGGCGAGGAGCGGCAGCCGTACGCCGCGCGGTGGCGTGTGCGTTCCGCGCGGTGGCGTGTGCGTTTCGCGCGGTGGCTCTCCTGAGCCACCGCGTCGAGAGCGCGGCGGGCAGGACTGCCCGCCGCGCAACAGCGGAGACCCGCCGCGCAACAGCGGAAACCCACCGCGCGAAAGCGTGTGAGGCTGGCGCATATCACTCCCCTTGGGCCGGGGGTTTGTGGAACTCGACCCAGACGCCGTAGTTGACGTCGTCGCTTCCGGGCGGCTTCGGAAGATGGATACGGTAGTTGCGGATGCCGAGGTCGTCCATGATCTGCCGAAGTTCGTCCGTCGCCTCCTGGCGGTCGTACGCCATCTTCTTGCCCTGCCTTGCGCGGATGCGGCGCGCGACTTCGACCGGCAGGTTCCTTGAGAAGCCCCTTCCGATGTAGGCCACGGCGCCGGGCTTCAGGACGCGGTACACCTCGCTGAAACCCTTCTTCCGGTCCCCCCAGAAATGGTAACTGCCGCGCGACACGATCACGTCCGCGTAGTCGTCGCGGAAGGGCAGGTTCTTGGCATCGGCGCAGATCGCGCTGACGCGGTGTCCCAGGCCGTGGGCGTCGGCGAGACGCGTGAAGTGCGGGAGCACCTCCGGATTGATGTCGGCGTTGATCCAGTGCAGCCTCGTCCGCTTCGCAAGTTCGATAATGAGCGTGCCCGGACCGCTGCCGACGTCGATGCCGATGCCCTCGGCGTCGGCCAGCCCGAGGTCGCGGACGATCTGTTCGGCCAGCGGGGCATAGACCGGGGCCAGAATCCCCCGGCTGGCCCGGACGATGCCCGGAGCGCTCTTCCCAGGGTTGCCTTGCGCGGTCGCAGGCGCGGCGGCCATCTTCGGTCGTGAGGATTGGAGCGGGCCGGAGCAACGGGGCAGCGCGGCGGCGCTAACGACCGTTATCAGAAGCAGTAAGGTTTGCCTTCTCATGGATTCCGTAAGGCTGGAGCCGGCCGGGCCGCCGACCGTCATCTTACTGTTATGATACGTGACGCTTGGCGCCTCGGCAAGGCCGACTTACCAGGCCAGGCTCACGCCCCCCTGGTATTGGACGCCTGGGTGCGGCCACCCGTGGACCGTGGAGTAGTGCTGTCCGCCGACGTTCTCGACGAGCAGGAACGCGCGGTGCTGCTTCTTATCGCCGAAGAAGTAGGTGATCTTGGTGCTGACGTCGGTGAAGTCGCCGAGGGGCGCGGGCGGGGTGCCGGCCGGCAGGAATCGCTCGTTCTCGTAATCGCCGACGCGTTTCGTAAAGACCGAGAACTCCCACGAGTCGCCGAGCATCTGCGAGACGCCGGCGCCGACGACGAGGTTGGGGACCTCCTGGTCGTTCTCCCACTCGCCGCCCTGCTCCTGGCGTGCGGTCATGAGGGTGGCGTTTGCGAAGAACTGCGTGCCGGTCTCGAACCGCTTGCTTCGCATGTCCAACTCGAGGCCGTAGGACTCGCGGTCGCCATTCTGGAATACCTGGACACGTTCGCCGTTCACGAGCGCGGTGGCGTTCTGGCCGAGGGCGGCGTTCTGCTGGTCCACGTAGAAGAAGGTGCCCATGACCTCGCCGAAGTCGTCCCAGGCGCGCTTCAGGCCTGCGTCGTACTTGAACCGGGTCTCGGTGTCGGGCCGGTTGCCTTGGGCGTCGAACATGCCGGGCGCCGAGGCAATCTGCCCCCACGCGAAGTTGCCGTGCAGCGACCACTGCTTGCTCAACTGGTAGGTGGACCCCAGGGTGTAGGTGCCCAGCGGGTCGGAATGTTCGTCTTCGATCCGGACACGGCGCAGCCCGCCGGCGCCGCTGCCCTCCACGCCGAAGCCGCCGAACCGCTTGATGTACTCCCACGTCGTGCGGTACCCGGTGTTAACGGTCAGGCGGTCGAAGGCGTGCTCGTCCACGATGAAGGCGGTGTAGGTGGAGATGTCGCCGGCGTTGCCCGGGGCGGTCGGCGTTGCGGAATAGAACCGCTTGCCGGTAGGTGTCCGCCAGCGGTTGAACGTGGTGCCGATCCGCAGGGTGTTGGCGTCGCAGGGCTTGAGGCCCTGGACGACCCGGGCGCCGTACTCGTAGTCCTCCTCGAGCCAGTCGAATTGCCCGTCGCGGTGGCCGAAGAAGCGGCGTATGCCGTAGTTGCCCGTGATCTCGGTCCAAGCCCGGTCGCTGGGATGGTAGTGCGCCTTGCCGACGAACAGGTAGGTGCGCATCGGGTCATACATGTCTTCGCGTGTCAGGAAGCGGGGGTCGATGGCCCCCTCGCCCTTTTCCAGTTCCCGCTTGCCGAAGAAGGCGGCGTGCGTCATCGACAGGGTCAGCACCTCCGAGACGTCGTACTGGAGGTTGGCGTAGAAGTTGGTGATGTTTTCCTCGGCGTTCATTTCCTTGTCGCCGTCGGTGTGGCGGAACCCGGCGCCCAGGCCGATCGACATGCGGTCGTTCCCCTCGCCGTACGTCACCTCGGTCCGGCTGAGGTTGTCGGAGCCGTAGATTTGCGTGACCGTGGTTTCGGGTTCGGTGTAGCGCTTGGGCACGAGATTGATCATGCCGTTCATGCCGCCCGGCCCGTGCAGGAGGACGGCCGAGGACCGGAGCACCTCGATCCGTTCGAGCGACCGCGCCGGCAGGTAGTAGTCCGTCTCGTGGAACTCGCGGAAGTACGCCCCGTCAACCAGGTACTCCGGGTAGGGGTACGTCTGCCCGCGGACCGAAAAGAACTGCTTGACCTTGCGGCCGCGGCTCTCGGTCCAGGCGCCGGGCACGTACTTCATGGCGTCGATGACGGAGTAGGCCTCGAGCCACTCGATTTCCTGCTCGCCCACGACGCTGGTCGCGGTGTCGAGGCCGGGCGACTCGGTCAGTGGCCGCAGCCGCAGGTCGCGCGGAGGCAGCGCGATAAAGATCGGCCGCTCGCCCTGCTCGACGGGCGGCTTCCTGGCTGTGATGACGATGTCCGGGACACGGTGTTCGGCGGGCTGGTCCTGGACGTTTTCGGCGGGGGCGGCTTGGGGCTGCTCAGCGGCCGGGCGTGCCTCGGCGTCGCGGACGGCGTCGTCTGCCGCCTTTTCGGCGTGCGCCACGCCGACGAGCACGACAATCGTGAACGCCAGGGCCGGCAGGATGTTGCGGCACAGATGTGGCCTGTCCATCTCGTCTTGGTCCTCCCTTTGCGTGCTCAGACGGTATCGGCGGGCGCGCAGCGACCCCGCCCGTTCATAGCCAGTACGTGCGCCGGGGCCGCCGGGGGACATGAAAACCGACAGGCGGCAGTCCGGGCAAAAAGGTACCAGGAACCTTTTCTGCGTAGCACCCTCCGGGCCCTTCAGGGAAAAGGTTCCTGGTACCTTTTTGCCCTGCCGCCCGCCAGTGAAAAGAGTCACACCCGAGTCCGGCGGCGTGCAGCCTGAAGCCGTCGCGCCTACGGCGTGCGAAGGGCGAACGCGTGAACCACGCCGTCCGCGGTTTTGATCAGCCCCAGGTCGCCGGTCTGAACAAAGGCGTCGCAGGACCGGATGCCAGGGATCTCCCACGCCTGGCGTCCGGTGTGCCGGTCGAGCGCAACGAGGCGCCCCGCGTCGGTTGAGTCCACCAGGTGGACAAGGTTGTCATCGGCCGTCAGGGGGCTGCACCCGGAAGCCAGGCGGGTCCAGCGTGGCGTGCCTGAGGCGCCGTCCAGGGCGAGGATTTGGCGGCCTCTGACGTAGAGGGCGTCTTCGGTGGCGAGTAGGTGCCGCGGCCGGGGGATGGCCCGGCGCCATAGTACGCGATGTGCATCCAGGTGCAGGCAAACCAGTCGGCTGGTCTGGCCAAGCGTTGGGCACGCGACGTAACCGCGGCGGCCGGAGACGGCCAGCAGAGGGCGCGTTGGCCCCGTCTTGCCGACGCCGAGAGGCTGCCGCCAGATGCTGCGGCCGGAATCGCCGTCCAGGCAGTGGAGCGCCGCGGCGCCGGCCACATAGATCTCGTTGCCGAACGCCTGCGCGATGGAGAGCCGTCCCTCGCCGGAGACGGGAAACGTCCAGACCGCCCGTCCTGTGTTCGCGTCGAGCATGTGGACGGCGTGCCCGGCGGTCCAGCAGACGCGGTCCGGCGCAAACGGCGCGGGCCTGCACGGCCCCTCCAGGCTGCGTGCAGCGCCAGGACTGTACCGCCAGAGAAGATTTCCGGTGGCCGAGTCCAGTGCGATCAGGTCCACCATTCGTCGGCTTCCGTAAGCGAGGCAGTACACGCGGGCCTCATCGGCGGCGAGATACCCGCAACTCTCGGGCTGTGCTTGCCAGATGGGGTGGCCCGTGGCGGCGCTGACGGCCACGACGCTGTTCCTGGTCTCGTTGCGGCGCACGAAGTACATGCGGGGGGACCGAACGACCACGCCGCCGGCCGCAGACGCCGGCACGGCCATCGCGCCCTCGAGCCGCCACTGCTCCGCGGCGGTCGCGTACGTCGTGGGACTATCGGCGGCGCCTTCGGGCCTGCTTCCGGCCACATGCCAGACGGCGACTCCGAGCAGCAGCGCCGCCG
>CAYVAM010000162.1:0-9913 GCA_964449275.1 uncultured Anaerolineales bacterium
GATTCAACGCCGACTTCGACGGCGACCAGATGGCGGTTCACCTCCCCCTGTCGCTCGAGGCACAGGTCGATGCCACCATCCTGATGATGAGCACGAACAACATCTTCAGCCCGGCCAACGGCCGGCCCATCATGAGCCCCAGCCAGGACATCGTCCTCGGCTGCTACTACCTGACGGTCATCCGCCCCGGCCTCAAGGGCGAAGGCAAGGCCTTCAAAGACTTCCACGAGGCGATTGCCGCCCACGCGCACGGCAAGGTCGCCCTCCAGGCGAAGATCCAGGTCCGCCTGCCAGAGGAAACCAAACTGGCCGTCCTCGATGGCCTCGAGATCGAGCCCGAGACCTCGCGCATCGAGACCACCGTCGGCCGCATCATCTTCAACGACGTCCTGCCCGCCGGCATGCCGTTCTACAACTTCGAGATGGTCCAGAAGGGCACGAGCCAGGTCATCAGCGACTGCTACCGTCTGCTCGGCAAGGCCGCCACCATCGAAGTCCTCGACCAGGTCAAAGAACTGGGCTTCAAGTGGTCCACGTTGGCGGGCCTCTCGTTCTCCACCGACGACCTCCGCGTGCCGGTCGAGAAGAAACGCCAAATCCTCGAACGCACCCAGAAGGACGTGGGCCGCATCAACCGCGCCTTCGACGAGGGCGCCATCACCGACGGCGAACGCTACAACCAGGTCATCGACGCCTGGACCCACGCCCGCGAACTCGTCACACACGAAATGATGCACGAACTGGAGCACGATACGCGCGGCGGGAAGCCGTACCTCAACCCCATCTTCCTGATGACGCGGTCCGGGGCGCGCGGCAGCGTGGACCAGGTGCGGCAGTTGGCGGGGATGCGCGGCCTGATGGCCAAACCGTCGGGCCGCATCATCGAGACGCCCATCAAGGCCAACTTCCGCGAGGGCCTGACCGTCCTGGAGTACTTCTCCTCGACGCACGGCGCCCGAAAAGGCTTGGCCGACACCGCCCTGAAGACCGCCGATAGCGGGTACCTCACGCGCAAACTCGCCGACGTGGCCCAGAACGTCATCGTCACGGAGGACGACTGCGGCACACTGAACTCCATCGAGAAGGAGGTCTGGTACACCGGCGCCGAGGTGGACCGGTCCCTGGCCGACACGATCGTCGGCCGCGTGGCCGCACAGAGCATCGTCGATCCCCTGACCGACGAATACGTCGTCAAGGAGGGCGAGATCATCACCGATGCTGCGGTCGCACGCATCGAGGAACTCGGCATCGACCGCCTCCGCGTCCGCAGCCCCCTGACGTGCGAAGCGCGGCTTGGCTGCTGCGCCAAGTGCTACGGTGTGGACCTGTCGACCGGCAAACTGGTCGAGCAGGGCCTGGCCGTCGGCATCATGGCCGCACAGAGTATCGGCGAGCCGGGCACCCAACTGACGATGCGGACGTTCCACATCGGCGGCACCGCCCACCGCGCCGTGCTTCAGAGCGAGTATCGGGCCACCCAGGCCGGCAAGGTGCGGTACCACAGTATCCGCGCCGTCAAGGTGAAGGATGAGCAAGGCGCCCGCACCATCAGTCTGAAGCACAACGGCGAGATCGTCATCCTCGATGACAAAGACCGCGAACTGGAACGCCTTGCCGTCCCGCTCGGCGCCACGCTGCTGAAAGACGACGGCAAGGCCGTCAAGGCCGGCGATATCCTCTGCAAGTGGGACCCCTACATGGCGCCGATCCTGGCCGAGGACAAGGGCGTCGTCCGCTACGCCGACCTCGTCGAAGGCGAGACGATGCGCCTGGAGGAGGACCGGACGGGGTTCACGCGCCGACTGATCGTCGAGCACAAGGGCGAACTCCACCCGCGGGTCATCATCGAGGACCCCAAGGGCAAGATCCTCGAGTTCCACTACATCCCCGCACGCACCTACGTTGAGGTCGAGGAGGGCCAGAAGATCATGCCCGGCACGCTCCTGGCCCGCCGGCCGCGAGAGGTCGGCGGCACGCAGGACATCACCGGCGGCCTGCCCCGCGTCACGGAACTCTTCGAGGCCCGCAAGCCCAAAGAGCCCGCCGTCATGAGCGAGATCGACGGCGTCGTGGAACTGTCGCAGGAGAAAAAACGCGGAAAGATGACCATCATCGTCCGCAACCCCGAATCGGAGATCGAGAAGGAGCACTATGTGCCGCACGACCGGCACCTGCGGGTCCACACGGGCGACGTCGTCCACGCGGGCGACCAGTTGACCGACGGGCCGCTGGTCCCGCACGATATCCTCCGCATCTCCGGCGAGGCCGAAGTCCAGAAATACATGCTACGCGAGGTTCAGAACGTCTATCGCTCGCAGAAACAGTCCATCGACGACAAGCACGTCGAGATGATCCTGACGCAGATGCTTCGCAAAGTCCGCGTCGAGCGCCCGGGCGACACGTCGTTTCTGCCCGGCGAGGTCGTCGATAAGTTCAGGTTCCGCCGCGAGAACGAACACCTGGGCCAGACGGTCAAGGTGGCCGACCCCGGCGACACCGAGTTCGAGGAAGGCCAGTTGGTCCTGAAGAGCGAGTTTGAGGAAGCCGCCGCCATCGCCGAACAGGGCGGGGGCGAGACGCCAAAGAAGAAGCGCCCCAAACCGGCCACCGCACAGACCATGCTCCTGGGCATCACCAAGGCGAGCCTTCAGAGCGAGTCGTTCCTCTCGGCCGCCAGTTTCCAGGAGACCACCAAGGTGCTGACCGAGGCGTCGCTCGCCGGCAGGGTAGACCCGCTCATCGGCCTGAAAGAGAATGTGGTCCTCGGACACCTGGTCCCCGCCGGCACCGGCTTCAAGCCGTATCTGGAAGCCGCAGTGCGGCTGCATGCCGAACCGGTCTTGGCGGCCAAGGCCTTCGTCGAAGAACTGCCTGCCGTAGGCACCGAGGTCCGCCAGCCACTGGAAGGACAGTAAGAGCGCCCCTGAGATCGTGAACCCGAGATCCGTTGGGGTTTGACCAGCAGAATGGAGACATAATAGCATGCCGACCATTAACCAACTGGTCCGAAAGGGCCGCCGGCGCCAGAAGAACAAGTCCAAAAGCCAGGCCCTGGACCGCAACCCGCAGCGCCGGGGTGTCTGCACGCTCGTCCGTACGCAAACGCCGAAGAAGCCGAACTCGGCCCTTCGCAAGATCGCCCGCGTACGCTTGTCGAACGGCAAGGAAGTCACGGCTTACATCCCGGGCATCGACCACAACCTCCAGGAACACAGCATCGTCCTGGTGCGGGGCGGCCGGGTGCGCGACCTGCCGGGTGTCCGGTACCACGTCATCCGGGGCACGCTCGATGCCCTCGGTGTGGACGGACGCAAACAGGGACGCTCGAAATACGGAGCCAAAAAAGGGAGATAGCGGTTAGTACTACAGCGCCACTTACCGCGCGGCGGGTCTCCTGACCCGCCGCGCAACGGCGAAAACGGGCTTTCGAGCGCGGTGGATCAGGAGACCCACCGCGCGAAATGGCGAAGTGGCGCTGTAGCGTTAGCCGCGACCCGAAGGGGAGCGCGGCTTCTCAAACCGCATTGGAGACAGGATTGCCATGGCTTACAAGAAGTTTACCGCCAGTCACACGCATCTGAAGCCGGACCCCAAGTTCAAGAGCGAACTGGTCCAGAAGTTCATCAACTGCATCATGGGGAAAGGCAAGAAAAGCGTCGCGCAGCGCGTCTTCTACGATGCGATGGACATCATCGCCAAGAAGGTCGCCGACGCCCCCCCGCTCGACGTCTTCACCCAGGCGGTCGACAACGTCAAGCCGCACATCGAAGTCCGATCCAAACGTGTCGGCGGGGCCACCTACCAGGTGCCGATGCAGGTGAGCCAGAAACGACGGCTGTCGCTGGCCGTCCGATGGATCCTTCAGGCCTCCCGCGAGAAGAAAGGTCGTCCCTTCGCCCAGCGCCTGGCCGATGAACTGATGGCCGCCTACAGAAAGGAAGGCACCGCCATCACCACACGCGAGAACGTCCACCGAATGGCCGAGGCCAACAAGGCGTTCGCGCACTTCGCATGGTGAGACACACAGGGGCCTGGAGCGATCGGCGCTTGCAGACCCCTCTTCTTTTTGGCACGTCCGATCCGCCAATGCCCGGGCGCTTGGCGCCGAAGGCGGCAATCCCGGCTCCGTAACGGACGCGACCCGAGGCGCCGTCGGAAAACGAAACCATGAGTATCCTTGACCTCTCGACAATCCGCAACATCGGCATCGCCGCACACATCGACGCCGGAAAGACCACGGTCACCGAGCGCATCCTCTACTACGCCGGCAAGACCTACAAGATGGGCGAGGTCCACGACGGCACCGCCGTCATGGACTACGACCCCGAGGAACAGCAGCGGGGCATCACCATCCACGCGGCCGCCACCACACTGCCGTGGAGAGGCAGAACCATCAATCTCATCGATACACCTGGACACGTGGATTTTACCATCGAGGTCGAGCGGTCGCTACGCGTCCTGGACGGATGCGTGGTCGTTTTCTGCGGTGTCGGCGGCGTCGAGGCGCAGAGCGAGACCGTCTGGCGGCAGGCCGACAGGTACGGTGTCCCGCGGCTCGCGTTCATCAACAAACTCGACCGCGTCGGCTCGGACTGGGAACGCGTCCTTCACGAGATTCGCGACCACCTCCACGAAGGCGCCGTCCCGGTGCAGTTGCCCATCGGCGGCGGGGCCGATTTCGAGGGCATCGTGGACCTTGTGCGAATGAAGGCCTTCTACTACCGCAACGACCTCGGCACCAAGATCGACGAAACCGATATCCCCGAGGACCTCATGCCGATGGCGGAACTCCACCGCGAGGAACTTATCGAAAAGGCCGCCGAATTCGACGACCACCTCATGCAGCACTACCTCGACGAGCATTCCGTCGGCGTCGGCGAACTGGCCGCCGCCATCCGCACCGGCTGTGTCCGCTCCGAACTCATTCCCGTCCTGTGCGGGTCGGCCCTTAGAAACAAAGGCATCCAACTGTTGATGGACGCCGTCTGCGACTACCTGCCCAATCCCCTCGAGGTGGGATCCGTGACGGGGCAGGTGCTGGCCGGGCGCGGCGGCGAACTGAAGGAGGCCGAGATCCAGCCCGACCCGGACGGCCCGTTCGTCGGCCTGGTCTTCAAGATCGCCACAGACGCGCACGGCGACTTGCATTGGGTTCGCGTTTACCGTGGCCGCCTGAAGGCCGGCAGCCGCGTCCTCAACCTGACACGCGACAAAAAAGAGAACGTCCAACGCATCTGGCGGATGCACGCCGACGAGCGCATCCGCGAAGATTCGGTCGCGGCAGGCGACATCGTTGCACTGGTCGGTCTCAGGAACTCCTTCACGGGCGACACCCTTTCCGACACACGCCATCCCGTTGCGCTCGAAAAACTCGGCATCCCCAAGACGGTCATCGCCATGGCCATCGAACCTCGGACCAGCGAGGATCGCCAGCGCCTGGCCGAGGTGCTCAACATTCTGACGCGTGAGGACCCCACGTTTGAGTTCCGCGTCGATCCGGAAACCGGACAGACCCTCATCGCCGGTATGGGCGAGTTGCATCTGGAGGTCTTGATTCACCGGATGCTTCGCGACTTCCGATTGAACGTCACGGTTGGCCAACCGCGCGTCTCCTACCGCGAGACGATCCGCCGGCCGGTCGAGGCCGAGGGGCGGTTTATCCGCCAGACGGGGGGGCGCGGACAGTACGGCGTCGTCGCGATCCGCGTCGAGCCCCGCGGCGGTGGCGATCTCGAGGCCGATCCCATCGATTTCCGCGTCGATATCAAGCAGGGCGCTATCCCTCAGCCTTACTTGCCGAGCGTCGAACGCGGCATCCGCGATGCGGCCGCCGCCGGCATCATGACGGGCTATCCACTCATCGACGTGAGCGTAGTGGTGACCGATGGCAAGTACCACGACGTCGACTCCTCCGAGATCGCCTTCGAGGCTGCCGCCGCCATGGCACTGGAGCAGGCCGTTGAGAAGGCGGGCGTGCGGTTGCTTGAGCCGATCATGCGGCTACAGGTGGTGGCGCCGAACGAATACTTCGGCGACGTGTCGGCCGACCTGATGTCACGCCGGGCCGAGATTCAGAATACCGAACTCAGGGGCACGACCCGGGTCATCACGGCGGTGGTCCCTCTGGCGGCCATGTTCGGGTATGCGACGACGGTCCGGAGCCTGACTCAAGGCCGGGGCACTCACTCCATGGAGCCGTCGCATTACGCCGTTGTGCCGGACGAGGTGGCGAAAACGCTCCTGATATAGGCCATGTTCAAGACCATCAACGGCTTCCAGATTCTGCGCAAAATGGCCGAGTCGAATACGGCCGAGATCTTCCACGTCGTCCGTCTTGTGGGGCGAGCGCGGGGCAGCGAGTATGCCTGCAAGGCGCTGCGACAGGAGTACGCCCGCGACCGCGTCGAGCGGGGTCATCTCCAGCGGGAGTACCGCATCTGTTCGGCTTTGGATCACCCGAACCTGATCCACGCCCACGAACTTCAGTTGAGTGCCGTCCGGCCGTTCCTCCTCATGGATATCGTTCAGGGGCCGAGTTTGCGGCAGCGTCTGGACAAGGGCCGCCCCCCACTTGCCGCCGCGTTGGGATGGTTGGCCAAAGTGGCCGACGGCCTGGCGCACTTTCACGAGGCGGGGTACGTCCACCGCGACGTGAAACCGCAGAACACCGTCATCGCCGACGGCGGCGATGTCAAGGTCATCGATTTTGCCCTGGCCGTCCGGCAGGACGTCTCGCTTGGCAAATACCTGGTGCGCCGCATCGCGGAACGTCGTCGGCCCGGCACGTGGTCGTACATGTCGCCCGAACAGATTCGGAACAAGCGATTGACGGGCCTGGCCGATATCTACAGCCTCGGCGTCACGCTGTTCGAGGTGGCGACCGGCCGGCTGCCATACTCGGCCGAGTCGCCGCAGGAACTCCTGGAGCAGCATCTCTACGCCCCCGTCCCCTCGGTTCGCGCCGTGGCGCAGGATGCGCCGGCCGAGGTGGACGACCTGGCGCGTGTGATGATGGCCAAGGACCCTCTTGACCGACCCACGGGGATGCAGTATGTCAGTGTGAAGTTGCGGTCCATCGTGGCGGCCGAAGGCGCCGGGCCTTCCGGCAACGGCTGCCTCCGGCGCCGGTAGCGCCGCAATGGGCCGTTCGGTCTCACGCAAGAGGAACTCGGCAGACGAAACCCATGGCTCGCATGTGCCTCGAATTCGAGAAGCCCTTCGTCAGGCTGGAGGAGCAAATCCGCGAACTGGAGCAAGACCAGCGCAACCGCAAAGTGGACCACAGCGCCGAGATCCGCAGCATCCGCCGCAGCCTCGTCACGATGATACGCAAAACCTACGACGCCCTGACGCCGTGGGAGATTGTCCAGGTCGCCCGTCACGCCGATCGCCCTCAGACCGCTGATTATGTGGCGGCCTTTGCCAAGGACTTCAAGGAATTGCACGGTGACCGCCTGTTCCGCGACGACCGCGCGGTCATTTGCGGATTCGGACGCATCGGCGGCCAGAAGGTCGCCATCGTCGGACACCAGAAAGGACGCGACACACGCGAGAAGGTGGCCTGTTTCTTCGGGTGCGCCCATCCAGAAGGCTACCGCAAGGCGTTGCGCGTGATGCACCTGGCCGAGAAGTTCGGCCTACCCGTCGTCGCGTTCATCGACACCCAGGGCGCCTACCCCGGCATCGGGGCGGAGGAGCGCGGCATCGCCGACTCGATTGCCGTGAACCTGCGCGAGATGGCCCTCTTGAAGGTGCCCATCGTCGGCGCGGTCATCGGCGAGGGCGCTTCCGGAGGGTACTTGGGCATCGGTGTGGCCGACCGCCTGCTCATGCTCCAGTATGCCTACTGCAGCGTCATCACGCCGGAAGGGTGCGCGGCGATCCTGTGGCGGACGGCCGAGAAGGCGCCCGAGGCCGCCGAGGCCCTGCACCTGACGGCGGCGCATCTGATGGAGTACGGCGTCGCCGACGAGATCGTGCCGGAGCCGCTGGGCGCCGCCCATCGCAGTCCGCGCGAGATGGCGATCACGCTGGAACGCCGCATTGGACGGCACCTGCGGGAACTCAAGCGCATTCCGATCGACGACCTCCTCGAGCAGCGGTATCAAAAACTTCGTCGCGTCGGTGTGGCGGTCCAGGCCGCCGCCGGATTGCCGGCGCCGGACGCCTGAAGCCCGGCCGAGTCGGCCGACAAAGACCAGCCCCCTGTGGCAACAGGGGGGCTTCTGGCCGACAAAGACTAGCCCCCTGTGGCAACAGGGGGTCGGGCAACAGGGGGTCGGACTGAACCGACAAAGACCAGCCCCCTGTGGCCGACAAAGACTAGCCCCCTGTGGCAACAGGGGGTCGGACTGTGGCCGACAAAGACTAGCCCCCTGTGGCAACAGGGGGGCGGACTGAACCGACAAAGACCAGCCCCCGGTGGCCGACAAAGACTAGCCCCCTGTGGCAACAGGGGGTCGGACTGAACCGACAAAGACCAGCCCCCTGTGGCAACAGGGGGTCGGACGCCGACCCCCGACGACCATCAGGGGTTCGTCAAAGGGACCGCGATGCGAGCAACCGCGGCCGTGCTGCTGACCCTTGTGGTATTCGTCGCGGGCGCGCGGGCAGGGCCGGCTCCGGGCGCGGCTCAGGAATCGGCTGAGGTCGAGGTCGTCAAACCTCGGCCGTTCTCGAAGAAGAAAAAGCCGCCCATACCCGTCGCCTGGCGGAGCGACCTGGATTCCGCCAGGGACGAGGCCGCCCGAACCGGCCGCTGCGTCCTCCTTTTCTTCTACGCCGATTGGTCGCAGCCGTGCCGGTGGATGAAAGACGGCACCTTTGCCAACCCCGCCGTCGCCCAGTTCGTCAACCGCAACTTCATCCCCGTTCGCGTCGATGACTCAGGCGGCGCCACCCCGGCCACCAAAGCGTACCACGTGCGGGTCTATCCGACGCTGCTGTTTCTGGATCCGGGCGGCAAGGCCTTGCACATGGTCCTTGGCCCGCGTCCGCCGGACAAGGTCGCTCCGCTCCTGAAGCAGGTGGCCGAGTTGCCGGCGCTGATGGTCGCCCGCAAGCACAAGCCGAACGACCTGGAGGCGAACTTCGCACTCGGCAACGCCTTCGCAATCCTGGGGCAACTGAAGCGCGGCGAACCGTACCTGGAGCGCGCGGCCGAACTGGCCCCGAAGAACGAGAACGGGCGCCTGAGCCAGGCAAGGCTGCTCCTGGCCGTCGTCCCGCTGGAGGACGGCAAGTCGGCCGAGGCGCTCCAGAACATCGAGATGTATCTCAAGCAGTTCAAGGACGCCCCGGAAGTGCCCGTCGCCGTCTGGTACCAGGGGACGATCCTGTTTCAGGACGGCCGCCTGGAGGAGGCCCGCGAGTACTTCGTGAAGATCCTGCGGACGTTTCCCACCCATCGCAAAGCCTACGAGGCAGACAAGGCCATCGAGGCCATCGACGCCCGCCTGAAAGCCAAGAAAACGCGGAAAAACAAACCGTCTACGCCAACGCCCGAGCAGCCCGACGCCCAACCCAAGCCGGCGAAAAAGCCGGTTGGGTAACCGGTGCGGCCACGGGTGACCACGGGTGGACGGGCCGTCCGTTGTGGTGCGTCTTCAGAAAGCACCGGCGCGTCGGGTGGCACGGCAGCGGCAAAGCCGCGGCCGTGGGACCGAAACCGAAGGGCAAAGGAAGATAAGGTCTATGCCACCGGAGTTCGGTCCGTATGCAGTGCACGCGAACCGCCTTGGATTCATGTTGTGGATGGAAGGAGGATGAGGGGCGGGGTCAAGTTTGACCCCGTCAAGATGGTGTCGCCGGCTCAGCGCCGACGGCACGGAGACCTCTTCGCACGGGGTCTTTCTAATGCGACCTGCTCCGCTTACCGGCTGGCGAGGCCCGGGCCGGGGCGGTCGAGGCGGAA
>CAYVAM010000163.1:0-9909 GCA_964449275.1 uncultured Anaerolineales bacterium
CTTGCACCACGCGGGCACCCGCAGGTACAGGGGGAAGCGGACGGGCTTCGGCGCCGTGACGCGGAACCGGATGGTCTGGTCGAACGGGTACTCGGTGTCCTCGGTGATCGTGACCTCGGCGCCGTCGGCGACCTTGGCGGTGACTTCGCTGGGGCAGTAGAGGGAGGCGCAGAGTCCGCCGTCGGCCGTGGCAAGCCAGAGTTCCTCCGCGTAATACGGCCAGCCGTGCGAATGGTTGTGCTGGCAGCAGCGATAGCGGTGCGGATCGTAAGCCAACATGCACCCGCCGTTCTGGATGCCGGGCGAGTGGTTCTTGGCGTCGAGGACGACCATGTTCGGCGCGGTCAGGTAGTGCAGACCCTTGAGGTCGGGCGGCTGGGAGGCGGGGAAGGAGTTGAAGGCCACGTCTTCGCAGCGGTCGGCCCAGAGCGGGTCGCCGGTCATCTTGGTGAGCATCTCGAAGGAGTGCATGAATTCGACCATGGAGCAGGTCTCTGCGGCTTGTCGCGGGTCGTCGCATCCTTTGCGGCAGTTCTCGTCTGCGCCGAACATGCCGCCGGGCACCTGCCCGTAGAGGCCCATGACGGTGTCGTAGTTTCGGTAGGCGGCCTGGCGGAACTTCTCATCCTTTGTCTGCATCCAGAAGATGGCCGGCTGGCGGAAGCACTGGGTGATGTTGACGCCGTGCCAGTTGGCGACGCCGCCCGTCCAGTCGATGGTTCGGCGATGGACCTTCTCGGCCACCTGGAGCAGCCACTTCTCGCCCGTCCGATTGTAGAGCCAGTAGATGCTGGCGAGGTTGTCGCCTGCCCGCACCTTCTGCCAGGAGCCGACGATGAAATCCTCTTCAGGGACGGACGCCTGCCAGCGGAAGTACTTGGTCATCAGGGGCAGGACTCGCTCGTCTCCCGTAAACTCATAGTAAGACTGGAGGCAGTTCATGGCGATCATGTTGGGCCAGATGTCGGACTTGCCGCCCACGTTGGTCAGGTTCGAGCGCGGCCCGAACCAGCCGTCGTCGCGCTGGCTGGAGAGGATGCCCTCGATCCACTTGCGGGCCTCCTTGATGATGCGCTCGTCGCTCAGGACGTAGCCCATGTCGCCGAAGCCTTTGAGCCAGTAGGGCAGTTCCTCCCACGGGCTGTGGCCCTTGCCTTCGGGGCTGAGCCAGGCGTTTCCGTCGGCCTTGCACCATCGGCTGAGTTCCGTCAGATGGCCGACCATGCCATCGGCCTCCAGACGGAGCATGTGCCTGAGCCACCCGCGGGGTTTTACGGCGCCGATGGGGAGTTTGACGAGCGGGCTTGGAGCGAGCGGCTCGCGGTTCGACGGATACAGCGCGGCTCGCTGATCGGTCGGCGGCCGTGGCACCGACTCGATACGCGCGTCGGCGGCGGCGCAGCCGGTCACCACCGAGAGAAGCAGAATCGAAACTGCCGGCAGAGACCAAGCGTTCATTGCGCATTCCTCCCTGTCTTCCTGACCGTTCCTTGGGTTCACCGGATCTTGTAGGCGATGGTCATGCCGTCTTTCTTCTCCAGGGAAGCCCGGACGGTGACTATCTCGTAGTCGGGGCTGTCCTGGAGGTAACCGAAGAAGTCCGGCATGGCCTTGGCTGAGCGGATGGTATTGTCGGCGACGATGACGGCGCCGGGCACCAGTTTGGGCTCGATGGCCTTGAGGTATTTGAAATAGTCGCGTTTGACGGCGTCGATAAAGACGAAATCGAACTCACCCTCCAGTTTGGGGAGCGTCTTGAGGGCGTCGCCCGTGATGCAGGTGACGGTTTTTTCGAGTCCGACTTTCCGGAGGTTCTCGCGGCACTGGTCGGCGGTTTTCGGGTTGATTTCGAGCGTGGTCAGGCGCCCGCCGTTCCGCTCAAAGCCGATGCCCATGTTGATGGCGCCGAAGCCTTTGAATGACCCCACCTCGACGCCGCACTTGGCCTTTCGTGCCTCGACCAGGATGCGCAGGAGCATGGCATCGCCGGGCGTCGTGTCCATGCCGGTGCGATTGAAGTTCTTGATAAACTCTTCGCGCTCGGCGTCGCTCATTTTCCTGGCCTCGCCGGAGTGGACCGACGCCCCGACGAGCGCCACCAAGAGAAGGCTCAGACCCAAGATTGACAGTCGGTAACGTCGCATGACGATCTCCTTTCGCAGGGGGTTCGAATACGGCGGTATTATACCAGGCGGCGGCGCGGATACGAGGGGTTAGGTTCCAGCGTCGCCTCGCGGTTGCCTGCTCTTTTTGCGGCCGCGGCCGGTCGGGCAACGCGGATTTGTTTGAAGATTGTAGTTGTATGGGTCCGATGAGTTGTAAGAGGGTGTATCGAAAACGTGCCAGCCGGCCGAAAGGGGCCGTGGGGGACGGCGCCGATTCCTCGCCGCGGGATGGAAGGACGCAGAATGCCATGAGGAGCCGGTGGCACTATTGGCGGCCTGTTCTGGACTATCTGGGACTGCTGACCTGGATATTCGGCGTTCTGGCGCTTCTGCCGCTCGCCGTGCAAACCATGCTCGCCGGTCCGGATGGGGAGGCGGTGACGGCGTGGGCATTCTACGTTCCGGCGGGGGTGGCGCTGGCGGCAGGACTGGTCCTGAAGCGGAACATGCGGCTTCCGCCGCTGGACAGACGGCGGGCGATGATCCTGTGTGCCCTGGCATGGTTCATGGTTTCTGCCGTCGGGGCGCTGCCGCTGTGGCTGGGCCTCGGCATTCCTTATCTCGATGCGTACTTCGAGTCGGTCAGCGGGTTTACGACGACCGGCATCACGATGCTCCAGGGCCTTGAGCATCTGCCGCAGAGCATCCTGTTCTGGCGGTCGTTCATCCAATGGCTCGGCGGCCTGGGCATCCTGACGTTCTTCCTGGCGATCCTGTACACGGGCGAGAGCGCGCACCAATTGTTCGGCGCCGAGAGCCACAAGGTGTTCGCGCGGCGTCCGGCGCCGGGCCTTTTCAACACGCTCAAGATCCTCTGGGTTATTTACGCGGGCTTCACGGCGGCGGTGACGGCGGCGCTGGTGCTGGAGGGCCTGAGCCTGTTCGACGCCGCCAACCACGCGATGACGGGGCTCTCGACGGGCGGCTACTCGCCGTACGACGCCAGCATCGCGCACTACCGCGAGACGGGCCACCCGCACTTCGTGCTTATCGAATACACGGTGACGGCCGCGATGCTGCTGGGGGGCATCAACTTCTTCGTTCATTACCGCGTGCTGCGCGGCGGCATCCGGGCGCTGTGGGACAGCCTGGAGATGCGTCTGTGGTGGACCATCGTGTTCGGCGCGACGGCCCTGGTGATGCTCGACCATTTCCGGAAGTTCGGACTGGACCTGAGGGATGCGGCGCGCGTGGAGGAGACGTTCCGCACGAGCGTCTTTCAGGTGGTGGCGCTGGTGACGACGACCGGTTTCGGCACCCAGGACATTGCGGGCGATTACTTTCCCGGCATGGCGAAACAGATCTTTCTCGTCCTGATGGTCATCGGCGGGTGCGTCGGCTCGACGGGCGGCGGGCTGAAGGTGCTGAGGGTGGGCGTGCTCCTGAAGATGGTGGGCCGGCAGACGCGACGGCTTATCTACGGACGGGCCGTGCTGAACCCGGTAGTGGTTGACGGCGAAATCGTCGAAACGGAGGAACTTCGGCGCGTAGCCGCGCTGCTGTTTGCGTGGATCATTCTGCTGCTGTTTGGCGGCGCGGCAACGGCGCTGCTGTCGGATCACGGGGCGCTGGAATCGGCGAGCGGCATGTTCTCGGCCCTGGGCAACATCGGGCCGTGCTACATCTCGGTGCCGGACATGGCAGCCCTTCATCCGGCGATCAAGGTGGTTTACATTATCGGCATGGTTGCCGGGAGGCTCGAGATCCTGCCGCTCCTCCTGTTGGTGAGCCGTCGAACCTGGAAGTAGGGGAACCCCATGTATATCGTGATTGCCGGTGCGGGACTCGTCGGTCGGGGGCTGGCGGCGCAACTCGTCAAAGCGCGCCACGACGTCGTGGTCATCGACAAGGACAAGGAGGTGTGCGAGCGGGTCGCGTCGCGCCTGGGGGCGATGGCGCTGTGCGGCAGCGCGAGCAGCATCGAGATTCTGAAGCAGGCCGGCATCGACCGGGCCGACGTGGCGGTCTGCACCATGCGGGCCGATGCCGACAACCTGGCCTTTGCGGTGCTGGCGAAGAGTTTCGGCGTCCAGCGGGTCATCGCACGCCTGCGGAGCCCCCAGTACGAGAGCGCCTACAAACTGGCCGGCGTCAACACAACGGTCCACGTGGCCAACGTCTTCGCAAGCCAGTTGCTCCTGGAGATCGAAGAGCCGCACCTGAGGCAGGTCTACAGTTTCGGCGCCGGCCAGGCCTCGATCGTGGTGGACACCGTTCCGGACGGCGCGGCCGTGTCGGGCAAGTCGGTCAGCGAGATCGGGGCCGACGCCGGCTTCCCGGATGAGTGCGTCATCACGGGCATCTATCGTCCGGAGACGCAGACGTTCATCATTCCTCGCGGCCGGGCCCAGATTCTGAGCGGCGACCGCGTGTTCATGGTGGCCGAGCACACGAATCTGCGCCGCGCGTCGAAGTATCTGCACAAGAAGGCCTAGCCCTACAGCGCCAGTTAGCCATTTCGCGCGGCGGGTCGGGAGACCCGCCGCGCGGGAAGTGGCGTTGTAGGGCAAACTGCCGCAGGACCGCTTATACTGGCAGGCGATGAGTCGAACCGCCGCAGGGAGACGAACATGGCGGGTGGCACTGGCACGGACCGGATGCCGCTTGAAGCAGTTGGGGTGTGGCATCTATCGCTTTCTCTTCGCAATTGACCGGTAGTCGTTCGCGGATCTGCGGTTTAACGCGCGTGGAAGGACACTTCGCGAAGGAGGAGGCTTTGCTGAGCCACCTCGGCTGGTTTCTCGCCGCCTGCTTACTTCTCTTGCCGGCCGCCACGGCTGCGCCGGGCGGGGAGGTCCCCGCTGCCGAGAAGGCCGTGGAGGTCTTTGAATCGCTCTACGGGAAGCAGGTCCGGCAGGTCATGGCCAGCGCCGACCGCAAGGACGACGTGGCCCTCGCCGGCAAACTGCTGGAGGCGGCGCGGGCGGCCGAGGCCAGCCCAGGGTTACTGGGCGTCCTGTGCGAGAAAGCCCACATGCTGGGCCTACGCCATCCGGACGGTCACAAGACCGCCGTCGGGGCGATGGACTTTCTGGCCGAGAAGGTTCCCGGGCAGAGACCGGCGGCCTTGGACAAGTTGGTGGACTTCCACCAGACGCAATACAATCGTGCCCGCAGCGCCGAACGCAGGGGCATGGGGGAAGTGCTCTTCGATGCCATCGCCCGCGCGGCCAACGGCCGGGCTGAGGCCAAAGACTTCGCCGGCGCAGCGGCCCGGTGGCGCCGGGCGCTGCCCCTTGCGAAGATCGCCAAGTCCACCTTGGCCGACTCGGTGCAACTCGCGATCAAGTTTGCCGAATCCCGCCGCCAGGCGATGGAGGGCGCCGCGGCCCTCCGGCAGCGCCTCAAGGCGAACCCCGACGATAAGGAAGCACGCAACGCCCTCGTCACACTCCACATCGTAGAGTTCGACGACCCGGCCGAAGCCGCCAACTGCCTCCCGCCCGACCGCAGCGACATGCTGTCGAAACTCGTGATCGTGGCGGGAATGAGCGTCGAACGGATGCCGCAGCGGGCCTGCCTGGAACTGGGCGACTGGTACCGTCGCCTGTTCGAGGAAGCGACCGAGGCCAGCAAGGGCGCCACGCTCCGACACGCCAGGGACTACTACCGGCGGTACCTGGAACTGCACACCGCTGAGGATCTGAGCCGCACCAGGGTCAGACTCGCCCTGAAACAAATCGAGGAGGAACTCGAGGCGCATCCGTCGCTGGCCGTCCTCGCCGTCGGCAAGCGTGCCCCTGTCGCGTCCGGCCTTGTGGGCGCCAAACGCGCGGGGGCGATGAGCGACTTGGCGCTGGTCACGCGGCCGTCGCCTGTGCCGGGCGTGGTGTCGTGGACCATCGAGACGCGGCAGCCACGCGGCTTCATCCTGGCCGTTGCCTTCAGCCCGGACGGCAAGCACCTGGCGGCGGCGGGAGGCACGGGGACCATTCGGCTGCTTGAGCCCCAGAGCGGGCTCCCGGTCCGCATGATGTTCGGGCACAACGGTCAGGTTCGTGGCTTGGCCTTTTCGCCCGACGGCAAGACGCTTGCCTCGGCGAGCAGCGACCGGACCATCCGCCTTTGGGACGTGGCGTCGGGCCTTCAGGTCAAAGTCCTCGAAGGCCACGAGGGCAGCGTCAACGCGGTGGCGTGGTCGCCGGACGGCAAAACCCTGGCATCGGCCGGCAGCGACAAGACGGTGGGGCTGTGGGACGTAGCGTCGGGCAAGATGACCCGGTCGCTCGAGGGCGCCGAGTATGGGGTCCGGTCGGTGGTGTTCACGCCCGACGGCAAATCGGTGGTCTCGGCCGGCTACCGGGTGCGGTTCTGGGACCTCGGCACAGGACAGGAAAGGCCGACGGCGGAGCCCATCAGCGGCCGCACGCTGGCCGTCTCGCCCGACGGCAAGACACTCGCGATCGGGCACAGCCGCGGGACGACACTGCTCGACCTGGCTACCTTGACGTCTCGCTGGAAGTGGAAGAGCGAGGGCGCCTACGGAGGCGTTTCCTCCGTGGCCTTCTCGTCCAGCGGGCAGTTGCTGGCAGCCGGATCCGTTCCCCCGGCCATCCTCAACGCCGAGTCGGGGAAGGCGGTGCGGGTTCTCGACGCGAAGGGCGACACCGTGGACGGCATCACGTACTCCCCCGACGGTGGACTCCTGGCTGCGTGTGTGCGCGAGAGCAGTCCACCGACCGTAACGCTCCGCGTCTGGGACCCGATCAGCGGCGAACGCGTCTGGAGTGTCACGCGGGCGCTGAAAACGCTCGGCAAGACAGTTGTCTCGCCCGACAGGAAGTGGCTGGCCTGTGCCGGCGGGCAGCCCACGATGGTCCGCTTCTGGAACCTCGAAAACGGGATGCTGTTCAGGGTGCTCGAACTTAGCAGCAGTTATTCCACCTATGCGATCGCTTGGTCGCCGACCGGCAAGGTGCTGGCCCAGTCGGTGTACGGAGGGGGCATCCGGTTACTGGACATCCGGACCGATCGTCGGCTCAAAACGCTCGGCTCGGAACAGACGTTCTATTCCCTTGCGTGGTCCCCGGACGGCAAGGTCCTGGCGGCGCAGCAGCGGGAAGGCACGCTGGAGTTGTGGAACGTGGTTTCAGGCAAGCGGGCTGGCAAGGTCAAGGGAACCGCAGGCACGGGACCGTGGTCTCCCGGAGGCAAGTGGCTGGCCTGCCCGGCGTCCGGCGGCGGCATCGCCATTGTGGACGGCCGCGCGGGACGGGTGCTTCAGACGCTCCAGGCCGTATCCCGGAAGATCAAGATCGGCCGGTCGGCCTGGTCGCCGGACGGCCGGTTCCTGGCAGCAGGAGAGACGGCGAGCCGCCAGGCCGAGTTCAGCGGTGTTTACATCTACGACACCCAGACGTGGCAGGCGGCGGCCACGGTGAAGGCGGCCGAGGGCGGTCAGGGCACGACCGCACTGGACTGGTCTCGCGACGGCACGCAACTGGCGGCCGGCGACGCGACGGGCACGATTCGCTTCTGGGACGCCTCCGGCAAGCCGGTGGGCGAGATTTTCCACCGCATGGGGCAGGTCGGCCTGTTGGCATGGCTTCCGGATGGTCGGCTGTTGGCCGGCTACGAGCGGCTCGCGCGTGTGTGGGATCTTGCGGCGGGCCGACCGGTCCGGACCTTCATGGCCATCGGTCAGAAGGACGGGATTACCTTCGCGGATTCGGGCCATTTCGCGGCCACGGCAGGCGTGCAGGCGGCGAATGATTTTCTCTACGTGGTTCGTGACAACAGGGGCATTCGTCTTCTCACACCCACCACCATGGCCGAGGAGCACGGGTGGGCGAACGACCCGAAGAAGGTTGCCCGATAGGCCGGCGGTACGTGTTTAGCGTGTCATTCCGAGCGAGTCCCGGCGCGCCGGGACGAGTCGAGGAATCTCGCCGTTATCCGTGTCCGGACGACGAGATTTCCTGCGGGCACTCGGGGTACAGCGCTCCGCTCGCCCTCGCCTTTGGCGAGGGCTCGGTCGAATTGTCTCGCTTCGAGAGCACGCTAAACAGGTACCCCTGGCGGCGGCCTCACTTCCTCTTCTTCGAGCGCGGGCCGGGCAGGGCGGGCCAGTGCTTCGACGGCGTGCGTGCGCCGGCCATGAACGCCTCGATCTTCTTGATGACCTCCGGGTGACCCTTCGCGACGTCGTTGTTCTCCGAAAGGTCGTCTTTCAGGTTGTAGAGTTCGAGCGGCTGCTGTGTGCCGTGCCGGATGCCTTTCCAGTCTCCCCATCGGACGGCCTGCTGGAACCCGCCGGTGCGGAACTCCCAGTAAAGAAACTCGTGCTGCTGTTTCTGCTCTGTGCCCAGGATGGCCGGCAGCATCGAGATACCGTCGATGCCCGCAGGCGCCTCGGCGCCGGCGAGGTCGGCGGCGGTGGGCAGGAAATCCCAGAACGCCCAGACCTGGTCGCTGACCGCGCCGGGCTTGATGCGGCCGGGCCACCGGACGAGCATCGGCACGCGGATGCCGCCTTCGTACAGGTTCCCCTTGTTGCCGCGAAGCGGGCCGCCACTCTTGAAGGCGCTCTTCGCGCCGCAGTAGGACGGCGTCCAGCCGTTGTCGGAGCAGAAGAAGACGATGGTGTCGGAGTCGAGGCCGAGTTCCTTCAGCAGCGCCATCAGCCGCCCCACGTCGCCGTCGAGCCGCGTGACCATGGCGGCGTAGTTCTTCTCGGCCTGGCTCCACGGCTTGTCGGCGTACGGTTTGTCGTCGGGCGGATGGAGTTTGCCGTGCGGAATCGTGTACGCCGCGTACAGGAAGAAGGGCTTCGAGCCCTCGGCGGCCCGGCGGATGAAAGCGAGGCCCTCCTTCGTCATCAGGTCGTGCGAGTAGGCCTTGCGATTCTCGGGCGAGTTGCCGGCGAACTCCACCTTCTCGGTGTTACGCCACAGGTACTCCGTCCAGTAGTTGTGGGCGTGGCGCTGGTTCAGGTACCCGAACCAGAAGTCGAAACCCTGCTTGTTCGGAATGCCCCGCGTGCCGGGTTCGCCGAGGCCCCATTTGCCGACGATGCCGGTTGTGTAGCCGGCCTCCCGGAGGACCTCGGCCACGGTCACGTCGTCGGCGTTCAGCGGGACTCGCCCGCCGCCGATGGCGCTGGCGTTTCCGCGGACGGTCGTGTGGCCGGTGTGCCGGCCCGTCATCAGGACGCTCCGCGACGGCGCGCAGACCGTGCTGCCGGCGTAGCATTGGGTGAAGCGGACGCCGGTGGCGGCGATGCGGTCGATGTGCGGCGTCAGGATGTGGCTGCCTCCGCAGCAACCGATGTCGTACTGGCCGAGGTCGTCGGCCATGATGTAGATGATGTTCGGTCGCTTGCGCCGGCCGGTGGCTGCGCGTGCGGGCTTGGGTGAGTGCATGGCCGTCGCGGCGGCGCCCGCGAGTGTTGCTGCCCCCATCGCGCTGAGGAACTGTCTGCGGTTCACGGGTTACTCCTTTGCGCCCTTCTTGGTGCCATGGACGGGAACGTTCCCCGCTGCTTCCGCAGCGGGCTCGAGCGGCACGGGCTCGAACGGCACGGGCTCGAACTACCGGGCTTGCGGCCAGCGGTAGGCGTTCGAGCCGGCGCCGGGAAGGACGGGGCCTTCCGGCAGCGTTTTTTGCCAGGCCAGGAGTTTCTCCGCAAGGCGTTCGACCACGTCGGGATGGGCGGCGGCCTTGTTGTCCACTTCCGAGGGGTCGGCCGGAATGTCGTACAGTTCCACGCGGCTGCGGTCGGGGTTCATCAGCAGTTTCCACTTGC
>CAYVAM010000164.1:0-9814 GCA_964449275.1 uncultured Anaerolineales bacterium
GGTCCGCAGCGCGGTGGTCCGCCTGAGATGGGTCGTGGCGGTCGCGGTCCGCAGCGTGGTGGTCCGCCGCCGGAGAAGCGGGGTGAGAAGGATCAGTGGCGGCCGGAACCGCCAAGATCGCGCTACGGCCGTCCGGCGTAGGTCCGGCGAGAGAGGCCTGACAGACGGTCCCCATCCGGTCGGAATCGACTGGTGCGCCCGCACTTTGTCTTGGTATACTCAGGGCGTCGAGATGGGGTCCGCCTGTTCAGGCAAACAGAAGGAGGCCGATCGTGAAACGCAGCGTTCAAGTGACCTTTGTGGCCGCAGCAGTGGTCGCGGTCTTGGTGGCCTTGCCGGTTGCCGAATCGGCCCAGCGTCCGAGAAGCGCCCGCGACGAGGTATTGCGCGGCGAAGTCCGGCGTCCGGAAGGTCGTCCGTCTCCCTCGCCGCGCGGACCGCGCCCGCAGATCGGCCCCCCCGGACGCGAGGAGCCTGAGCGCATGTTCCGGGGCAAGATGGAGGGACTCGAGGCCCAACAGCGGCGGCTCCAGGAGGAACTCCAGGAACACGTCCGCCGGGTGCACCAGCAACTCGAGGAGATCGAACAACACAAACGCCGCCTCGCCGAGGAGTTCAAGCGCCACGTGCACCAGGCGCGACCGGACCACGAGCGCCGAATGCACGAGGAGCGCCAGGAGAGGCGACCTCACCGGCCCGAAGAGATGGCACGCCGCCAGCACGAGGACCGCGAGCGCCAAATGCACGAGGACCGCGAGCGCCAAATGGATGAGGAGCACGAGCGACGGATGCGGCCCGAACGCCAGGAGCGCGAGCGTCAAGAGCGCGGCCGGCAGGAGCGCCGTCGCGGCGAGGGCGAGCGCCCCGGCCCGCGCGGCTCGATGACCACCCGCCCGGGCGCCGGCCTCGAGAGGCTCCTCAGCCCCAACGTCCGCGAGGCGCTCCGCCTTTCCGACGAACAGATCGAACGCATCCGCGATGTCCTGGCCGAGGTCCGCAAAGCCATGGCCCACGTGATGGACCGTGTCCGCGAGGCCGCCAAGGATGTCCCGCCGCAGGAGCGCGGCGAGCGGGTGCGACAGATGATGGAGCGTGTCCGTGCCCAGGGGGCCGAGCGGATGCGAGCCGTCCGCGAGCGACTCATGCAGATCCTGGGCCCCGAGCAGCGTAAGAAGGTCGAGCAGTTGCTCCGCCGCCGTCCCTCCGAACCGCAGCCTGCTCCCCGGCCGCCCGAAAGGCCCGAACGGCCGGAGCCGCGAGATCGCCCGCCGCGACCACCTGAGAAGAGGCACCGCCCCGCCGCCCAGAAAGAGGCGGCCGAGTTTCGCCTCATCCAGGACGTGGCCGTCATCGGAAGTGCCGCGGTGAAAGTCGAAGTGCAGGCGGCCCCGGGCGGGACGCCGTCTCGCGTCAGCCAGGCCGCCACGGGCGCAGGCGGACGCGGATCGAGCGGGCGCCTGAGCGGTGCTATCAGCCGGTGGCGCGGCATGGACGAGACCCAACGCCAGGAAATGGTCAGCCGGTTCCGCAATCAGTACGCGTTCCGCATGTTGGCCGACGAGGATATCCGGGCCGAACTCGACCTGACGGACGCCCAGGAAAAAAAGATCGGCGCCCTCATCGAGAAGTCCCAGAAGCAGCGCGACCGCATCCAGGACGACGTGCGGATGCAGTTCGGCTCCAACGACGCGGACGGCCCCGGCGCCGGCGACCCCGCAGGCCACGAACGCCAGATGCGACGCGAAACGTGGCAGGCCCTGCGCGGCGCACAGTCCACCTTCGATAAGATCATGCAGGAAACCATCGACACACTTACAGAGGAACAGAAAACCAAACTCGAGGAGGTCGTCCGCGAGCGGGGCCGCCTGATGTTCGCGTGCGGCAACCTGTGGATCCTGACGACGGCCAGCGCAAAGGAGCGACTCGGCCTCGACGACGTCCAGTCCAAGAAGATCAAGAAGACCCTCCTGGAGGCGGCCGACCGCTTCGACGAGCACCGCAAGGCCCTCGACGAAAAACGCAAGGCCATCCAGGCGGCCAACCCGGACGCGGGGTCCGACCAGAGCCGCGACGCCTATCGCGCCCTGTTCGAGGGCCTTCGCACGTTCCGCGAGGAGTCCGTCAAGAAGACCCGCGAGCGCGTCTTCAAACTCCTGACGGACGACCAGAAACCGAAGGCCGAGAAACTCCTGGCAGAAGCCGACGCCAACCAGCGGTCGATGTTCATGAACTTCGGCGGCGGCGCCATGTTCGGCGGTATGGGTTTTGGCGGCCAGAGCCGGGCGCCCGAGCCCGCACCCGCCATGAAGCCACAGATTGTGCCGGCCATCTACGACGGCGCCGCACGGTTCTATCTGGCCAAGCAGGACTTCGACAAGCCCAGGAAGAGCAAGGCCAATAAAAAGGACCGCCCCAAGATGGAGAAGCCGCAAAAGTCGAAAAGCGCGTCCACCGACCGCAAGCGCGCCGTGGTGCTCCTCAGGCTCCTCCAGGACCCGGCCGTCCGGGCGGAACTCGGTCTCTCGGACGAGCAGGGAAAGCGGATCTTCGTCCTCCAGGAAAAGATCCAACGGCTCCAGGACAGCATCCGCGCCGACGTCCGGGAGGTGATCGGAGACCGCATGAAACAGGCCCGGACCCCAGAGGAACGCGGCGACATCAAACGCCAGGCCGCCGACATCGCCAAGGAGGCCACACGCGCCGCCGCAGGCGACATGGAAACCATCACGAAGGAGGCGGCCGAGGTCCTGACGCCCGACCAGCAGGCCAAACTCAAGACGATCTACCGCGACCGGGCCGAGATGTCTCGCGCCACCGGCGGCCTGGCCATCCTGCTCGCCGCGAAGGTCCGCGAGAAACTCGGCATCTCGGCCGAGCAGACCGACCGCATCCGCCTCATCCTACAGGACGTCTCGAAACGCGCGAACGACCTGCGGGGCCAGACGCCCGCCGGACGACCGCCGCAGGACCTTAAGCGCCGCCACGTCGAGATGGTCCGCGCGGCACGCGAGCGCGTCATGGGCGTCCTCAGCCCCGAACAGCGCGAGATGGCCGAGCGGCTGCTCGACCGCGATCCACAAAAAGCGCCCAACAAACGCGGCCCGCCCCAGGCCGCACCCGCCACCAAAGGCTACGGCCGCGCCGCCTGACGCGGCTGAAACGAACAGCGCCCCGTCCCATGACCCGTGGTCACATCCCCGTGGCCGGGGTGCGGCTCTTCCCCCCGGCGGGTTTTCCGCTTGACGTATCCCGGAGCGTCGTCGAAGATGCGGAGGCGCGGGGGACAGGCAGGGCAGGCCTTCGTTGGGTGCAACCGGGATGGGCCAGCCTGACCGACACATCGCAGCCAATCTGAGGGGTTGCGCCGGCGCGCCGGCGCGTCCGTTCGCCGCCATTCCGGCGGCGTCTGTGTTTTCCGTCCCGCTCCGGCAGCCGGAGTCCGCATCGTGAAGACCGAACACAAGGCGTTTCTCTTGTGCCTTCTGGCCGGCATCGGCTTCTGGGTTCTGGACGCCGCTCTCGATTGCTACGTTTCCCATGAGGGCGCGTTCTGGAACGTCTTGGTCCTGGACATCCCCGCCCAAGAAGTCTACGACCGCTCGGCGGCGTTTCTTGCGTTCGTGGTCCTCGGTCTGGTCATCGCCGGCTACGCTGCCAAGCGCCGGCGGGCCGAAGAGAGGATCGAGCACCTCAACACCGTTCTGCGGGCCGTCCGGAACATCAACCAACTCATCGTCAGGGAGACCGACCACGACACGCTCCTGAAGCGGGCCTGCGAAACGCTCGTCCACACGCGCGGTTATTACAACGCCTGGATCGCCGTGCTGGACGAGTCGGGGTCGTGGTCAACCTGGGCCGAGGCCGGTCTGGCCGAGGCGTTCGAGCCAATGGCCCGGGGCCTGGAGGCCGGACGCCTGCCGGAGTGCGGACGAACCGCGCTGGCCCAACCCGGCGTCGTGGTCGTTGAAGACCCCGCCCTCACGTGTTCCGACTGTCCCCTGGCGGAATCCTACGGCGGCCTTGCAGGCATGACCGTCCAGTTGGCCCACGGCGGGAAGGTGTTCGGTCTGTTGGCCGTCTCGATACCCCGTCGTTTCGTCGCCGATGAGGAAGAAAAGGGCCTCCTGGAGGAACTCGCCGCAGACCTGGCCTTCGCCCTGCACGATCTGGAAGTCACGGCCGCCCGCAAACGGGCCGCGGAGGCGCTGCGCGAATCGGAGAAGAAATACCGAACGCTCGTGGAAACTGCCCAAGAGGGTATTGGGATTGTCGATCCGGACGAGAACATCCTCTTCTGCAACCGAGCCTACGGTCGGCTGTTGGGCTACGAACCGGAAGAACTCATCGGACTCAACTTGCAACATCTCACGGTCCCGGAGGAATTCGCAAAGTACAGGGAGCAGACCCAAAAGCGAAAAGGGGGCGAGGCTTCACAATATGAGACGGTGTTGTACACCAAAGCGGGTGATGCCAAATACTTCTCTCTTTCCGCATCTCCACTCTGCGATGACGCGGGGACATTCATCGGAACGCTTGGGCTGATAACCGACATCACCGAGCGCAAACGGGCCGAAGAGGAACGCGAAAGACTCGTCGCCGAACTCGAACAGAAAAACGCCGAACTCGAACGGTTCGCCTACACCGTCAGCCACGACCTGAAGGGCCCGCTTATCACCATCAAGGGGTTCGCAGGACTCCTGGAGAAGGGAATCGCCGAAGGCACCATGGAGCAGGTTCACGAGGACCTGCGTCGGATCTCGGGTGCGGCCGACCGCATGCACCAGTTGCTGGATGAGTTGCTGGACCTGTCGCGCGTCGGCCGCGTCGTCGGCCCGCCCGAAGACGTGCCGCTCGCGGACCTGGCACGCGAGGCGATGGAACTGATGGCCCTGCGCGTCGGCGAGAGCGGCGTCGAGGTCCACATCCCGCCCGACCTGCCCGTCGTCCGCGGCGACCGGCCGCGCCTCCTCTCCGTGATGCAGAACCTTATGGACAACGCCGTCAAGTTCATGGGCGACCAGCCCCAGCCCCGCGTCGAGGTCGGCGGCCGCCACCACGGCGGTGAAACCCTCTGCTGGGTCCGCGACAACGGAATCGGCATCGATCCGAGATACCACGACCGGATCTTCGGCCTCTTTGACCAACTGCATCGGGGCGCGTCCGAAGGCACCGGCATCGGCCTGGCTATTACCAAACGCGTCGTTGAGGTCCACGGCGGCCGCATCTGGGTGGAATCGAAGGGCGAAGGGCACGGCAGCACGTTCTGCTTTGCGCTGCCAAGAGAAGGAGCATCGACCAATGGTGAAGACGAATAGTCTCCAGGGCGAACCCCTGACGGTCCTGCTCGTCGAGGACAACGAGGACCACACGGAGTTGATTCTGCGCAACCTTCGGGATCACCGCGTGGCCAACAAGATCTTCCACGTGGCCGACGGCGAGGAGGCCCTGGACTATCTGTTTCGCCGCGGCGACTATACCGATCCTGCGACCAGCCCACGGCCGCACGTCGTCCTGCTGGACCTGCGCCTGCCGAAGATCGACGGCCTGGAAGTGCTGAAGGAAATCCGGACCTCCGACGAACTGACCAGGACACCCGTCGTCATCCTCACCACGTCCAGGGCCGAGCAGGACGTCGCCCAGGCCTACGAGTACCACGCGAACAGTTACCTCGTCAAACCGGTCGACTTCGACAGTTTCGCCCGGCTGATGGACGACCTGGGGTTCTACTGGCTCGGCTGGAACCATTACCCGTGGTCCGAAGCAGGTGGCCAGCCGGCGTGACCCGGAGCAGTGTGCAAATTGGGGGGCATGCCGATGGGAGACGATCCGTGCCGCATCCTGATCGTTGAGGACGAACAGGACCACGCCGAACTGATCCGCCGCGCCTTCGCCCTGCGCGGTGCGGCCAAGGGCTTGGCCGTTGCCGGCACCCTTACCGAGGCCCGCGCCTACCTGGCCCGGTCGCGCCCTCACCTGGTCATCGCCGACCTGCTCCTTCCCGACGGCAAGGGAACCGACCTGCTCTCGGGCGAGTGGTCCGAGGCAGCCTACCCGCTCATGGTCATGACCGCCCACGGCGACGAGCAGGCCGCCGTCGATGTCATGAAGGCCGGCGCCATCGACTACGTCGTCAAATCCGACGTGACCTTCGCCGACATGCCGCGCATCGCCCGCCGGGCGCTGCGCCAGTGGCAGGACATCACCGACCGCAAACGGGCCGAGGAGGAACTTCAGGTCCATCAACGGCAACTCCGGTCGTTGGCTTCCGAACTGGTCTTGACGGAGGAACGCCAGCGCCAATGGGTCGCCGCACGCCTGCACGACGACGTTATCCAGGACCTGGCCGTCGCGAAGATCAAGTTGGGGGAAGCACGCGACTTGGCCGACGAGGCCGCGACGGTCGAGCCCATCGGCGAGGCCCTCCGCCTCCTCGACAAGGCGGTCCAGAACATGCGGTCGCTGATCCTCGACCTGAGCCCTCCCGCCCTCCACGAATTAAGCCTCGGCGCCGCGCTGCACGGGTTGGCCGAGCAGTTCGAGGAACGTCACGGCGTGCCCTGCGAGTTCGGCGACGACGGCCAACCCAAACCGCTGGCCGAGAACCTGCGCGTGACGCTGTTCCGCGCCGCCGGAGAACTGCTCGTGAACGTGGCGAAGCACGCCCGGGCCGGCCGCGCCGCCGTCCGAGCGCGACGCGACGGCGACACGGTTCAAATCACGGTCGACGACGACGGCGTCGGCTTCGACCACGCTGCCGTCCAATCCCACCCCGACTTGAAGGGCGGGTTCGGCCTGTTCAGCATCCGCGAGCGGCTCGGCTATCTGGGCGGACGGCTGGAACTCGAGTCCGCGCCCGGCCGGGGAACGCGCGCCACGCTGATCGCCCCCCTCGAAGGTAACGACATAACGACGCCGGAGGTCGGCCATGAGCCTGAGAATCCTGCTGGCTGACGACCACGAGATCGTGCGCAGCGGACTGCGGGCGCTGCTCGAGAAGCAGGACGACATCCAGGTGGTGGCAGAGGCCGACAACGGCCGCGACGCCGTCCGTTTGGCCAGGGAACTGAAGCCCACCGTCGTCGTCATGGACGTTTCGATGCCCGACCTCAACGGCGTGGAGGCTACACGCCAGATCCTGAAACGCCGCCCCGAGGTCAAGATCGTTGCCCTGTCGATGCATTCGGATCGGCGATTCGTTGCGGAGATGCTGAAAGCCGGGGCACGGGCGTATCTCCTGAAAGACTGCGCCTACGACGAACTCGTCGGCGCCATCCGGACGGTGACGGGCGGCCGGGCCTATCTCAGCCCTGCCATCGTCGGCATCGCCGTCGAGAGCCTCGTCCACGGAACCACGTCGGCCGAATCACCGGTCTCGACGGTTCTGAGCGCGCGGCAGCGGGAGGTGCTTCAACTCGTGGCCGAGGGGTTGGCCAGCAAACAGATCGCCGCCCGCCTTCACGTGAGCACCAAGACGGTCGAAACCCACCGCCAGCAGATCATGGAGAGACTCGACCTCCACTCCGTGGCCGATTTGACGAAGTTTGCCGTGCGCGAAGGGCTTACCTCGCTGGAGTCGTGACGGCCCCGGCGGGGACATTCACCTCGTCTTGCCGACCCGCTTCCGGAGGGCTCTGGGGTATTTCGAGGCCCAATATACGGATAATTCCCTATTGTGCATGAACCCCCAGATGTGCAATATCCTGGCATTCGCATGGGGCGCGATGTGGCATCGTGTGTCAGGCGTTGCCCCTGCGCTGGGATGTGTGGGGCGACGTTGTGACTGGCGTCGCCCCACACAATTAGCACTATAGCGCCGCTTAGCCCTTTTGCGCGGTGGGTCGGGAGACCCACCGCGCTATGCCCTGCTACAGTTGAACGTGAACTGCTCTCGCCGATCAGGGCGTGTTGGTGTGCGACCCGATGACCTCGACCAGCCGCCGCGTCTCGGCCTGCGGGTCCTGGGCAGCGCAGACGGCACTCGAGACGGCCAGCCATTCCGCCCCGGCCGCCAGGACCCCGGCGGCGCCGGCGGCCGTGATGCCACCGATCGCCATCACCGGCAGGCCCACCTTTGACGTCACCTCGACGGCCAGCGCCGGTCCCGGGATGACCTCCTGCGGCTTGGTGGAACTTTGGAACATGGGCCCGCACCCGATGTAGTCCGCCCCGGCTTCAGCCGCCGCCAACGCCTGCTGGAGGCTGTGCGTGCTTGCGCCGACGATCCGCCGGGGGCCGACGATCCGCCGGGCCTCGTGCGGCGAGAGGTCGTCCTGCCCCACGTGCACGCCGTCGGCCGCCGCCAGGACCGCCAGGTCAGGCCGGTCGTTGATGATCGCGAGCGCTCCCGCCTCGTGGGCTGCGCGGCAGACCTGCCGCGAACGCGCGAGAAGCACCGCGTCCGGCATCTCCTTTTCGCGGACCTGGATCGCCGCGGCGCCGCCGGCCAGCGCGCTGCGGAGCACCTCCTGCCACGGCCGGCGGCAGAGCGATTCGGTCAACAGGACGCACAGCCCGCCTGCGGCCAATTTGCCGACCGGGCGTGCGGCCTCCTCGAAACGTTTCTCCAGGTCGTACGCCCGATACCGGAGCCGCTCGACGGCCGCCGCGACCTGCGGATCGACCGTCTTGCCGTACTCCTCGATGGCCCGCAGCGCCTCGGTCAGGCGTTTGAAGGCGGCCTGGGCGACGTCGGCGGTGCCGTCGCGGCGACCCTCGGCGTCGGTGGCAAGTTCGGTCCCGATGTCGCCGGCGGTGTCGCGCGCAAGGAGCAGCCGCCGCGCATCGAGCCGTCCGAGCGCCTCTCGAAGATCGTGCCGCGCGCCCTTCAGCGCTTCGGCCAGGTCCGGCCGCTGGAGCGCGAAGCGTGCGGTCTCCTCCGCCACCCGCAACGCTTCGCGCGCCCGGTTGGCGTTGGCGTCGAGCACGCGGTAGACGCTCGTTTCTTCGCGATCGTTCATCGGCGTATCACCTGTGCGGCAATGGCATCGAAGTTGACAAAGCAGCAGTGACCCGGCGCGCCGGATTGTACCGGCCGGCGGCCGTTTTTCCCATTCCCTAATTCTTGCCGCGCGGCGGCCGATTACTTCGTTGACCGTCTGCCGGCCGCAAGGTAGATAGTTGGCTGGCGACCTTGCCCGCCGCGCCGGGATGGCCATGCCACCCTGCCAGTCACCGGGCTCCAGACCCGAGAAGGGAGCCGCCCAATGCAAAGCGACATCCGCGTCCGCGAGGTCCGCTCGTTCAAGGTGCCCACCGCCTGCCGCACGCCACTGAAGTTCGGGGCGGTCGTTGTCGAGGAGACCTTCACCGGCTACGCGAAGGCCACCGTCGAGACGCGGGACGGCAAGACGGGCGTCGGCTGGGGGGCCATGTTCATCATGGACCTGTGGGCGTGGCCCGTCTCGAAGGCGCCGCACGAGGCACGCCAGCGCGCGATGGCCGACCTCCTGGACTCTTACGCCGCTTGCGTCGCCGAGTACCCCCGCTACGCTCACCCCATCGAGATCTTCTGCGAGACGGAGGACGAACTGCGCCGCCTGGCCGCACGCGCTGCCGCCCAACACACGCCCGAAGACGAGATGCCCTTCCTTGCGGCCCTGGTCGTCGCAAGCATCGTGGACCACGCCGTCCACGACGCCTTCGGCCGGGCCAACAGCATCGACTCCTACCGCGGCATGGGGCCGGATTTCATGGGGTGGGACCTCTCGCGGTACCTCGGCGAGGCGTACAACGGCGTGTACCCGTCGCAGTTCCTGCGCGCCGACTACCTGCCTCGCGTGCCGCTGTTTCACCTCATCGGCGGCCTCGACGTGCT
>CAYVAM010000165.1:0-5758 GCA_964449275.1 uncultured Anaerolineales bacterium
GGCTCGAGGATCGCCCTTGTCGTCGGCGAGCACCAGTTTCAGCAGTTCCGGCACCGCCACTTTTGCCGCACCTCCGATGCTCGCCAGCGCGTAGGAGGCCTGGATGCGCAGCCACAGGTCGCGGTTCGCCAGCGCCTGCGTCAGGGCGGGCACGGCCGAGGCGGCCCGGCCTTTCAGCGCGCCCAGGGCCTGGCAGGCGCCGTAACGGCCATCCGGATCGGCGGCGCCGAGCATGCTGACGAGCGGCCGCACCACGTCGCCCTCCTTCTCGGCCAGCGCCTGGGCGGCCCGGTGACGCACCGCGGGCGACCAACTGCTGAGGCACGTCATGAGGTCCTTCTCGGTCTTGCGGCGATAGGGTTCGACGCCCATGTGCCACGAACTGAAGTCCCTGCCCGCCTCGATGGCGCCGGCCAGGTCGGCGCCGGTCAGGGCGCCCTCCGCGCTCGCACCCTTGCCGGTGAGGTGGAGTTTGCCGAGCGGCAGGGCGTAGGCCAGCAGATAGGCGCCCGTGCAATCCCAGTTGCCGTACTTGTGCTCGCCCCCGGCCGCCCCGGCGCCGCCCTGGTACGGGAAACTGCCGTCCCATCGGCGTGCCAGGTCGTAGTACCATCGCTGCTGGTTGAGGAAGGCCGCCGCCGCTGCCGGGCCGGCGCGGTTGGCCCCGAGCGGTCCCCACAGGAAACTGAAATAGTTGCCGGTATGTCCGCGTTCGCGTTCGCCGTAGGAGGCCACGGTCATGCGTGAGAAGAATTGCGCCCCTTCGCGCTGGCCCTGGAGGTCGAACAGGACGGCGGCGATGGAGTTCTTTCCGTTGTCGTCGTGCACCTGCCACCCGGGACGGTGGTCGCCGTAGGGTATCGCCCCCTTGCCGATGTAGAATCCGAAGAAGCGGTTGGCCCGGCCGATCGCCTCCCGGACCACCGTGTCGCGGACGCCGCACTTGCCGGCCAGGACCATCGACAGGTGACATACGAGGCCGGCCTGGTTCAGGGCGCCGTATCCGCCGAGGCTGCCGTGAAGTTTACCCTTATTGATATCGGGCCACGCCATGCCGTGTCCCCACGATCCGACGCCGCTCTGGCCGTTGGCGATGTTCACGGCGTACTCGCGGATGGCCGGCAGCACGGTCTTGTCGCCGGTCGCCAGGTAGTACTCGGTCAGGAAGAGGTTGGCGTACCCCCAGTGCCACGCCACCATGCCGCCGCCACCGTAGAGTTTGAGTTTGAGATCGGGCGGCGCGGCTTGGCGGGCGTAATCCCTGACGAGGCCCGCGTACTCTTTCTTGCCCGATGCCAGCAGCGCGAGGGCGTTGATCTTGCCGTCGATGCCGCCCTTCATGTGCTTGGCGATGTAGCGGCAGCCGGCGTCCAGGATCTTCTGCGACTTCGCGCAGCCGAACGGCGACGTGTCGCTGTAAGCGCCCAGGACGGGCAGGCGGATCTGGACGTGCTGCTGCTTGCCGCGGCGCCAGCGGATGAGTTTCAGGACGCCCTTGTTCTCGCGCGTTTCGGCTTCGGCAATGGCGCGGCCAAGGCTTTTGCGGACGTCTTCGGCGAACGGCTTGCCGCCCGCGCCGAGGATGACGTCGCCGACCTCAAGAACGCCGTCGGCCGGCGACCCCTTGTCGACCTTGGTGACGAGGATCTGGCGGCTGTCGGTGGTTTCGAGTTTCCAGGCCCAGATCCATCCCCTGGCCCCGGTGGGTCCCAGGTTCCAGTCATGCTTGTCGTCTTTGGCGCCGCCCTTGGTCAGGTCCGGAACCGGCGGTTTGCCCCGCGCCGCGATCGTCTCCGTGCCGCCGAGCAGCAGCACAACCAAGGCAACCGCCACAAGACCCTGAAAGCGAAAGGTTGTCATCCCACGTCTCCTATCCGAAAAAGGTTCCCGCGAAAAAGGTACCAGGTACCTTTTTCTCCTAAACCCCCTTCTTGATGCCAAGAACGGCGAAACGCGAAAAAGGTACCTGGTACCTTTTTCGCCGGCCGCCTCATTCGCGAAAGGAACCGTCCTCGGGCCGCTCGAGCGGTAGCCACTCCAGGACGCGCTGAATCTGCCGGTCCCAGCAGGCCCACTGGTGGTCACCGGGGCCTTCCTCGTACACGAGGTCGAGGCCGAGACGCCGGGCATGGTCGCGGAAGTTAACGTTCTGCTGGTGCAGAAAGTCGTCGCTGCCGCACCACGCGTAAAGTTTCGGCTTCGGTCCGTCCGATGCGGCCAACTTCCCGGCCAGGTGCATCAGGTCGTTCTCGCTGCCGGGGAACGCGTCGAACTCGCCGAACACGTGCCGCAACTCCTCCAGGTACTCCTCTTCGGTCTCCTCGGGCCGCGTGGCCATGTCGAGTGCGCCGGAGAGGCTCGCCGCCGCAGCGAAACGGTCGGGTTGCCGCAAGGCGAGTTTGAACGCGCCGTAGCCGCCCATCGACTGGCCCGCCACGAAGTTGTCGGCCCGCGCATCGGACAGCGGAAAGAACGAGCGGGCCAGGACGGGGAGTTCCTCGCTGATGTACGTCCAGTACCGGTAGCCGAACGTCGTGTCGGTATAGAAACTGCGATGCACCGCGGGCATGACGACCGCCAAGCCGAGCGGGGCGACGTATCGCTCGATGCTCGTCCGCCGCTGCCAGATCGTGTGGTCGTCCGACAAACCGTGCAGCAGCCACAGCGTCGGATGCCTGCGGTCGTGCGCGTCCGTCCGTTCGCCCTCGGCCTGCGGCAAGATGACGCTCATCGAACACGACAGGCCGAGCACTTCCGAGAAGTAATCGCAGTGGATCAATGCCATGCGGCTGTTCCTCCGCCAGACGCTTCCGGCCCGGCGTGTCTTGCGCGGCGGGTCTCCGTACCCGGCGTGCAGAATGAGGCGTAAGCGCAGCCTGCCCGCGCGGTGGGTGCGGAGACCCACCGCGCAACACTTCGCGCTCCCCGCGCGGTGGGTGCGGAGACCCACCGCGCAACACTTCGTGCTCCCCGCGCGGTGGCCAATCTTGCCTACCGCGCTATCCCCTGTGAGGACGCGTGCGAAGTTGGCAAAGCAGCCCTAACCGCCACAGTTTACCACGGCAGGACGCGCCGGTGCCATGCTTTCGCGCCGCCAGCGAAAGCGTGGTACCCGTCTACCGCACGGGCCCCTTCGGCGGCGGCGCCGGTTTGGCCGCGGGCTTGGCGGGTTCGGTCACGGGCCGGATGTACGTGTCTTCCACGAGCGGCGCCGCGTCGCGGCGGCCCCATCCGCGCGGTGTCATCTGCTCGAACCGAAACCGCCCGGGGATCGAGAAGTAATCGCCGTCGAGGATGATGAAGTGCAGGTGCGGCACGCCGTTGCCGCCCGAGTTCCCCACCAGCCCCAACTCCTGGCCGCGCTTCACACGGTCGCCTTCCTTCACCTTGGCGGACCCCTTCCGGATGTGGGCGTAGAAGGCGAACACGCCTCCCCCGCAGTCCTGGTAGACGGCGTTGGCTACGCGGAAGTCGCCCGCCCGCCGCAACGGCGGGTCGGCGTAATGGTCCTCGACCCGCACGATCACACCGTCGGAGACGGCGAAGAACTCCCGCTGGCGGCCGCTCTCGAACGGCATGGCCCATTTGCCGGCCAAGACCTTGGCGGGCGGGGCCGTCTCGGCGCACTTCGCCCACGGCAGCCGAAGCGAATCGACCGTGCACTTCTGATTCTGGTGACAGGCGGCGTCGCGCTGCGCGTACGTGTCGGTCGGCCCGGCGGCGGGTTTGGGCGGCGCCGTCGGCTTGCCCGGCGTCACGGCTTGGGTGGGCGGAGGCTGGGGCGGCTGAGCCGGCGGCTTCGGCTTGTCGAGGTCCGAGAAGGTGATGGCGCGACACACCCCCGCCGCACACAGGACTGCTGCCGTCACGCCGATTGCCACAAAACGTTTCATCGTGAGGCCCCCGCCGTCCACAACGCCCGTGAGTCCTTACGGTTTGGCCTGCCGCACGTCTGCCGATTCTGCCGGCCGCGCCCCTGCGTGCCGCGAGAGGAAGTCATCAAGGCCCTTCTCGTAGCGCTTGCCCGATGTGAAAAACCCGTCGTTGTGACGTCCGGTAATCTCGAGCCACGTCTTGGGTTCGGCGGCCGCCTCGAACAGGCGCCGCCCATGCTCGAACGGAATCAGATCGTCGTCGCGGCTGTGGATGATGAGTTTCGGGCACCGGATGCGGGCGATTCGCTCCAGCGTATCGTACTGGATTCGCGCGAGAAGCCGAACCGGCAGCCACGGAAACATTCCCCGCGCCACGTCCGGAACGCTCGTGAAGGTCGATTCCAAAATGAGCGCCCTCGGCGGATGCTTCTGCGCCACCTGTGCCGCCACCGCACCGCCGAGCGACCGGCCGTGGAGGATGAGGTCGCCCGGCGCGACGCCGCGCTGCTGAACCAAGTGCCGCCACGCCGTCTCGGCGTCGCGGTACGTGCCGGCCTCGCTCGGGCTGCCTTCGCTGGCCCCGTACCCGCGGTAATCGAAGAGGAGCACGTTCATCCGGAGGCGGTTCAGGATCGCGATCGTCCCGACGCGGTGCGACATGTTCCCCGCGTTGCCGTGGCAGAAGAGGACCGTCCCCCGGGCCGCATCCGCCGGGACATACCATGCGGCCAGACGCACGCCGTCCGTCGTCCGCAGCGTCACCTCCTCGTACGAAAGGCCGACGCCCTCGGGCGTGCGCTCGATCTCGCGAAGCGGATGGTAGAGCAGATGCGACTGAAACACCAGGATCACCAGGCAGATTCCCACGTACACGCCGACGGCGATCCGCAGCAGCGACTTCGCCACACGCCACAGGACGCTGGGCCTCGCCCCGCCGTTTTCCGTCGTCGGCCGTGCCATAGACGCCCACTCTAGCGGCGGCGCGAAGGACCGTCCAGCGCCTGCGCCGCTTTGTTGGTGACCGCGCGGGGCCGAAACGCTAGACTCCCCGCCATGCGATGCATCCGGATGACGGTTCAGTACGACGGCACGAACTATCACGGCTGGCAGGAGCAGCCGGGCCTGGCGACGATCCAGGGCACACTCATCGAGCGCTTGGCGACCATCCTCGGCGAGCGTCCGGCCGTCGAGGGCGCCGGCCGCACCGACGCCGGCGTCCACGCGATGGGGCAGGTGGCGGCCTTCAGGACGGAGCGCGCCATCGAGGTAGCCCGCCTTCAGGCCGCCCTGAACAGCCGGCTGCCGGCCGACATCGCCGCCGCCGAGATGGCCGAGGCGCCGCTCCACTTCCGCCCGTCGAGCGACGCCGTCGGCAAACACTACCGCTACCGCATCTATCGCGGCCCGATCAAGCCGGTGCTTCAGGACCGGTTCGTCTGGCACTGGCATCGGCCGCTGGAGGCCGAGCCGATGCGTGCGGCAGCGCGGCTGCTCGTCGGGCGCCACGATTTCAAGAGCCTCGAGACGGGCGGCTCACCGCGCGAAAACACCGAACGCGAGATCTTCCACCTCGACGTCACCGAGACCGGACGCGAACTCCGCGTTGACGTCGAAGGCGACGGGTTCCTCTACCGCATGGTCCGCAACCTCGTCGGAACGCTGACCGAGGTGGGACGCGGCCATCGAACGCCCGAATGGGTCGCCGAGGTGCTCGAAGCCAAAGACCGTACGGCGGCCGGCCCGTGCGCCCCCGCGAAGGGGCTCTGCCTGATGGAAGTCCGATACTGATCGCATCTGAGATTTGCGATTTCAGATTTCAGATTGCCGCCGGCAGAGCCGCTGATTGCATCTGAGATTTGCGATTTCAGATTTCAGATTGCCGC
>CAYVAM010000165.1:5858-9775 GCA_964449275.1 uncultured Anaerolineales bacterium
AGAGCCGCTGATTGCATCTGAGATTTGCGATTTCAGATTTCAGATTGCCGCCGGCCGATCCGCTGATTGCATCTGAGATTTGCGATTTCAGATCTCAGATTTGAGATTTGAGATTCCAGATTGCCGATTGCCGGGCCGTCGCGGCAGCAATCGAGAATCGCGGGTCCAGAGATCGAGAACTCTCGATGAAGATCGTTCACGTCATCACGCGGCTGATTCTCGGCGGCGCCCAGGAAAACACGATCCTGACGTGCCTCGCGCAATCGCAACTCGGTCACGAGGTCGTCCTCCTGACGGGGCCGCCCCACGGACCGGAGGGCAGCCTGCTCCAGGAGGCCGGCGCCATGCCGTTCCGGACGGTCCTCGTGCCGGCCATGCGGCGGGCGGTTCACCCGTACCGCGACCTCGTGGCGCAAGCCGACCTCGCCAAGCACTTCCGCGACGAGCGTCCGGACGTGGTTCACACGCATTCCTCGAAGGCGGGGATCCTCGGCCGCCGCGCCGCCCGCGCCGCCGGCGTACCGTGCATCATCCACACCATCCACGGTCTGCCGTTCGACCAGTACCGGGGCCGCCTTGCCAACCTGGTGTACCGGACGGCGGAACGGCGTGCGGCCGGCTGGTCGCACCGCCTCATCGCGGTGTGTGAAGACATGGCCGACCGTTCTGCGGAGGCGGGGCTGGCGCCGCGCGACCGGATCGACGTGGTTTACAGCGCGATGGACACCGAGCGGTTCCGCTCCGCCGAGGGCGAGCGTGAGCGCGTTCGCGCCGGGTGGGGCGTCGGGCCTGCCGCCTTCGTCTTCGTGAAGATCGCACGCCTGTTCCACCTGAAGGGACACGAGTTCGTGCTGCCGGCGTTCGCGCAGGTGGCGGAGGCGTGTCCGCATGCGGTGCTCGTTCTGGCCGGGGCGGGTGTGCTGCGGCGGCGGCTGGAGGCGGAGGCCGAAAGGCTCGGCGTGGCCGGCCGCGCCCGGTTCCTTGGCCTTGTGCCGCGCGACCAGATGCCGGGCATCCTCTGGGCGGCCGACGCCGTGGTCCACGCGAGCCTGCGTGAGGGGCTGGCCCGCGTGCTTCCCCAGGCGGGTTTCTGCCGCCGACCGGCGGTTGCGTACGACATCGGCGGTGCCCGCGAAGTCGTCCGCGACGGGGAGAACGGATTTCTGCTTCCGCCGCCCGCGCCGCGTGAATCCGCGTCGTCGGCTGCGCGGCCGCTGGCCGAGGCGATGGGCCGCTTGGCGTCGGACCCGGCCGCCGCCCGGCAGATGGGTGAGCGCCGGCCCGGGGAGGTGCTCCGCCGCTTCGATTACCGCGCGGCCACCGACGAAATCATGCGGGTCTATGAGGTTGCCCGCCGGGTTTAATGCTAGAACGCTAACTGCGCGGCGGGTCTCCGCACCCGCCGCGTGAAGGGCTTTCTAACGCGCCGAAACGCGGTTTTCTGCGCGGTGGGTACGGAGACACACCGCGCACGAAGTGGCGCTGTAGGGTTAATAGGGTCGCTGGGGACACGAACATGCGACGACCCATCCTGATTGCCGTGACCGTGGTCTTGGTCTCCATCCCGGCTTGGGCCCAAGACGTGTCCACCGGCCCGCCGACGCTTATGGAACTCTCGATCCAGGCCGTCAATCTCGACAGCGCCCTTCGCAGGACCAGGGACGCTGCCGCACGCCGACGGCTCCTTGGCGAACTCGAGAAGGTCAAGCACCAGATGGGGCCGCACGACGCCACGGGCAAACGGGTCAAGTGCCAGGCGATGTGGCACGACACGGCGCTGGCGTCGCTGGAGACGGAGATCAAGCGGCTGTCGCACCGGCCGTCCGGGTCGAAGCCCAAACCGATGGTGGCCGACGCCCGCCTGCACGTTCGCCGCATGGCCGCCGCCTGCCTGACGCACGGCTGGCGGATGCCCAGCGATACGCCGAAATACCAGGTGGACGTGTTCGGCCAGTACCTGGTCAACAACGCCCGCGTGTTGGAAGCCCTGTTCGAGTCGCTCTCGGACGCCGAGGCCCGGGAAGCCAAGGCCGACGCACAAGCCGGCGACCGCGCGGCGGCCAAGGCCGCGCTCGAGCAGGCGAAGACCGGCATCGAACAGATGGGCCAAGCCGCCGCCAAGATGACGGCATTGCCCTCGTCCCCGGCTGCCGCGCTCGTGCCGTTGCTCGGGCAGTTCGTGCAGGGGCTGGCGGCCGCTCGGGATGCCGAAATGGTGCTCCGGGAAGATGCCCAGGCGGGCGATGTGGCCAAGGCCGACGACGCCACGACCCAGACCGAGACGCCCGAACCCGTCGAAGCGCCGCCCATGACCGAGGCCGAGAAGGCCCGCATCGCGAAGGTCAAGGCCGTGGCCGCCGCACTCGAAGGCGACGACTGGACGACCGTCAGCCGGTACCTGGAACGGTTTGCCGCCGCGGTCGAGGCGGGGTTCACGGTGGCGCGTGCGCGGCCGCAGGCGCGCGAGTTTCTTGGCGAGGTTGAGCGGGCGGCCGAGTTGGCCCAAGGCCTGCAGGCGAGCAAGATTATCACGCCGGAGTATCTGAAATCGTGCCGGGACGAACTGGCCGACGCCCTCGAGATGATGCAGAGTCCGCTGAAGCGAGCGAGCGGGTACGCCGACCTCGGAGACGTGCAGGCTGCGGACCACCTGAGGCGGCAGATTGAGGCGGCCAGCCTCACGGACAAGGCCGCCGCCGGCATCGTCCAGACCTACTACGTCCTCGCGCCGAAACTCGAGGCGTCGGCGGCGGCCGTGGACGTCGCGACCGGCAAGCGACTCGAGTCGCTCTGCCGGGCCGTCGCGCGGACGTTCGACAAGATGCGCTACTGGCCGCCCGAGGGCATGTCCCCGCAACTTCGGGAATGCTACGAGCGGCAGGCGGCGATCTTCGGGAAGGAGATCGAGGAAGCCGGCCCGCAACTGCCCGCCACGCCCGTCGACGGGCTGCCGCTGCTGGCAAGCGCCGCCTCCCGGGCAAGCGACCTGGCCCTGATCGTCCGCGCGGCGAGCGTCCTGGAGGCCGTCAAGAAGTACCGGCCTGCCCGCACGGGCGCCGTGACCGCCCAGGTGACACATGCGGCCCAGGACCTGGTGGTGAAGCACGCGACGCCGGCCGCTCGACGCCAGACGCTGGCCGGCCTGGTCAAGCCGCTCGAGGACCTGGATGCTTTTCCCATCGCCGGGCCGGAGTATCGCCGTGTCGTCAACCGGCTGGGCGGGCGCGGGTACGCCGCTGCCCAGGCCGTCCTCTCGATGGAACTGGGCGCCGGCATCGATGCCGCCGCTGCGGGCGATCCGGCGCCGCTGCGCCGGGCGCTCGGGGCGACGCACCTGTTCGGACTCATGCGGAAGCGCGCTATGGCCGAGGCGGCCGGACTCCACAAGGCCGGCGCCGCCAACCTCGTGACCTTCTCGGTTCCCGAAAAGATCTGGCAAACGTTCGTTGACCACATGGACAAGCGTCTGCGGGTCATGTTTGCCGAGTACGCCCGGAGCGGCCGCCGCGTGCCTTGGCTCCGCGTCTGCGCCCGGTGGGCCGCCGTCTACGGGCCGGTGGTGGCCGGCCAGCGGCAGACGCTCGATGCCCGCCTGGAGGGCGAAGGCGAACTCGATTTCCTCATCCGGAACCTCCAGCGCACGGCCGTGCCGGATCCCCCGGCCGCCAGGGCGTACGCCTGGTATGTCGGATACCACGCGACCGAGGCGGCGGCTACGATGAACGCCGGCTTCGATGCGGCGGCCGACTGGCACCGCGACCAGATGGACGGTTACGATACCTACCTAAGGCGCGTCGAACTGGACCCCGGCAGGAAGGCGAAAGGCGCGGCGAAGTAAGTCGCTCTCGCATTTTGGCGAGCGCAGGCGGTTGTAGCGCCGGGCTTTATGCCCGGCGGCCGTTGGTCAGGCCGACGGC
>CAYVAM010000166.1:0-9670 GCA_964449275.1 uncultured Anaerolineales bacterium
GCCCACCCCGCCGCCACAGGCCGCCCATCCGTCGCCTCGGCCGCTTCGGCCGGCATCATGTACGGCGGCGCGCGCGGCAACTGGTTCACCCGACTGACGCCCGGAGGCAAAGCCGGTGTCCTCGTGGGCGCGTCCGTATTCCTCATCCTCATCGTGATCATCACACTTATCATCGCTTCTTCCTACCACACCGGCCAGACAACAGCCGCAAGGGAACGATTCACGAACGCGCTCGCCGAGGGCAGAAAACTCGAAAACCGCGGACAGTTCCAGGAGGCTTACAGCCTGTACGCCGTCCCTACCGAGGTCTTCGAGTACCTCAGGGGCACCGGCCTAAAGGGTGACGCCGAATTGGCCGACGCCGTCCAGACGCGGATGATCGCCTTGCAATACCTTGTGCCGCTCGCCAAGACGAGCGAGGAGATTCAGTGGAGGCCCAAGGGCCAGGCCGAGTACGACCAGGCCATGGTTCGCCTGAAGGCAACGTACCCGGCCTACCGGCAGATGTGCCTTGCGCTGAGCGAAGCCGGGTTGGCGGCGGTTGTGGCAGGAACAGACGCCACGGCCAACCAGCCGGCGTACGAGGCGCAGGTCGCCATGGCCGTGGACGCCTACATGCGCCTTATCCACCAGACCACCCGCCAGCAGCGGGCCCAGTTAACGTTCCAGACCGTTATCCAGGGCGTTCGCGATCTCGGCGACGCCAACAGGCACTGGAACGACAACCAGCGCACCATCTGCCTCACCAGGGCCAGGGCCTATTTCGAGGCGCTCAAGGAGCGCGTCTCGAAACCGGGGTATCCGGACGCCCTCCGCCAGTAACGGGCCGTCTTGCGACCGGCGTTTTCGCGCGGTGGGTCAGGAGACCCGCCGCGCTGCACGCAATCTCACTTCGCGCGGTGGGTCTCCTGACCTGCCGCGCTGCACGCAATCTCACTTCGCGCGGTGGGTCTCCTGACCCGCCGCGCTGCACGCAATCTCAGAACGCTCTGGCACGCGAAGCCGCCGCAGCCGTTGGCCTCGCGCCGGCGCAGGTCACATGTCTGCCGGGAAGTTCGCGATGCTGTAGTTCGGCGCCTCCTGCGTGATGGCGATGTCGTGCGGATGGCCCTCCACCACGCCGGCCCGGCTGATACGCATGAATCGCGGTCGCGTCCGAAGATCGTCGATCGTCCGGCACCCGCAGTAGCCCATGCCGGCACGCACACCGCCGACCAACTGGTACACGAAGTCGGCCAGTGGGCCGCGATGCGGCACGCGTCCCTCCACGCCTTCGGGCACGAGTTTCTCGCCGCGACGCTGTTCGACATCCTGGTTGTACCGGCCGGCCGACCCTTTGACCATCGCTCCGAGCGACCCCATCCCGCGATAGGCCTTGAAGGTGCGTCCCTTGTAGATGATGATCTCGCCGGGTGCCTCGTCGAGCCCCGCCAGAAGGCTTCCCAGCATCACGCTCGACGCCCCGGCCGCCAGGGCCTTCGTGATGTCGCCGCTGTGACGAATCCCGCCGTCCGAGAGGATCGGCACGCCTTGCTTCTCGGCCTCCTCGGCACAGGCGGCCACCGCGCTGATCTGCGGCACGCCCACGCCGCTCACCACGCGGGTCGTGCAGATCGACCCCGGCCCGATGCCCACCTTGACGGCGCAGGCGCCGGCCTTCACGAGGTCGGCCACCGCCTCGGCCGTGGCAACGTTCCCGGCGACCAACTGGATGTCGTGGGCCTTCCGCAGTGTCTTGACCGTCTCGACCACGTTGGCCGAGTGACCGTGGGCCGTGTCCACCACCAGCAGGTCCACGTCCTTTTCGACCAGCCGCTCGGCCCGCTCGTAGTCGTGGACGCCGACGGCGGCCCCCACGCGAAGACGCCCGCGGTCGTCGCGGCAAGCGTTCGGGAACTGGTGAAGTTTCTCGATATCCTTGATCGTAATCAGGCCCACGAGCGCCCCGGCGTCGTCAACGAGCGGCAGTTTTTCGACCTTGTTCCTGAGGAGAATCTTCTCGGCCTTCTCCAGGGTTGTCGAGGGCGGGGCGGTAATCAAGTTCTCGCGCGTCATGACGTCGCAGATCACCATCTTCTCGTCTTCCAGAAACTTCATGTCGCGCCGCGTCAGGATGCCCACCAACCGATCGTCCGCGATGATCGGGATGCCCGAGATGTTCTGCTCGTCCATCACCCGCTGGGCCGTCGCCACACGCTCTTTCGGCCCCAGCGTGACGGGGTCGGGTATCACGCCGTTGGCGCTGCGTTTCACCTTCTCGACCTCGCGGCACTGGTCGTCGATCGAGAGGTTCTTGTGGATGATGCCGATGCCGCCCTCCTGCACCAGCGCGATCGCCAGCCCCGCCTCGGTCACCGTGTCCATGGCGGCCGAAACGACGGGGATGTTGATGCGGATCTCGCGCGTCAGGCGGGTTGATGTATCGACGTCGCGCGGCACCACGTCGCTGTAGGCGGGGATGAGCAAAACGTCGTCGAACGTGATTCCGTCACCGATGATGCGATCCGTCATGGACATGGGTCTCGGGTCTCCTGCGGCCGGTGCGTTCTCCTCATGAGGCCGCGCGCGATTGGTCGCGGCCAACCTCCGCCGCGGGCCAACTGGCCAAGCCGGGCCGCTCAGGCCTTTCCGAGAACCGCCCTGACCCGTCGGCAGATTGAATCACTGTCCAGCCCGACGTAAGCGAGCACGTCGTCGGCCGATTTGCCCGACTTCGGCATACGCTCGGGCGTCATGGTCCCCACGCGGACGCCCGTGCGGTCGCCGGCGGCTACCGCCACGGCGCTTCCAAGGCCGCCCGCGTAGTTGTCTTCCACGACGAGCAACGTCGCGCCTCCGACGGTTTCCAGAAAATCGTCGGCCAGCGGCAGGCTGTACGCGTCCACCAGTCCGCACTCAACGCCATCGGCCTTCAGGGTCTCGATCGCCTTCAGCGACTCGTGCACCATGTAGCCCCACGACACGATCACGAGGTCCTTGCCCTCGACCAGCACCTTCTGCCCGATCAGGCGGAACGTCTCGTCGGGTTGATACAGAAACGGCGTCGTCGGACGAAGCGTCCGCATGTACGCGAGGCCCTCGTAGTCGGCCATCAGGCACGTGAGTTTATACGTGCTGATGGCGTCGCACGGGTTCAGCACCACCGCCCCGGGATGTCCCTTGGGCGTCCTGACGCTCGCCAACGATCCGAAGAACGCCGTATCCACGACGCCCATCTGGCTCGGCCCGTCGGCGCCCAGGCTGATGCCCGAGTGGCTGCCCACGATCTTCACGTTCGCGCACGTGTAGGCCGCCATCTCGATCTGGTCGTACGCCCGGACGAAGAACTTGGCAAAGGAGTTGGCGAAGGGGACCTTGCCGGCCGCCGCCAGACCCGCCGCCGTCGAGATCATGTTCTGCTCGGCGATGCGGCACTCGATGAAACGGTCCGGGTACGCCTTGCCAAAGAGTTGCGAGAAGGTCGAGTTCGACACGTCGGCGTCGAGCGCCACGACGCGGTCCGACGCCTTTCCCAGCGCCAGCAGGGTCAGGCCGTACGCCTGCCGCGTCGCCAAGGCGCGCTTGGCGGCGCCGTCGGCGAACTTCGTACCCTCGGCCAACGCCACGAAATCGGGGTCGGGCATCGCGATGGGCTCGGCCGCCGCTTCCGGAATCTCGCCTTTCGGCATGGCCGGGCACAATTGCACGTCGGGAGGCGGGTCGGGAAGCGCCAACTCCTCAAGCGCCGCCTCCGCCTGCTCCACCGTCAGCGGTTTGCCGTGGAACCCCACCTGCTGCAATTCGCTCACGCCCCACCCTTTGGTCGTCCTGGCGATGACGACGACGGGCTTGCCGTCGGGCGGCGGGAGCGACAGGGCCCGCGAGATGGCGCCCGGATCGTGACCGTCGATCACCTCGGCATGCAGCCCGTAGGCCCGGACCTTGGCGGCGAGCGTCTCGGGGCTCTGCTGGCCGCTGACGTAATCGCTCTGGCCCATCTTGTTGCAATTGAAGATGACGCGGACGTTCACGAGGCGGTGCTCGGCCAGGAAATCGATGGCTTCCCAGATCTGCCCCTCGCGGCTCTCGCCGTCGCCGCACAGGACGTAGATGGTCTTGTCGCTGCCGTCCATCTGCGCTGCCAGGCCCAGGCCCGCCGCCACGCTGATCCCCTGTCCCAACGAGCCGGTGGCCGCATCGAAGAACGGGAACCCGACCGCCGGGTTCGGATGACCATCGAGCACGCTCTCGATGTCGCGCAGCGTCTTGAGGTCATCCACCGAGAGTTTGCGGCCGTTTGCCGGGTCTGTCCCGACGACGCCGCCCAGGTCGGCGTAGGCCGCGTAGATGATCGGCACGGCGTGCCCTTCGGAAAGAACCAGCCGGTCGCTGTGGGGGTTCCACGGATTCATCAGGTCGTACCGCATCTTGTGGTACATGAGGACGGCCGTGATGTGCGCGAGGCTGTTGGCGGAACTCGGATGCCCGGACCCCGCGGCGGCGGTCATCTCGACCGCACGGCGACACAGTTGAATGGCCTTGTAGTTGACGGCATCGGCGAAACTCATCCGAACTCTCCTTTCCGAAAAGACATCGGGCAAACCCCGGCGAGATCCAAGGTCTGCCCGCTCCGCCGGTATCCCTTTGTAAGAGAATCCGCACCCCGCGTCAACAAGATTCTCGGAACGGCCAGGGGAAGGGGTGTGGCCACGGATTATGGCAGGCGTCGCGCCGTCAGGCAAAAAGGTTCCAGGAACCTTTTCCCTGAAGGGCCCGAAGGGTGCTACGCAGAAAAGGATCCTGGAACCTTTTTGCCCCGCCGCCCGCCAGTAAAAAGAGTCACACCCAGGGGAAGGGGTGCGGCCACGGATTATCTGTCCGCTCTACCCGGAACGCGAAAACGCGGGCCTCCGTGCGCTAAGTGGCAGGGGCCACCGGGCCTTCGCATCCTGCACCGAGTTCCTTAACCAGGGACTCCGCGCCTTTGATCCACGCGTGCTGCGGGTCGTCGAACGGGCACATGGCGCGGCCGGTCCCGGCCATCAGCCAAAGGTAGTAAACCTGATACCCCGGCGCGGCCGCCACGGGATGGTAGCCGCGCGGCAGGATCACCACGTCGCCGTGCTCGACGGCGTACGATTCGTCGAGGCTGCGGTCGTCGGTGTAGACGCGCTGGAAGCCGAACCCTTGCGGCGGGCTGACCTGGAAGAAGTACACCTCCTCCAGGTTCGCCTCGACCGGCAGGCGGTCCTCGTCGTGACGGTGCGGCGGGTACGACGACCAGCAGCCCGTCTTGTTGAACGTTTCGCCGACGAGCAGCCGCCCGGCTGCGATCCGCCCGTCCACGATGTCGTGGACCTCGCGCTGCCAGTTGTGGACGCCCACCGTCTTCGTGCGGACCTCGTCGGGCGTGATGACGGTCGGCTCGGCGCCCGTCTCGGATCGGGCTTGGCAGACGGCCAGTTGCGCCGGCGTCTGCGCCCTGATATGTCCCTTGCACTTGGGCGGCAGGTACACGGCGGCCGCCTTGCCGCCGAAGACGTTTGCCCGCGAACCCAGCGGCGCCTGCGTCAGTTCCTCCGTCCCCACGAAGGCGCGGACCGAACCGGCCAGGATCACGATCGTCCATTCGCACTTCTTTGTATCGAACTTCCACGTCTTGCCTGCCGCAAGGTTCGCCAGGCCGAACCCGAGGACCTCCAGCGGCGCCTTCGCCACCGGCACGACCTGCCGGTAACCCGACTTCGGCATGCACGATTTCACGAGCAGTTTCGCCACGACGGTACTCCCTTCGTTGCGCGTTGTCCCTGTGGCGGCCGGCGTCATGCGCTATCCAGAAGCGGCGCCACCCGCCGCGAACAAACGCTTCTGTGCGCGGTGGGTGCGGAGACCCACCGCGCGAAATGCCTTTGTAGCGTTGTAGCCCTAACGGCTCTCGGCCTTTACGAACGCCTCCAGGTGCCGCCCGATGTGCTTCTCGAGCGCCTCGGCGTAGGCCTCTTCGTGCGTCTTGAGGGCCGTCAGCAGCCGGCCGCGAAACCGCTCGCCGCCGTCGGCCGTCAGGACCGACCCGTACGTCACGTGCAGCGCCTGGCGGGCGTCGAACTGGTCGAGCAGTGTCGATAACGCGTCATCGGCCGGATCTTCCGGCGCAGGGACCTTCGCCAAGTCGGCCGAAACGTGGTACGTCGCCTTGTCGGTCTCGTACCGGTCGCGGGCGAAGGCGAGGATCTCGCGGAACAGCGCCGGCTCCCGCGCCGCAATCACCCGCAGTGCTTCCAGGTAACTCGTGCCGGCGGTCTTGACGTGCACCCGGTGGCCGCCGTGCCTGGCCGCCATCTCGTAGACGCTGAACTTGTCGCTCCCGGAATGGAGGCTGATCTTATAGTCGCCGAACGTGCCGGCCACGGCGAGGTGGTCCACGAACGTCCGCTCCAGTTCCGCCAGGTCGCCGATGTAATCCACGCCCTTCTCAAAGCGTCCGACGAACCGCGGGGCCAAACTGATCCACTCCACACCCAGCCGGTGCAACTCGCTCGCCACGTAGTAGTGCTCCGCTATCGACGTCGGCGTCAGAGTCTCGTCCACCGAGACTTCGAGTTCGAACCCTCCCTTGTCCAGCGTCTCGACCAGGTGTCGATACTGCGCCGCGGTGTGGGCAACCGCCCGACCGTACTTGACGGCGGCGCGGTGCAGGGCCGCCAAGTCGAGCGCCAGCACCGTCCCGCTCTGGAGTGCGATGTCTTTGCCCGCGTAGCGCGCGACCGCATCGCCGGCCGTCGTCTCGAGGGCCTCCCACGGCAGGGCGTCGAACGCCTCGGCCAGCGTCCCCGCGTCCGCGCCGTCGGCACTGTCATCCACGTGGTCGCCGGGGTCGACGGTATAGAAGGTGAAACCCGCGTCGGTGCAGCGGTCGATGTCGTCCGTCGTCTTCAAGTGATCGGCGTCGGCGCCGAACCCCGTCCGAAAACCCGTCTGGAAGACGCCCCACGTGGCATCGTTCATAACGTCCTGGGGCGAGCGGTGCGTGCGGGTCATCTCGCGGATCGACTGCTGGGCGAGCATCGGGACGTATCCCGTCCCGGCCACCGCCCGGACGTGGCCCGGCGTCGCCAGGCCCAACCGGTCGCCCAGTCCGATCGACGGTCGCCGGGCTACCGGCTGCGGCGCGGTCCAGGGCAGGGCGGTTCGCAGGGCGGCCGCATTGGCGCTGTCTGCGGGGGATTCGAGCAGCCGCACCTTGCCGAACGGAAGCGTCTTTCGGCGAGGCTCGCCTTGAAACACGAATGACACTCGAAGACCGCCAAGTAGTTCCTGGGGGTAGGCAAGGAGGATAAACTTCTCCAGTCCCCGCCGCGCGAGCGCGAGCACGCCCCCGCCTTCCGCCGCGACCGATTCGGCGTACACCTCGGCCCCCGTGGCTTGGCCGAGCGCGCGGGCGGTTTGCGCGGCCGCGCCGCGCTCGGGCGCCCCCGAGAAGCCTGTGGCAGTATTCTTCCAGAATGTCTGCATCCCGATGCTCCTTCTTGCCGACTCAAAGTGTAATAGTATAGGCAAAAGGCGGGCGGCCCAAGGAGATTCCGGCATGCGGGCGCGACGCCTTTTTCGGCCAGTTTGTTGACGTGTTTAGCAGGAACAGGTGTCATCGGAAACGCAGCGGGCCGCCGCGTCTTCGATCTAACCTGCTCTGATGAAAGGGCTTAAAGTCGGCCGGTTGGACGGCGCTAGGGATGGGGAGGTTCCACACTCGACTCGTGCCCCCCCCCTCAGGTATGCTTTCTGATAGACTAGCAGGACTGCGCGCAGTTGGCCGATACGAGTGCGGCCAATGGGATGGGGCAGGCTCATGTACCGAGTCGGGTCGGCGTTCACCCTCGTCGAAATCCTCATCGTGGTTATTATTCTGGGGATCCTTGCCGCGATTGTGATCCCGAACATCGCGGGCGTAACCACCATCGCGCGCGAAACCAACCTCAAGGAGAACCTCTCGAAAATCCGCGCCCAGATCCAACTCTACCGAAACCAGCACAACGGGTTCCCGACCGCCGCCAGTTTTGTCGACCAGATGATCAGGTACACCCGTGCGGACGGCCAGGTTTCCGCCGTCCGGACGGACGAATACCGCTTCGGACCCTACCTTGAGCAGATGCCTCCCAATCCGATCACCAGCGACCGCGCCATCCGCGCCGCCGGCGCTGCCGGCGATAGTTTTTCCCCGGGCGACGCCGACGGCGGATGGTGGTACAACGAGACCACCGGCGCCTTCTTCGCCGACCTCAAGGACCAGCACGTGGACCAGGAAGGCAATCAGTACAACCGGTATTAGCCGGATGCCTTGAGAGTCGGGCGGCTAACTTTCTCGGAACAGGTCCGTCCGGGCGCGTTCTCGGAGTTTGGCCATCTGAAAAACGCCGTCCGCCAGTGCACGCTCCAGAAAATCCCGGTATCGCGCAAGTTCCGCTTCGCTTGCCGCGGGCGGCGGGCCGGCCAGGCGATCGAACCGGTCGTCCTCCGGCAGCCATCGCCATGCACAACCGTGACCGCCCGATCCATCCGCCTGCCAGACGGTCGTGACGCGACGCTTACCGCGACGGGCCGCCATGAAGACCACCAGGTCGATGGCGCCGAGCGCGTCGGCCGAAACGTCGAGACCCACGAGTTGATCGACCGCCTCCTCGTACGTCTCAGCGTGCAGGTTCGAGGCGAGGCTGCGGCCGGGCGCCCGCGCGGCGTCGAAGTAGCGGCCGACGACGGGGCCCCACAGGTACCCATACCAGTGGCCGCCGCCTATCTCGTGGACCATGAGGCACTTCGGCGATTCGGGCGAAGGCGCGGGCAGACGCTCAAGCGCGTCGGGCCCCTCGATGGTGACGATCTCGGTTCCCGGCGCGAGCAGCGCGACCAGGGCGCCCATGAGGGTGGTCTTTCCGACGCCTCCCGGTCCGGCTGCCGTCAGGAAACTGCCGCCGCCGGCCGCCACGTGCGCCATCTCGGCTGCCATGTCGAGGTTCACCGTCCCGGCATCCAGAAGGTCCACGAGGCTGAGCATCCGCCCGCCGCGCTGGTTCAGCCTGTCGATTTCGCGTAGGTTACGGCGTTCGAAGTCGGTCATGGCCTAGTCAAGAGTACCAAGTTCACGGTCTAAACTCCAAAGTCCGGGCTTGCCTGCGTGGGTTCCTGACTTTGGATTTGGCACTTGCGGTTCACGCCAGCAGCCCCGTCGGCGACGATTCGCTCGTGTGTCGCCGGATCAGCCAGTCGATCCCCAGATACAGCGGAATGACCACGAGCGGCACGGCGCCCGGGATCAGGATCTCCGCGATTCCCTCTCCGAGGTAGGTGTTCCAGGCGAACGACCAGGCCAGGTGCCCCAGGCATGTGAGCAGCACGGCCGCCAGGGTGCCCCAGCGACCGCGGAGGATGAATGCCCCGCCCAGGGCGGCCGCCGACAGCGTCAGCGGATAGGAGGCCTGAAGTTCGCCCGCCGATATCCGGGCGGCGTCCGACAGCGACGCCAGCGACACACCCACGCCCGCTACCATCCACGCACCGGCCAGGCCGGCGATACCGCGCGAGCCCGCCCGGATGATCGGCGGCAGCGACGGCGGCGAGACCAGCCCCGTCACGCCGAGGATTGCCGCGCCGCCGGCCAGAACGACCACCGACAGCAGCAACGCCCACGGCCACGGCC
>CAYVAM010000167.1:0-9613 GCA_964449275.1 uncultured Anaerolineales bacterium
CGGGGAGCGGACCTGCGCGGGCGGATCTGGACGGCCGGCGGATGGATCTCGGCGGCGCTTCTCAAACAGGACCTCGCCAAGCGGTACGCCGATCCGTACAAGGCGCCGACACGGACGGCGTCTGCCGGGCCGGCGCCGAAGCCGGTAGGAACGACGCCGAAGCCGAGGGGCTCTCGGCGGGTCATCTGGCCATCGGCGTCGATCTCGGAGGCGGAACTCCAGAAGGTCGGCCAGCGGGTGTGCCTCGTCCGGGTGGACGGCGCGCTGGGGCTGCCTGTGTCGTACGCGAGCGGGTTTCTTCTGGGCAGCGGGGAAATGGTTGTCACGGACCTGGCGTCGGTGGCCCAGCCGGGCGTCACGCAGGTGACGGTCATCTTTGGGGACGGTACGGAGGTCGTGGCCAAGGAATTCGGCATGGCGGACCCCACGCTGGGTGTCGCCGCGATCAAAGTCGATTTGCCGAAAGACAAGAGCGCCGGCCTGGTGCTGGCGAAAGCAAACGTGATCGAGGAAGGTATCTCGGCGGCGGTCGTCGGCTGGAAATGGGGCGAGGACCTCAACCTGACGGCCGGTGTGCTCAAGGGGCGCGTGCCGGCGAGCGACGTGGCCGAGAAAGTGGCCCTCGAAACCGCCACGCCGAAGGCGGAGTTCCTGAGGTTCGTGTGTGCGAGGCTCGACGTCGCAACGGGCGCCGCCGTGGTGGATGAGGAAGGCACCGTTGTCGGGGTTATGGTTCGCCTCATGGGGACCGACAAGCCGATGGTGGTGCCCGGCCCTCTTATCCGCCAAGCGTTGCTGTCGGCCGGGACCGACTTGAAGCCGCTCTCGGCCCTTCCCAACGCCCTGTGGCCGGTCTCCCTCCAGGTGACGCCGGGCCGGCCTCCGACGCCGGCGGACTTCGCAGCGGCTGCTAGGCTGGTCAAACTGAAGAGTCTCTGCACCAAATGCAGGGGTAAGGGCACCGTCGTCGTCAAGAGGTTTGTCGGTTACCAGTTGGGCAAGAAACTCTTTCGCGAGGAGCATGAGACCTGCGACCAGTGCTTTGGCGAAGGGATCATATGCGGCACGGGGCTCTACTCGAAGTTCTCGGCGATGGCCGAGGGGGCGACGCACCTCATCGAGGCGCCCGATACGCAGAAGAACGTCAGGGATGCCGCTTTCAGTAACGGCATGGGACTGCTTGTCGCCCTGGGCAAGGTCCCCTCGATGTACCGCGCCTCGCTCACGAGCCAGATCCGGGAGGACCTCAATGCAGACGGTCAGACGTACCCGCGCGGCGCCATCCTCTACGCCCAGGTCCAGGAATCCGTTAACATCCAGGGCGACGAGTTCACCGTTCTGGTCCCCCACGACTCGGACGCGGTGTTGATGGTCAACTCCGACATGCTCACTCCTGAGTACGGCGTGGACACGAGCCCGACGGCGGCGTCTCCGGCCGCCGGGTCATGGGTCGTGGTCGGCGGCGTGCTTGAGGGGGCGGCGGACGTGCAGGGGTCCCACCCGATCTTGATGCGTCCGTTCGGGTGGTCGTTTGGGCCCAATCTCGGCATCGGGACCCACCGGAACTCCTTCGTCAATGAGGCGCTGCCAGAGGCGGCGATGGCTGTGGCAGAGGGGCCGACGACACCGACAGCCACCACCCCGATGACGCCGACCGTTCGAAGGCGACCGAAAGCGCCGCCAAGACAGCGGCCGGGGCAGGGCTGGGTGTCGTTCTTCGGCTTGTGAGCACCCGATGATCGGCCACGGCTCTGGACAGCGGGCCGGCTACCCGTTACAGTCGGCGCGCGATGGCTATGAGGCCCGATGAGATAGCCGCGGGAAAGCAGCGGACCCGGCAAGCCGTGGCGGAGGCGCTGGCGCGTCTCACGCCCGGGCGGCGGCGGGCGGCGAGTGTGGCACTGGCCGAGAACCTGGCCCGCGTCCCCGCCGTGGCCGAGGCACGGACGCTGATGGCGTTTCTGTCGCTGCCCACCGAGATCGACACCTGGCCGGTCATCCGATGGGCGTGGGAGCAGGGGAAACGCATAGCGATCCCGCGGATCCAGCCGCGTCCGGACGGGGACCGGACGCCGCTCCGCCGGCGTAATATGGTGGCGGTGTTCCTGGAGAAGGCCGACGTCTCGGAGGTGAGCGCCCATCCGGACGTGCGGCCGGGGCCGCTGGGTATTCCGGAGGCTCCGGATGCCCCGGTCATGCCGCCCGGCCGGATCGACGTGGTCCTGCTGCCGTGCCAGGCGGTGGACCGTCGGGGCAACCGTCTCGGCAAAGGCGGGGGGTTCTACGACCGGTTTCTCGCGCGGGCAAACTTGCGGGCAAAACGCATCGCCGTCGCCTTCCGCCGCCAGGTGCTCGATGAGGTGCCGGTCACCGACCACGACCAGCGCGTCGACATGGTCGTGACCGATGGCGAGGTACTGACCTTTGACAGGCAGTGACTGATTAGCCGCGGGGCTTGCCCCGCGTGTGCCGTGAACAGTTAGCCGCGGGGCTTGCCCCGCGCGTGCCGTGAACAGTTAGCCGCGGGGCTTGCCCCGCGTGTGCCGTGAACAGTTAGCCGCGGGGCTTGCCCCGCGCGTGCCGTGGGCCTGTGGCGCCGACAGGCCGGCGGCGGGTTTGACCCGGGAAGGAGTCCTTCTGGTATGACGACGTTCGGGCGGGTGGTCGTGACGGTGGTGGTGGCGGCGGTCCTGGTCGGGGTAACGGCGCTGGCGGCGCATCTGCTGAGGGTGCCGGAGGCGGTGTCCGAGCCGCCCGCCGTCATCGAGACGCCGACCACAACCGAGCAACTGGGACCGAAACCACAACCGCCGACCGGGCCCAAGGAGCAAACGCCGCCGCCCACGCCTCCTGAAACGAAACCGCCGGAGGAGATCAGGCCGCCTGCCCAACCCGCAGAGGCAAACCGGGACGCCGTGTCGGGCGGCGCCGGCGCTGCGGCCGCAGACGAGGGCCTGGCGATGATGCGCGACCGCCCGGTGGCTGCGCAGAGACGCCTCAGCGAAGCCGTCCGCGCGGGGGTGGTCGGACCGAAGACCACCGAGATTCGGGAGGCCGTCAAACGGCTGGCGGATAAGTTGCAGTTGTCCTCGCAGCGAAATCCTGACGATACGTATTCCAGGGCGTACCGGGTGGCCTCGGGCGATACGCTCATCAGCATCGGCCAGCGGCACCTCATCCCGTACGAACTCGTCATGAAACTGAACCGGCTGTCCACAACGGATATCATGGCCGGCCAGACGCTCAAGGTGATCCAGGGGCCGGTCCACGTGGAGATCCTGAAAGGCCGCAAGGAACTCAGGGCATGGCTCGGCGACGTGTGCCTGCGGGTGTACCCGGTCGGCATCGGGGCGGAAGACTCGACGCCGGAGGGCACGTTCAACGTCAAGAGCAAGATCAAGCATCCGCCGTATCAGCCCCAGCACAAGCCCAAGTCGGAGTTTCGTGACGCGGGGGCGCCCGACAACCCGCTCGGCTCGCGCTGGATCGATATCGGTAACCACTACGGCATCCACGGGACGATCGAACCCGACAGCATCGGCCGCGAGGTCTCCGAAGGCTGCATCCGCCTCCACAACAAGGACGTCGAGGAACTCTACAACATGGTCGTCGTCGCGGCGACGAAGGTCGTTATTCGGCCATAGTGTTGTGGAAACCCGTGGGCTGTGCGTAAAACTTAGCAGAGGCGGTGACGCTGAATGACGAATCCCGAATCCCGAATGACGAATGAATGACCAAGTAAGCAATGACGAAACAACAAAATTCGCCCGTGCATGATCTGGAGGAACGGACGGCCAAGTTTGGCGAGGCGGTCATCGCATTTGCCAAATCTTCTCTGCCATCTTCAGGAAGGCAAAGTGATGCGCATTCGACATTCGGCATTCTTGTTTGATTCGGCATTCGTCATTGGCTGCTGCGCCCGGCCCCAAGGGCCACGTGCCTTGTCTGCGGCGATGCGCGCGTATCTGACTGACGAAAGGCTGCCATGACGACACTTTCGGATTACCGGCCGTACTACGAGGTGCTTGGGCGCGTCGAGCGGGTCCGGGCGCGAATCCGCTCGCTCGGAGTCCTCGAGGGGCTGTTCACGCTGGTCACGGTCTTGTGCGGCATGGTGCTGGTGCTGACGCTGGCGCAGGGGTACCTGCGTTTCGGGCCGGTCGGCCGGCTGGTATTGCTGCTCGTGGGCGCCGTGACGGCGATCGGGGCGTTCTGGCGGTGTTTCGTTATCCCGATCCGGTACGACCCGAACGACAAGGAGGTGGCGCGGTTCCTGGAGGTGCGGCTGCCTGAACTGGGCAACAGCCTTATCAACACGATCCTGCTGAGCGAACGGTCCGACGACTGGTCAGGTCTCCTGGTGGAACGGGCCATCGAGGAGGCGGCCGGCGGTGCGCGGGGCGTGGACCTGATGGCGGCCGTCAGCGAACGCCGCGCCAAACGGTGGGGCCTTGCGGCGGGGGTGGCCTTGTTGTTGCTGGCAACCTTCGTGGGCCTGGGGTTCGGACGGTTCTGGTCGGCCGGGCTTCAGATCCTGATGCCGTTTTCGCGGGTGGCCTCGGTCGGCGACGTGCGGTTTCTGGCCATCACGCCGGGCAGCGTTTCGTGGATCAAGGGCGAGCCGCTGGCCATCGAGGCCGTCATCTCCGATCCCAAGGGCAAGCAGTATGAGGGCGCCATCGAGATCAACGGCCTGGCCGACGGCCGGGCCGACCGCCAGAACCTGGTCCTTGCCGCAGGCACGCTCAACCGTTTCACGCACCGCGTGCCGCAGGTGCTCCAGCCGTTCACGTACCGCCTGACGGTAGGCGGCACGGAGAGCCCGGAGTTCAAGGTGGCGCTGAAAGAGCCGCCGCTCATCGAGCAGATTGACGTCGTCTACCACTGGCCCGAGTACACGGGCCTTGAGCCGCAGCGGGTCGAGAACAACGGCGGTGAGATCCGTTGCCTCGTCGGGACAACCGTCGAAATGACGGTCCGGGTCTCGGCGCCCATAGAGGCGGGCAACCTGATTTTCGGCAGCGGCGCAGACCTGAAATGCCTCCCGGCCGAGGACGGCCGCGGTATCTCCACCCGCTTCACCGTCCTGGCGGATGACACGTACCAGATTGACTTGGGTGGAGCGGCGCCGAACGGCGCGGCGGTGGTGTACCGGATCTTCGCGCTCGAGGACCAGCCACCCGTCGTGCAGTTTATCGTGCCGGCCCGCGACGTGGTGGCCGGTCTCGGCGAGAGCGTCAAGATGAGCCTCAAGGGCGCCGATTCCTACGGCCTGGGCGAGGTCCGCCTGTTGGCCCAGACCGACGGTCCCGGCGCGCCGGGAGAGCCCGCCGCCGTCGCCACGTGGAAGAAGTTCGCAAATCCGAAAGAGACGGTCATCGATTATGCGATGAGGATCGATCCCTCGCACTACCGCCTCGGTCAGACCATCACGTACTGGGCCGAGGCGTTCGACCGACGCACGTACCAGGGCGGCGCGACGCCCAAGGGGCCGAACAAGGCGACGACGGCCAAGTTCAAGATCGTCCTGGAGGACAAGAAGGCGGCCGCCGAGCAGAAACTCGACCAACTCTCGCGCCTCTACGAGCGCCTGCGCGAAATCCTCAAGAGCCAGGAGCAGGCCCGCATCGCCACGAGCGGCCTCGCGCAACTCAAGAAACTGGCCGAGGTCCGGTCGGGCGGTTTCACCCTGGAGCAGGCCCAACGGTCCATACGCGAAGCGACGCTGCGCGTCGTCAAAGAGGTCAAGTTCGAGGCCGAGACGCTGGCCATCCGCGAGACCCTTCAGATGCTGACCGCCAACGAGATGGCCTCGGCCATGAAAAAGGCCAAGGCGATTGCCGACCTGGCGGACAACTCGCGTCTGGCGGCGGCGCCCCAACTCGCCGGGGCGCTCGCCAAGGACCAGGACGCCGTCATCGCGGTTCTGCGGCGCATCCTCGACATCACGGAGAGACTTGCCGATGCGGTCAAGGAGGGCCAGAATCGGCTCGACCCGTCGGACCTGCCCGACGACGTGCTCGACAAGTTGAAGGCCTTGCGCGACCGCCTGAAGGAATTCGTGGACGAGCAGAAAAAGGTCATCGAGGCGTCGAAGGAACTCGCAAAACGCCCCGTTGACGATTACCAGGAAACCGACCAGCGCGAACTCGAAAAACTCGAAGCCATCGAGGACCAGTGGGACAAGTTCCTGACCGAGGCCATCGCCGACTTCTCGAAGGTGCCGGAGGTCGATGCCTCCAACCCCAGCCTCTGCAAGGAACTCATCGAGGTCAAGACCGACGTCGAGATGGCCGCCGACGCACTCTCGAAGAAGGCGGCCGACATCGCCGTCCCGCTCGAGGAACTCGGCATGGAAGGGGCCGAGGAGATCGCCGAAAACCTCGAACGCTGGCTCCCCGACACCCCCGACCGCCAGCGCTGGAGCCAGGAAGAGTTCACCGGCGACGTCGAGATCCCGCACGCCGAACTGCCCGAACAACTCGAAGACCTCGTCGGCGACCTCCTGGAAGAGGAGGAAGACCTGTTCGAGGAGATGGAGGACGTCACCAGCGGCGCCGGCGATTCCATCGACAAGGGCGCCGGATGGGACGCCATGGACGGCCCAATCTCAAGTTTCGCCGCCAAGGGCGTAACCGGCAACCGCCTCCCGAATACGAGCGAGATCAGCGGCCGCAGCGGCGAAGGACGCACCGGCAAGTCGTCCGGTGAGTTCGTCGAGGAAACCGCCACCGGCAAGGGCGGACGCCGGACCCCCACACGCCTGTCACCCGATGCCTTCTCGAAGGGCGAGGTCAAGGACACCAGCCCGGAGGCGCCTACGGGTGCAACGGGCGGCGGGAAGATATCCGGCTCAGGCAGCGAGGGTCTCGAAGGGCCCGTCCCGCCCGAGGTCCAAAGGCGCATGGGCACACTGGCCGGCAAGCAGGCCCAACTCCGCAACAAGGCCGAGGGCGTAAAGGCCGCCCTCCAGGTACGCAACTACGACTCCTTCTCGCTCAACGAGGCGATTGGCGCTATGCGGAAGATCCAGCGCGACATCCTCGCCGGCCGGTACCGCAGCGCCCTCCGCCGCAAAGACGTCGTCCTCGACAATCTCAAAGGCACCAAGATGCTGTTGTCGGGGGAGGTCCGCATCCGCAAAGACGCCGGCGTGGCCCTGCCGAACGAGGTTCAGAAAGACGTGCTCGATGCGCTCGAGAAGCCCATGCCGCGCGGCTACGAGGAGTATCTCAAGCGCTACTACACGCGGCTGAGCGAAGGCTCCTGAACCCACCGGCCCGGCGTCAGGGCCCCTCTGGTACTACAACGCTACTTCGTGCGCGGCGGGTCTCCGCAGGCGCCGCGCATGGGCGAAATCGCCGTTTTCGGCGCGGTGGGTGCGGAGACCCACCGCGCAAAATGCCCTTGTGGCGTTGTAGGACTAGGGGAGGCGCATGAGGCACGTTCCGGCAGTTTTCCTTGCGGCCGCTGCGGCGTCTCTTCTTGTGCCGACTGCATGGTGCGCGAGCGCCGCCCCGCCGAGTGCGTCGCCCCCGGCCAAGCCTGCCCTGAGCCTGCCGAATGGGACCGGCGCGACCACATCCGAAGACGAGAAGGAGAAACCGAAGCGGCCCGAGATGCCGCCGTCGGTCCAGTGGCAGGCCAAGGTTCTGACGCCCACCGTCTTGCCGGGCGAGCCGGTCATCCTGGACGTAACCTGGCGCAACACGTCCACCAGCCCTGTTGAGTATCCCGATTATCAGCCTCTGCTGTTTGCCGTCCTGGAGGCGGGCGAGCACGGACCGCCGCGGCTGTTCTGGATTGTGCGGCGAGTCCGTCGCGACCTGATGATTCCGCTGGAGCCGGGCGAGACGTACACCCGCAAAGTGCCTTTCGTGTTGGGATGGCCTCCGAGCAAGACGAGCGTGCCGATGGAGTTCGTCCTTCCTGAACCGGGCAACTATCAGATCTTGGTAAAGGGCGCTGCGGATCCGACACCGCTGGCCGTCACGGTTGTGGCGCCACGGTCGGCCGAGGATATGGCGGCGAAGAATCTGTGGACGATCGAGATCGCCCGGTGGCTGGTCGGCGGGCGGCCGGACCCCGAGACGGTCGTGCCGGCCCTTGAGGGAATCTATTCGCAGTATCCGACCAGCCGGTACGCGGCGTGGGCGCTGTGGATTCACGCCACCATCATGACCGTGGGCGGGGACGTTCGCCGTTTCACGGAGGCAGCGCGGTGGGGCGAAGCGGTCGTGGCGCGGCATCCGGACTTCCCGCTCCGCGAGGAGGTGGTTAAGGCCTTGGTCGGCGTGTACGCGGCGACCGGGAAGGCGGACCAGGCTCGCGAGACGTTCGGAGAACTCGCGCGCTGGTTCCCGCAGAGCCGGTACCTCGCGCGTCTGCGCGAGCAGTTCGCCCAAGTGCTGTCGCGGCCGGGAGTGCGGTCGGAATTGCCGCAGGCGGGAACTCGCATTCCCCGCGCGACGATCCGGAGTTCCGGAACCGAGATGATTCCGCAAGGTGTCCGCGAGGCGTTCGAGACGTTCTGGCGAGCGGTGGCCGAAGGCAATTTCGCCGCCGTTGAAGGCATCCTCGCCCGCGACTTTATGAGCGATCACGGGCCGCGACTTTCTTACGCCCCGGCGCTCTGGAAACAGCGGCGGAACGCCGGGAGCGGCGCGATTCAGGTTCTCGTCGGGAAGGCCCAGACGGCCAAAACGTACGCGCGCCCGCGAAGTATGCCTGCGGGTGCGGCGCGGACTTGGTACGGCCCACTCTGCATTGTGGGGGGGTCGCTGTCCGTTGCCTGGAACGGGCACGGCGGCAGGGGAGATCGGGTCCGGGCGCCGAACGCATGCTGGGTGTTCTACGAGTATCCCAAAGGGGTGTGGAAACTGGTTTCCGAGGTTGCCACCACGCCCAACCTGCTGGCCGGTGGGCAGGCGCGGGGGATACGCGCCAAACTCCCGGAAAACCTGAGAAACTGGCGCATCAGCGACGGACGACGGGAGCGGGCCCCGTATGAGGAGATCAAGGCCCAACTCGGCCTCACGGGCAAAGTCGTTGACGAGCGCACCGAGTGGACCAACCACGTGCTCCGCATGACGGGGCCGTCCAAGACGGAGCCACGGCTCGCAGGCCGGATCCGGATGCTGCTGAAGTCCGGCGCCGGACCTGTCGGCCAGTGGGTTGTGCGCGACGTTGACTTCTACCTCGCTGTGGGTCCGAACGGTCAACTTATCCTCAAGCGCATCGACGTGAAGATGCCGACCGGGCGGAATTGAGTTGGGGTTTACGCCGGCCGCCGCCGCACCGCCTACGGCGCGGGTGCGCCCAGTTCGACCGTGATACCGTCAACGTCGTCCGAGCAACTCAGTTTGAGCCAGTACGTGCCGGGTTTCGTCCGCAGGATCTGTTGGCCGTTGGGGCCCTTCAGCGTCGCAACGTGATGCGACGAGACCCGGGTCTGCCACTTATCATCCACGCGGTACACGTTCAGCAGGATCCGGAACCCCGACTTCGGGGGGGCGCACTTCCACGTGAGCCGCCAGACGCCGGGCGGCGGAATGGTGAAGGTGCGTGTTTCCGCACCCTGCATGCCGCCCTTGAAAATCTTCGCCGCCGAGAT
>CAYVAM010000168.1:0-7462 GCA_964449275.1 uncultured Anaerolineales bacterium
GGCGGACGCTGAGGGCCGACCGCGGCGCCGCCTACGACCGCACCATCGAGATCGATCTCGCCCGCGTCGAGCCGATGGTCGCCTGCCCGCACTCGCCGGGCAACGTCAGGACGGTCCGCCAGGTCGCCGGCCTGACCGTCAACCAGGTCTGCATCGGCAGTTGCACGAACTCCAGCCTGCGGGACCTGCTGACGGTGGCGGCCCTCCTGAAAGGCCGCCGGGCCCGTCCGGAGGTGGGCCTGGTCGTCGCGCCGGGTTCGCGGCAGGTTCTCCAGACCATCGCGCGGACGGGCGCGCTAGAGGACCTGATTGCGGCGGGGGCACGCATCGACGAGGCGGCCTGCGGGTTCTGTATCGGCGCCGCCCAGGCGCCCCAGACCGGCGCCGTCAGCGTCCGCACGTCGAACCGCAACTTCGAAGGGCGAAGCGGCACGAAGTCCGCCCAAGTCTACCTGACGAGTCCCGAGACCGCCGTCGCGTGCGCCCTGACGGGCCGCCTGACCGACCCCCGCGACCTCGGCATCGGCTGCCCCCGCCTGCGCGGGCCGCGCCGTCTCGTGCTCGACGATTCGATGATCCTGGCGCCCTCGGCGGACCCGGACGCGGTCGAGGTGTTTCGCGGCCCGAACCTGGTAGGCCCGCCGCCCATGGAGGCCCTGCCCGAGAGCCTGGCCGGCCCCGTGGCGCTGGCGGTGGGCGATAAGATCACGACCGACCATATCATGCCGGCCGGGCGGTTGGCCATCTACCGGAGCAACGTGCCGAAGTACGCCGAATACGTTTTCAGCCGAATCGACGGCCGGTTCGCGTCGCGGTGCGCCGAGACTCGAGACGCCGGGAAGGCCAACTTCATCGTGGGCGGCGAGAGTTACGGCCAGGGATCCAGCCGCGAGCATGCCGCTTTGTGTCCGCGGTATCTCGGCGTCCGCGCGGTCATCGCCAAGGGCATCGAACGCATCCACCACGCGAACCTCGTGAACTTTGGCATCCTGCCGCTCGTCTTCGCCGACACGGCGGACGCCGAAACGATCGCACAGGGCGATGAACTGGAACTGGTGGACCTCCGGACGGCCGTCGCCGAGCGCAACACCGTGACCGTCCACAACGTAACGCGGGGCGCCGAGTTCGAGACGAGGCTGAACCTCTCGCCGCGCCAGCGCAAGATACTTCTGGCCGGCGGCGTCTTGAACGTGGCGGGAGCCGATGCGAAAGGGTAGGCAGGGGCTCGGTTCAGGCGCAAAAAAAACCTCCCGGGGACCCGACCCCGGGAGGGTACTCCCTCGCTCGCGCGGTTTTCTTGGCTTAGGCCTCCTCAGCAAAGTGCCAAGTACGTCGCGAGCGTCAGAACTACGATCTTGATCCGCCTGATGAGTTCTTCTCGTGGCATTTGAACGACTCCACTGTGGGTACCTACTCAACTATACACAAAAAGACCAGAAAAGCAAGTGCGGCCCGAAAGATGTAACCCTGGGCAAAATAGGGGATTAGGGGGCATCCCAGTCAGCCTGCTTTGCCCCGATTTCGCGGGTAGAAGGGTAGACATTCGGCCGGCTGGGGATATAATCTCTGTTCAGCGGCGATGGCCGGGTCGCACCGGGCGGCCCCGCTGGAACCGTTGAATCCGGGAGGAATAGGGAATGCGAGACAAGGTCGAGGCCGTCCTCAACGAGATCCGCCCGATGCTTCAAGCGGATGGCGGCGACATCGAACTGGTGGATGTCGAAGACGGTGTCGTCAAAGTGCGGCTGCGTGGGGCTTGTGCCGGCTGTCCCGGCGCACAGACGACGTTGAAGATGGCCGTCGAGCGCCGTCTGAAAAAGGAGATCCCGGAGGTCGAGCGCGTCGAGCCCGTTGCCGACGTGACGCCCTAAGCGATCCGAGACAAGTTTCGCGCGGCCGGCCCCCGCACCTACCGCGCATGACCGCGCATGTACGTGGCACCCAAGGACCGCGCACCAACTTCAAGAGGTTTATGTCGGACCGCCCAGGGAACCGACGTCTAGGTTATTCGATATCGAAAGGAGTGAAACATGGCGTACAAGATCACCGACGAGTGTGTTTCGTGCGGTGCGTGCGAAGCGGAATGCCCGGTTGAGGCCATCAGCGAAGGGGAGGACAAGTACGTCATCGACCCCGAGAAGTGCACCGACTGCGGCTCGTGCGCGGAGGTGTGCCCGAACGATGCAATCGTCCAGGGATAGCGCGAACCGGTAGCAGACACCGCCAGGCTGCCCGATGCCGAGGTGCGTCGGGCCGCCTCCCTTTTCACAACCTGCCAGGAGGCGACCTCAGGATGATTTCCGAGGACGACTATCAAGCGGCGGTCGCGGCGTTTCGTCGCGCGCGGTCCGTCACCCTGACGACCCACGTCAAACCCGACGCCGACGGCCTGGGTTCCGCCGCAGCCTTGCGCCGGTGGCTGCTCGATGCCGGAAAGACGGTGGACGTGATCGTCCCGACGCCGGTCTCGGAGAAGTACGCGTTCATGGATCCTGACCGAGCCGTGAAAGTGGCAGGCCGCGACGTGGACCTGGCCGCCCTCGAACCGCCCGACCTCGTCGCCATCGTGGACACGGCCACCTGGCAGCAATTGGAGGGGATGAAGCCGCTCGTCGCGGAGTCGGGCGCGCCGGTGCTGGTCATCGACCATCACCGGACGGTCGATCCGCTGGCCGACATCGTGCTGGTCGATAGCGATGCCGCCGCCGCCGTCGTGATCGTCCACCGCCTTCTCTCGGAGGCCGGCGCGACCATCGACGAGCCGATCGCCGGCTACCTGTTTGCCGGGCTGGTCGGCGACACCGACTGGTTCCGGCTGCCGAACGTCAGTTCCGAGACGTTCCGGCTGGCGGCGTCGCTGGTCGAGGCGGGCGCCAACCCGACCGAGATTCATGCTCACCTGCACCTCAGCGACAGCCTGCCGAAGATGCGGCTCTGGAGCCGCGCCGTCGAGACACTTCACCCGGCCCTCAACGACTGTGCCATGGTCATGCACCTGACGCGCGCCATGTTCCGCGAAACCGGCGCCGACGTGGGCGACACCGAGAACCTCATCAACGAGTGCATGCGGGTCCGCGGCACCAAGGTCGGCCTGATGCTCGTTGAGACCGACGGCGACGAGGTGCGCGTCGGTCTGCGATGTACGCCGGGCCTGAACATCCTGAAAGTTGCCGAGCAATTCGGCGGCGGGGGCCACATACGCGCCGCCGGGGCGCGGGCCGTGGGGCCCCTGGACCAGGTTGAGGCCCAGGTCCTCGCGGCCGTCGAAGGAATCCTGAGCGACGCCGAAGAGCCGGAAAAACCTTGACAGGCGCCCGTCGCGGCCGTATGGTTCGTGCTTCGCACGGCTGCAGAGGGAGTGTGTGCGCGCGAAAAAGTGAGGAGAGGTGCATTTGGCAAACCTTCAGGTACAGGAGTTGATCGACGCGGGTATCCATTTCGGCCATCCGGCCAGCCGGTGGAACCCGAAAATGGCCCCCTACATTTACGGTCGTCGCAACTTCATTCACATCATCGATCTCAAGGAAACCGTCAAGGGCATCGTGCGGGGCAAGAAGTTCCTGACCCGTCTGGTAGCCGAAGGCAAGGACGTGGCCTTCGTCGGCACGAAACGCCAGGCCCGCGCCACCATCGAACAGGAAGCCCAACGCTGCCTGATGCCGTACATCAGTTATCGCTGGCTGGGCGGCACGCTGACGAATTTTCGCACGATCCGGTCGAGGCTCGGACGCCTCGATGAACTCGACCAGTTGACCGAGACCGGTAAGATCAGCCGGTACTCCAAGAAGATGATCGCCGCCCTTCAACGCGAACATCGCAAGATGAAGCGGAACCTCGACGGCATCCGAAAGATGGAACGCCTGCCCGGTGCGCTCGTCATCGTCGATCCCGTCCGGGAGAAGAACGCCGTCCGCGAAGCCATCAAACTGGACATCCCGGTCGTGGCCCTCGCCGACACCGAGGCGAACCCCGACGACCTGACCGTGGTCATTCCGGGCAACGACGACGCGATGCGGGCCATCGAGATCATCGTCAAGCAATTGGCCGACGCGTGCATCGAGGGCCTTGCGAACCGGGCCGCACGGGCCGCCGTCGAGGGCGAAGGCCAGGCCCTGACCCGCGGGCCCAGCCGGCCCCGCGCTCGCAGCGCGCCTCGCCGTCCGCCCAGCGAGCGACCGGTTCCCGAAATGCCGCTCCCGACGCCTCACCCGGCGATGCGGGAAACTCAAGCCGGCGCGCCTCAACCGGCCGACGCTCAACCGGCCCTGCCCGAAGCCCAACAGACTGCCGAGACACAAGACGCTGCGCCGGATGCCGCCGAGGCCGCTCAGGAAGCCGACGCCGCAGCGTCCGCTTCGCCCGATGCGTCGTAAGGCCGACTCCACGTCGGCCCGCCGGGGCGCCGACCGTTACCCGGCGCCAGCGCAGACGACTCTTGATTCCCCACAGGGGGCCGCGCTGCACGCCCCTGCGGTCAGAGGACAAACATGTTTACTCTTGGTGCGAGGAGCCGAATCGATGTCCATCAGTGCAGCAGAAGTCAAGGTACTCCGCGAACAGACCGGGCAGGGAATGATGGAGTGCAAACGTGCCCTTGAAGAAGCCGGCGGCGACGCCGAAAAGGCCGTCGAGATCCTCCGCAAGAAGGGCTTCGCGATGGCCGAGAAAAGGGCCGGGCGCGCCGCTGCCCAGGGACGCATCCACTCCTATATTCACCATAACGGCCGGGTCGGCGTCCTGATCGAGGTCAACTGCGAGACCGATTTTGTCGCCAAAAACCTGGAGTTCCAGACGTTCCTGAACGACCTGTGCCTGCACATTTGCGCCGCAGCGCCGCTGGCCGTCCGCCCCGAGGAGGTGCCCGAAAACCTCGTCGAGACCGAAAAACGTATTGCTCGCGAACAGGTCGAGGGCAAGAAGCCCGACAACATCATTGAGAAAATCGTCGAAGGGAAACTCAAAAAATGGTACGCCGAGTGCGTCCTGCTCGAACAGCCTTACGTCAAGGACGACCAGCGCACCGTGCAGGACCTCCTGACGGAGCAGATTGCGAAGATCGGCGAGAACATCGTCATCAAGCGATTTGCGCGGTTCGAGATCGGTGAAACCGAGTCAGACTGAACGGGGGCCGGCCATGGCAGCCGGTGCCTACAAACGGGTTTTGTTGAAGATCAGCGGCCAGGGATTCTGCAAACCCGGCGGGTTCGGCGTGGACCCGGAGGAAGTTCGGACGATCGCCCGCCAGGTCAAGGAAGTCGTGGCCACCGGGTGCGAACTCGCGATCGTGGTGGGCGGCGGGAACTTCCTTCGCGGCGCGGGATTCTCCGGGGAAACCAACGTCGGGCGAGCCACCGCCGACTACATGGGCATGCTGGCTACGGTCATCAACGCACTGGCCCTTCAGGACGGCCTCGAAGCCGCCGGCGTTGACACGCGCGTCCAGTCGGCCGTCGAGATGCAGGATGTGGCCGAGCCGTTCATCCGCCGGCGATGCATCCGCCACCTCGAAAAGAAACGCGTCGTCATCCTCGCCGGCGGTACGGGCAACCCCTTCTTCACCACCGACACGGCGGCCGCTCTCAGGGCCAGCGAGATCCAGGCCGAAATCCTCCTGAAAGCCACCAAAGTCGACGGCGTGTACTCCGACGATCCCGAGATCAACCCCAAGGCCACGCGATTCGACCGCCTGACGTACGACGACGTCGTGCGGAAGGACCTGAAGATCATCGACATCGCGGCCATCAGCCTCTGTCGCCAAAACCGGATCCCCATCATCGTCTTCAACCTGAAACGCGAAGGAAACATCCGCAAGGTCATTGCGGATGAGCCCATCGGAACCCGTATTGGAGACTAGTACCGTGCCCGTTGACAACATTCTCCTGGAAGCCGAAGACAAGATGCAGAAGGCCCTCGAACATCTCAAAGGGAGCCTCCGCACCCTCCGAACCGGGCGGGCCTCGGCCGGACTGGTCGAACACCTCAAGGTCGATTACTACGGCACCCCGACGGAACTGCGGCAGTTGGCCACCATCACCGTTCCCGACGCCCTGATGATCCTCATCAAACCGTACGATCCGGGCAGTATCGCCAACATCGCCAAGGGTATCCAGGCGTCGGAACTGGGGATCACGCCGATGGTCGATGGGAAAGTCATCCGCCTGTCCATTCCGCCCCTCTCCCAGGAGCGACGCAAGCAACTTGTCCACCAAGTCAAGGAACAGGCCGAGGAAACGAAGGTCGGCCTGCGCAACCTCCGCCGCGACGCCATCAAGCACATCGACGCCGAGGAGAAAGCCAAGGCCCTCGGCGAGGACGATGCTCGAAAGGCACGCGACGACGCCACCAACCTCGTCCACGACCACGAGAAGCAGGTGGACGAGGCCCTCAAACTCAAGACCGACGAGATCATGGAAGTCTGACCCGACGGCGCCGCGTCACCGACTTTCCCTCAAGGTCGCCCTAACACCGTCCGATAATATACAAAGGCGAGGGGAAGGTCTGCGTTCTGCCCGTGCAGGCGCCCCGCAGTTTCTTCAGAGAAAGAGATGCTGCTATGACGAGATTCGCTTTGGTGGACCGTGTGCGCTCCTGGTTCGGCCGGAACGTCGAGACGGTCGGGGCCGCAGCATCGCCCGGACAGTGGCCACTTGGACCGGGCGCCCGCACCGAACTGGCGTTGGCCGGCGCCGCTGCCACGGGCGGTGCGCCTCCGGCGCCGGACGTCCCACAGAACGCCTTGGCACTTCAGTCCGTTCCGCATGCTCCCACCGAGACAACAGCCACGGCGCCTTCCCGGGCCGACACGGAGGTGGAATCCACGCCTCCGAAACCTCGCCTCGACCCGCTGGACCCGGAGTGGGTCCAGGCTATACCCTCCCTCGAACAGATCGGCTGTGAGTTGGACGGGCATCGTCAGACGAACCGCACCATTATGGACGCCGTCCAGCGGTTGCCCGACCTGGCGTCGAACCAGGCGGACCTGACCACCGAGACCAACAAGGTCCTCGGGCGGCAGTCTGCTCTGCTCGAATCGATCCTCGATTCGCTTGTCTCGCTTCGGTCGGCGTTTCGGACGATCGACGAGAGTTCCAGGCGGCACGCCGCCACACTGGGCCAACTCGAAGCGTCGCATCGCCAGGTCCTCCTGGGGTACCAGGCGATGCTCCTGAAAGCCCACCGGCGTCTCGGCCGGCTGGCGGCCCTGGCCGTCCTGGTCGCGGCGGCGGCGCTCGGCGGCGTCGGATACGTGGCGTATCTGGTTCTGGTTGCTCCATAACTGCTGCGCACCGCGCACCGCGCATGGCAGAAGGCCCCGACCGCAAGGATCGGGGCCTGTTTTCTGTCCGGCCCAGCTCTGTAGCACGTCTCGCGCGAAAACCGCCGCGCGGCACGCCGTATCTTGAAGCAGGTTCCTACTCCACTGCCAGTTTCTCAGGCGCTTCCAGAAGGTCGCGAATCATCT
>CAYVAM010000168.1:7472-9607 GCA_964449275.1 uncultured Anaerolineales bacterium
GCTCTTCCGATCTACTGGGCCCCCACCGCGCCGTCAACCAGCCGATGGTCCACCGACAGCGTCATGCTCATCATTTTGCGGACCCGGACGTCGCCCTGGCAATACACCACGCGGTCCTGGATGACCCCGAGGCCGAGGATCGTGCTCTCCCCGGGGTTGACCACCGGGACGAAGTTGCGGATGCCGAACATGCCCAGGTTCGAGACCGTCATGCACCCGTCCCGGTACTCGTCGGGGACGAGTTTCTTCGACCGGGCCCGCCGGGCGAAGTCGGCCGTCTCGCACGCGATCTCGCGCAGCGTCTTGGTGTCGGCATGACGAACGACCGGGACAACGAGACCCTCGTCGAGCGCCACCGCGAGGCCCACGTGGGCGGCGGCGCGGCGCTGGATCCCGCCCTCGACCCACCGGCTGTTGACCTGCGGAAACGCCTTCAAGGCCAGCGCGCAGGCTTTGATGATAAAATCGTTGAACGAGATCTTGCCGTCCGTGGCGCCGGCGTTCAGTTCCCTCCGCAGTTCCGCCAGGTCGGTCATGTCGGCGTCCATCTGGAGGTAGTAGCAGGGAATAGTCTGCTTCGAGGTGAGCATCCGCTCCGCGACGATCCGCCGCATCGCCGTCAGCGGAACGACCGCCCCGGGCGCCGGCGCCGGCCCGCGGGCCAGGACATCGGCCTTCACGACCTTGCCGCCGGGCCCCGTGCCGCGGACGACCGCCAAGTCCACGCCCTGCCGCTCGGCCAGTTTGCGCGCAAGGGGACTCGCCCTGACGGCCGGGGCCGCCTCGGCGGCGGCGACGTCGGCTTCCACGATCCGTCCGCCCGGGCCCGTGCCCTGGATGCCATCGAGCGCGACGCCGAGTTCGCGTGCCGTCCGGCGGGCGCGCGGCGAGGCAAAGACGCGGCCGCCCGGCGTCACGGGCGCCACGACCGATGCCGTGGCGGAGGGCGCCGTCGCAACGGGTCCCGGCGCCGCGGCAGCCGGCGCGGCAGCACCCGTCGCCGGAGCCGCCTCGGCCAGGATCTCGCCGGGAATCTCCTCGCCCGGGTCGCCGACGATGGCAATCAGCGCGCCGACGGGCAGTTCCATACGCTCGGCGGCGACGATCTTCAGGAGCGTCCCTTTGTAGTAACTCTCCACTTCGAGCGTGGCCTTGTCGGTGGTAATCTCGCAGAGGATGTCGCCCGTATGGACGGGGTCGCCTTCCTTCTTGAGCCAACGCTCAATGGTGGAGGTATCAACCGTCTCGCCGAGTGCCGGCAGTGTAACTCGCTGAATCATGGATCGTCCTGCCTGGGCCAGTTCCCGCGTTTTGCGCGGCGGGTCTCCGCACCCGCCGCGTCACCCGCATGTGTCGCGCGGTCGGTACGGAGACCGACCGCGCATCGTCTCTCTCGTCAGCCTACACGCGCCGGCCGAGCGTTCGTTTGGCGGCCGCGACGACCTTCTCGGTCGTCGGCACGGCCTCGTTCTCCAAAACGGGGCTCATCGGCAGCGGGCAGTTGGCCGCGCAGACCCGCTCGATGGGCGCATCCAGGTAATCGAACGCGAACTGCTGCACCTTCGTGACGACCTCGCAGACGAAGTTGGCTTCCTGGTACCCTTCGGACGCCAGCACGAGGCGGCCGGTCTTGCGGACGGACTCGAGGATGCAGTCGATGTCGAGCGGCTTCAGGCTCCGCAGGTCGATGACCTCGGCGCTGATGCCGTCGGCGGCCAGTGCCTCGCCCGCCTCCTCGGCGCGAAGCGCCATGCGCGAATAGCCGATGATCGTCACGTCGTCGCCTTGGCGCCGAATGGCGGCCTCGCCCAGCGGAATCAGGTATTCCTCCTCCGGCACCTCGCCCTTGGTGCCGTAGAGCATCTTGTGCTCGATGAACAGGATGGGGTTGTCGTCGCGGATCGACGTTTTCAGCAGGCCCTTCGCATCGTACGGCGTGGACGGCATGACGACGAACACGCCGGGCGCGTGGCAGAACCAGGCCTCGAGGCTCTGGCTGTGATGGGCGGCGATGGACCGGCCGGCCCCGCCCTCGGTCCGAAGGACCATCGGCACCGTCGTCTTGCCGCCGAACATGTACCGGTTCTTGCCGGCCTGGTTGACGAACTGGTCCATGGCAATCGTCATGAAATCGA
>CAYVAM010000169.1:0-9582 GCA_964449275.1 uncultured Anaerolineales bacterium
GGCCTTTGGCGCCTATCGAGTCGGCCAGGATCGTGCCGCCGTCCACCTTCCAGAAGTGCTTCGGGGCATCGGCGGGCTTGCACTTGACGGTCCAGCCCGCCAGGTCCCGGCCGTTGAAGAGCGAAGTCCACTCGGCGTCCTTCTTCGCCGCCTCGGCCGCGATCAGGCCGGTGACCGTCAGCACAAGCATCCCCGCTGCGACGAAACGTATCACGCTCATCCTCAGGCTCCTTCCCGAGCAGTGCGGCCGCAGGCTGGTACTCATCGCCACTCTGTCACATCGAGGCGCCGACTGCGCCCGACCGCGCGGTGGGCAATCCTGCCCACCGCGGCGCTGGCCCGCAGATGCGTGTCTCGGACGCGGCAGGCAAGATTGCCCGCCGCGCCAAGGGCGTAGCCGGTTGTCCAGCCGAAGTTGCCGAGATACCTCCAGGCCGCGCGACATCGTAGCAGTACAACCGGTCGTGATAACGCAAATAAAGACGGCGGTCGAGGATGACCGGGTGGGCCCAGGCGTCTTTGCACTTGGGGTTCTCGACCAGGCGAAAGCGGCCGACGATGTCAAAGCCCTGCGGCGACGCCTTGACGAGCCGCATGTTCCCCCCCTCCCCCAGGCAGTAGAGGCGACCGTCGGCGCAGGCGATACAACCCTGCTCCAGGTCCTTGACGTTGTACCTCTCCTCGCCCGTCGCCACGTCCATCGCGACCCAGCCGGTGTTCTCATGGCCGCTGCCGTAGATGAAGCCATCGACGGCCACCGCCCCGCCGCTGATGCTGTCCATCCCGCATTCCCAGACCTTCTCGACGCCAACTCGCTCACCGCCGGGGACGAGTTTCAGGAACACGCCGCCGCTGCGGGTCGGGATCGTGTAAAAGACGCCGCCGCGATGGAAGACCGGCGTCGCGCACGAGGCGTCGTAGCGGGTCCGTTTCGGGAAGATCCACTGGATGCGGCCGGTATCGGCATCGACGCAGACCATCGCCCGCAGGGCCAGGTTCACGAGCAGCCTGCGGCCGCCCAGGCGGAGGAGGATCGGCGAGGCGTACCCGGTCCGCTGCGTCTTGGGGTCATCGAGCGGCTCGCCGGCCCAGACGGTTTTGCCGGTCTTGGAGTTGAGGGCCGCCATGTACGCCTTCTCGCCGCCGGGGGTGACGTAAACGTTCGGCCCGTCCACGAGGACGCACTCGCTGATGGCCCAGGTGATGTTGCGGCCGCCGAACCGCTGGAGCACGTTCGTCGCCCAGACCTCCTTGCCGGTGGCGGCATCGAGGCACGCGATGCGGCCGTGGGCGTTCATGTGATAGAGGCGGCCGACGGAGTACGCGCAGGAGGCGCGGGCGCCGCGGGAGTTCCGCTGCCAGGACCTGCCGTTGGTGGCCTGCCACTTCTGCTTGCCGCCTGTGTCGAGGGCAAAGACGTGAAGTTCATCGCCCACGTCACCGGTGATGTAGATCCTTGAGTGCGTGATGATGGGCGACGACCACCCGCGGCCGAGGCCGGTTGCCGTCCAGATGAGCCGTGGTCCCCCCTGCGGCCACGATTGAAGCAGACCCGTCTCGTGGGAGATGCCGTCGCGCCGCGGGCCGCGCCACTGAGGCCAGCCGGGTTCGCGCGAAGCGATGAGGCCGTCGGCTTCGGCCCCGAGGGTTACGGGCGCAGGATGAAGCAACGCGACGGTCAGGACACACATTCGAAGCATCGCGTCAACGCTCCTTCGATTGGGCCAGGCGCCGCAGGCGCCGGACGGTGTGCATCAGCGCACGCACGTTGTGGTAGGCGGCCTTCCAGGGGGTGGCCTTGTCGGCGCTCGAGACGAGGCCGCCCCCATCCTCGGTCACGCGGCAGTACCAGCCGCCGTGCTCGTGGTCCACCTGATGGTCCCAGAGAAACCTGAGTTGCTTGACGAAGGCCTTCCAGTATCGGTCGGTCTCGGCGCCGTATCGCTCGTGCATCAGCAGGAGGACGTTCAGGCCCTCGGCCTGGGTCCACCACGACTTGAACCGTTCGAAGGCGGGCGCGAACGCCTGGCCGCTGTAATAGAAGCCGCCGTGCTTCGCGTCCCATCCCCACTGGAGGGCATGATCGACGATGCTTCGGGCGACGCGCCACGTGCGCTCGTCGTCGGGGCGGCCGAGGACGTCGGCCGCCTCGACTATCAGGAACGCCGTCTCGATGTCGTGGCCGAAGGAATCGTGCATCGGCACCGCCCGCCAGTCGGGCGTGAAATAGTAGTTGAGCGCCCCCGGCTCAACCGCGATGCGGTCGCGGACGATGGCGAGCATCTCTTCGAGCCGCTCGCGGACACGCCCGTCGGGCCTCGCCTTGTGGAGTTCCGCCAGCGCCTCCAGCAGGTGGATGTGCCCGTTCATCGACTTGTAGCCGTAAGGCGTCGAGATGCCGTCGCGGGCGCCCGGACGGGGAGCCGTCCGGATCGGCGTGCCGTCGCGCGCGAGGGCCTCGACGTAGCCGCCGTTCGTGGCGTCGTGCGCATGATCGTCGAACCACGTGAACGTGGCCATGGCGAACTCGATGGCTCGCGGCCACTTCGTGGCCTCGTAGACGGCGGCCCCGGCGTAGATGGCGAAAGCGATGCCGTAGGCGTGCTTCTCGGTGCCGAACCCTTTGCCGGCGCGGCCGTCCGGACCGAGACGGAAGAACAGTCCGCCGGCCTCGCCGTCGCGCATCACCGTGTCGAGGTACTCCAGGCCGTGCAGGGCGTACCGTGTGTACTCGTCCTTGAGGGCCGGATCGTACATGGCGGTCTGGGCGGCGACCCACGTCTGGCGGGCCTGGTAGACGAGGAACCGGTTCCGGTCGGGTTTGCGCGTCCAGTCGCGTGCGAAGTTCTGATGGAATCCGCCGCCGGCCTCATCCACACACGCCGGATACCACTTCGCCAGGACATCGCGCCGAAGGTGCGCATCGAGCGCCTCGGCCAGATGCGCGTATGTGGCGGGCGCAGGCGGCGCGTCGGCGCCGATCAGCCGGTCGGCGGCGGAGGTGCGCCCGCAGCCGGACGACACAGCGACGGGCAGCAGCCACACGACCGTCAGCAGGCGGATTCGAGTCATCGCGACACCCCCGCATCGGGCAAGCGCGCCGGACAAGTCCGGCGGCTAACCTGCGTGCACCCGGGCCGACCCGCCGGGGTATGCGCCGGCCTACTTTCCCAGCCGCTTGACGCGTATGTTGCGGAACTCGACGGGGTCGCCGTGGCCCATGAAGCCGATGTGACCGGAGGTCCGCTTCAGACCCGGATGGTTTCCGCCGTCCATCGGCTTATCGATCTTCGCCAGGTCGGCATCGACGATGACCGTGCCGTTGACGCTCACGGTAACGCGTGAGCCGTTGCAGACGACCTCCTCGAAGTTCCACCGGCCCACGGGGCGCAGGTACCCGCGATGGGCCGGCACGACGCCGTAGATCGAACCGTGGTACTGGTACGGCTTGAGGTTCTTGAACTTCTCGGCGGTGTTGTCGAGGATCTGGATCTCCATGCCGCCGTAGGCCGGGTTCCCGGTTGGCGGCGTTCGGATGCCCAGACCGTTGTTGCCCCCGGGAGGCAGTTTGAACTCGAAGCGGACGGCGAAGTCGCCGTACTCGTCTTTGGTCAGGATCGTGCCGCCCTTTTTCGGATCGCAGATGAGCACGCCGTTCTCGACGGTGTAGCCGCCCACCGATCCCTGCCAGCCCTCGAGGTCCTTACCGTTGAAGATGGGCTCGAAGCCTTCGTCGTTCAGTCCCTGGAGGAACGTGTTGGCGTCCTCGGGGCCGACCTCGCGCAGATAGATGTTGCGGAACCGCATCTCGCCGCCGTGCGTCTGGAGTTCGATCTGCTCGGCCGGATAGATCGGGCGCGAGCGGTCCCAGTAGTTCTCGAGCGGCACGTTATCGACCGTGACCTTGCCGTTGAGTTTTACCGAGACGATCTCGCCGATCATGCGGATCCAGAAGGTGTTCCACTGGCCGGCGGGGTTGTCGGCCACGAGCGGCGGTTTGCTGGGGTGCTTGCGATTGTTGTAGAGGCCGCCGGACCCGACCTTGGCCTGGGCGATGCCGGCCACGGGGTCCCATATCTGGACCTGCGGGGTGCCCCGGATGTAGATGCCGCTGTCGGCCTTGGGAACGGTCTTCCAGTCGATCCACATCTCGAAGTCGCCGATCTTCTTGTCGGTGCACAGGTGCGGGCTGTGACCGTCGTTGACGATCTCGCCGCCCTCGACGCGCCAGTGCTTGCGCATCACCTCGTCGGACTTGGCGTGGGCGGCGGCCAGCCCGTCCGCCGTCATCTTGGCGCGGCTCTTGGGATTGCCGACCAGACCGTGCCAGCCCGCCAGGTCCTTACCGTTGAAGATGGCTGTGAAACCTTCCGGCGGCGTGTTCTCCGCCCCCTCGGCCGCACTCCGCAGCGCCAACGGGACCAGGAAGACAACGAGCATCGCCGGCAACAATCCCCTCACGAAGACACAGCGCCGTCGCGTCATGGCCAGACTCCTTTCATGTAACAGGCCCGGATACTCTAACCCGGAAAGGGGGTTTCAGGGAGTGTTTTTTCGGGCGGAGCGGATTGCGCCGGTCGCCATGCTTTCGCCTGCAAAGCACAGCGGTTGTAGCGTCGGGGTTTATCCCCGACGAGACACGCCATTTCGCGCGGTGGGTCGGAGCCTGCCCTGAGCCTGTCGAACGTGGACCCACCGCGCTCGAAAGCCCGTTTTCGCCGTTGCGCGGCGGGTCGGGAGACCCGCCGCGCGGGAAGTGGCGCCTTCCCACGGCGCACTGTGGCAAGTTTTTCTGGTCCCGATACATCGGGACAGGCGATTGTAGCGCCGGGCTTTATGCCCGGTCCCGATGTATCGGGATTGGCGGTGGCGCCGGCCGGGATGCGCCGGGGATAAACCCCGGCGCTACAACCACCACGGAGGCCAAGCCGCAGGAAATCGTCCCATGCCGGAAATCGTTGCCACACGCCATGACAGGGCCCGTGCCCCAAGCCGTTTGCACGGCCGCGAAATGCGCGTATAATACAGAGTGGAGTAAGGGTTGCGCCCCTGCGGCGCGAAATACTCGCCGAATGCGGGGCGGCGAGCCTGCGACGAAGTCTGTCTCGGTGCGATTGCCGGGGGAGAAGGAGCAGGCTCATGGCTCGGCTCTGCGTTCCGGTCTTCCTCGCCCTCTCGGTTCTGTGTCTCGCGTCAACCCTGAACGCCCAATCCACAAACGTGGAGGTCCTTGTCGATCAGGACCTGTCTGATAGCGGCGCCATCGATGTCGGCCTCGCCCAGTACCTGGCCGACATCACGGCCCAGGGCTGGAACCCAATCCTGACAACATCTTTCACGTACAACGACTCGGCGGACGACGTGCGGGCGCACCTGACGGACCGCTATCACACGGAAGGCTTGGCCGGCGCCGTCTTCGTCGGCCACCTGCCCGTCGCGACGGTTTACACCGGCCCGACCGGGACCATCGACGGTGAGTTCCACCCCTGCGACCTCTACTACACCGACCTTGACGGCTCATGGACCAGTTCCGGCGCCCACGGTTATCTTCCGGACACGCACGCCGACGGCGACGGCGACGTGGGGCCTGAGATATGGATGGGCCGCCTCACCACGTGGAACCTCACGCTCCTCCACACAGGCCGCACCGAGGCCGGCCTCCTCAATAATTATTTCGCCAAGAACCACGCGTACCGCACGCTGGCGCTCACGGTGCCACGCACCGGCCTCGCCTACACCGACGACGAATGGGGCCACACGGCCCGTGCGGCCGCCCTGGCGCTGGCCGTCGAAGGGGCGGTCAACGACGTCTGGAACGATACGACGACCCCGCAGGACGAGACAACTGCCGCCGACTACAAGTGGCGGCTGGCGAACGAGACGTACGAGCATGTCCTGCTGTCGAGCCACTCCACCCCGCAGCGCCACTCGATGAACGGGAGCGTGGACAACGACGACCTGGCGGCGCTCGATCCCCAGGTCCTCTTCTATCACCTCTTCGCCTGCTCGGCCGCCAAGTACACCGAATTCGGCTACATCGCAGGCGAGTACATCTTCGGCGAGGGCGCGGGTCTGGCGGCCGTCGGCTCGGCCAAGACCGGCGGCATCATGTCGAACCTGATGGATGAGTACTTCGCCCCGTTGGGCACGGGCAGCACCTTCGGCGAGGCCATGCTCGGGTGGTGGAACACCGCCGTCGATCCGGGCGGTCACACCGACACCGAGAAGGCCTGGTACTACGGCATGACCACGATCGGCGACCCGCTGCTCCTGACCCAGCCGTTCATTCCGGAACCCGCCACGCTCGTCCTGCTGGCCGCCGGCCTGTTGGGGCTCCTTTGTCGCAGACGCTGAACCTCGTGGATCATCTGCGGCGGGGCAAAAAGGTTCCAGGAACCTTTTCTGCGTAGCACCCTTCGGGCCCTTCAGGGAAAAGGTTCCTGGAACCTTTTTGCCTGACGGCGCGACGCCTGCCATAATCCGTGGCCGCACCCTCGCCGCAGGGACTTCCGGAATTCGATTGCCCGCCCCCGCCGCGCGGCTATACTACGGCTTCTTCGTGCCATCGTGGCCGACTGAGTAAAGGAGGGTGCGTTGGGGCTGGTCGCTTTGCGGGTCCGGCTCGCGGCACTGGCGGGTCTGGGTCTTTTGGTGACCGCGACCGGCTGCCCGCCGGCTCAGAGCACGTACGTGACGAGGGAGCGGCTCGGGGCAGGTCTCGTCGTCACCCTCGACGGCGTCGGGGGATACAACTGGGGACCCCGGTGGCTCCGCAGCGGCCTGGACGCGGCCGGCGTCGGCGCGGCCATCATCATCTACGACTGGTCGAAAGGGCCGCGCGGCATGTTTGTCGGCGACCTGGTCGATGAAGCCCGCAACCACGCTGCCGCAAACGACCTCGCCCAACTGGTTGCCACCTACGTGGCAGCCATGCCGGACCGGCCCGTGACCCTCATCGGCCATTCGGGGGGTGCGGCCGTCGTGGTGTGGGCCTTGGAAGCACTGCCGGAAGGATGCCGCGTCGAGCGGGCTATCCTGCTGGCGCCGGCTCTGGCACCCGACTACGATTTGTCGCCGGCGCTTCGGGCCGTCCGGCGGCGGATGTACGTCATGTACTCGAAGGCGGACGTCGGCCTCCTGGTCGCCGGCACCGCCGTATTCGGAACGATGGACCGGAAACATTCGATCAGTGCGGGGTTTGCCGGCTTCACACTGCCGGCCGAACCGGCCGACCGGACACAGTATCTGAAGGTGCGGCAGGTGTCATGGACCTTCGACTTGGTCAAATCGGGCCATCTGGGCGGGCACATGGGCTGGACGACCACGCGGTTCGCCCGCGACTTCCTGGCGCCGATTCTGATTGGCCAGACCGACCCCGGGCAACCGATGGTGGTCCGTGGGCCCGAGACGGAACCAGCGGACGCAAGCAGCGCGCCCTCGCCGCACGATTGAGGAGTGACGCATGAGAAACGTCGGAGGTGTGATCCTGGCCGCAGTCCTGGTGGCCGGTGCGGCCGGATGCGCACAGGTCAATTACACGGACGATGACCGCTACACGGAGGGCCTCGTGGTCTGCTTGAGCGGCGCCGGCGGTATGATGGGCGAGACCGAGCGCGTTCGCGAGGGGCTCAACGCCGGCGGCGTCGGGCGGGCCATCGAGATCTTCGAGTGGTCGGCCGGCGGCGTCCTGACGGACCAGACCGACGTCGAGGCCAATCATCGAAAGGCTCACCGGCTCGCCCGCCGCGTCGAGGAATACATGTACTCGCATCCCGGCCGGCCCGTCCATCTGATTGGCGTTTCCGCCGGGACGGGACTGGTGGTCTGGGCACTTGAAGACCTGGCCGAGGGATGCGAGGCCACCGGCGCCGTCCTCATCTCCTCCAGCCTCGACACCAGGTACGACCTGACGCGGGCGCTCGGAAAGGTCGCCGACCGCTTGTACAGTTTCAACAGTGTGGCCGATACGGTCTTGACCTTCGGTGTGACGTTGGCCGGCACGGTGGACCGCGGGGGTGGCCTCGCCGGCGGATTGGTCGGCTTCAGCCCGCCCGACGGCGCCTCCGAGGAAACCCAGGCCCTCTACAAGGAGAAACTCACGGAGATCTCCTGGTGGCCCGGCGACGTGGTCCTGGGACACCTTGGCGATCACCTCGGCGCAACCAACCCCACGTACGTCAAAACGAAGATCGCCCCGATCGTCCTCGGGGAACAACCCGCGAAGGAGCCCCCCACCGAGGCTGTGAAGGGCAAAGAGGCCGTGACGCCCGCTTACGCCAAACGCCTCGAAGAGAAACGCAAGGCCGACGAGGCCAAAAAGGCTGCCGCAGCCAAAAAGGCCAAAGAGGCCGGCAGCAAAGACGATACCACGAAAACCGAAACCAAGAAGCAGGCCGATGAACCCAAAAAACCAGTGCCGCCCAAAAAGCCACCCAAGCCAAAGGAGGCCGTCAAGAAAGACGGCGCGAACCGGTTTTCCGACTGGCACGTCGGGCGCAAAACCACTCTGACGCAGCAGAAGCCATCGTCCGACGCCGCCCGCTTCTTACGCGAGCCCAGGAGACTCCCATGACGGCGCCCAGCGACAGAGGCCGCAGCCCCTTCGCCGCCCTCGTCCTCGGATGGATCCTTCCCGGGGCCGGTCACGCCTACGCCGGCCAGTGGGGCAAGGCGGTCTTGTTCTTCTCGCTCATCACGGCCCTGGTGGTGGCGGGCCTGGTGATCGGCGGCGGAACCAACATCCTGCCGAACCGTCTCTGGTATACCGCCCAGGTTTGCGCGGGGGGACCCACACTCGCCCTGACGCCCATCTCCCAGTACTTTGCCGCCCACGGAACCGTGGACTGGGCCGACCCGCTCCACGAAATGGGCACGCTCTACACCGCCGTGGCGGGTTTTCTGAACCTGCTGGTCATGATGGACGCCTACACGCGGCTGGCGTATCCGGGCCGCATGCAAGAGCAAGAGGAGGACGCGTGATGTGGCTGTGGGATGTTGCCTCTAACTTCTTCGCGCACCTCTTCGCCTGGTCGAACCCGTTGTGGCTGTACTACCCCCTCTGCGCGGTCGTGGCGGTCGTGTACAAGGCGACGAAGTTCGATGAACCGAAGAAGATCGCCTACCAGGCGGGCCATTTCTTCGTCTCGGTCAGTCTCGGCATGCTCGCCCTGGCCCTGGTATTCTACATCATTTCGCTGCTGTTCTAGCGCCCCGTCGTGATGGAGCCGTTTGGGTTGACGCGCGGGGGAATGTTGCCGCAACATGCCGCCTGCCATCTGTCACCGGAGTCGTAGGGTGCGTGCTTCGCACGCACGCGCATCATCTTGGCGAAGGCGGGTTGGCTTCCATGCCGTCACCCTGAGCGAGTCCCGATGCCTCGGGACGAGTCGAACGGGTCTCGCCGTTGTCTCTGTCACCCTGAGCGCAGCCGAACGGGTCTCGCCGTTGTCGTGGCCGTTCGTTCCGCATTCCGCATTCCGAATTCCGCATTCGAACGGGTCTCGCCGTTGGCTGACAAGTGGCCGGCTATCTGTCACCCTGAGCGAGTCCCGATGCCTCGGGACGAGTCGAACGGGTCTCGCC
>CAYVAM010000170.1:0-9580 GCA_964449275.1 uncultured Anaerolineales bacterium
CCCAGTGGCCGGCAAACTCGATGTCGCGGCCGGACGGTGCCTGTGGCTGCACGTTCACCTGGTAGGAGCCCATGTTGGTGACGAGCGTCAGCGGGTCGAGGGCCAGGCCGCCCTCGGTGCCGAGGATCATCGTGCCGCCCGCGTTGGCCGGTATGTTGGCCGCCCAACTCGTTTTGAACGCCACGGCGCCGCCGCCCTCGAGGCGGATGAATCCGGCGGCCATGTCCTCGACGTCGAAGTCCTTCCAGTTGTACGGGCGTGGCGTCAGGACGCCAAGCGGCGCGCCGGAGTCGGCCAGCGACGTGGCCAGGCCTTCGTCGCGGTTGCCGAACTTGGTGTAGGCCGCAGCGCTGACCGCCACAACCTTCGGGCTGCCCATGAGCCAGAAGAGCAGGTCGAGCGCGTGGACGCCCAAATCGTACACCGGTCCGCCGCCGGAATGTTCCTTCATATGGAACTGGCCCCATTTCGGGATGCCGCGGCGGCGGAGGAAGTATGTCTCGGCGTAATACATCTCGCCCAAGCGGCCGGCGTCGCATATCTCCTTGGCGGCAGCAGACTCGGGCGAGAAGCGCGCCGTCTGGCCGATCATGAGGGTGCGGCCGGCGGCGTCGGCGGCGTCGAACATCTCGACCGCGTCGGTCTTTGAGGTGGCGACGGGTTTCTCGCACAGGACGTGAGCGCCGGCCTGAAGCGCCGCAAGCGTCTGCTCCTTGTGATAGGCGTTGGGCGTGCAGACGCTGACGATGTCGAGGTCCAACGCGTCGAGCATCTTGTGCCAGTCGCCGAAGGCGTTCGGGATGCCTTCGGTCTCGGCCACGAGTTGTGCGCGGTCTTCGAGGATGTCTGCCACACCGACGACCTCGACGTCGCCGGCGAGATTCTTCCAGGCGGGCAGGTGTCCGGCCACGGCAATCATTCCCGTGCCGATGACGCCGACTTTGAGTTTGGCCTTGGCCATGGCGGGCTCCTTCGTTTTGTGTTCACGTCGCGCGGCGGGCAAGCCCGCCGGCTAACACGGCTCCGGGCGTCGGGCCCACTGCGGAGCATTCTACGTCATCCGACGTTTGGGCGCAAACGAAAAGTTCCCCGGGCCGGGGGCGCGTCAGTCGGCGGCCAGGGCCGCCAGCATATCGAGAATCTCGATACGGACCGTGTCGGCGACGGTGCGGTCCTTCGGCTTGTCCCAGCGGTAATTCGCGTCTTTCTGCTCGGCAAGCACGCGGTCGCAGGCGCCGGCCAGGAGGGCCCTGGCGTGCGGGAGCGCCGCAGTTTTCTTGCCCGCCTTCTCGACTGCCGCAACGCGGTCGCGAAGCATAACGAGGCACTCGCAATCCTGGACGCCTTCACGGATGGCTTCCATGTACTTGGCGCCCGTGACGGATGTCTCGTCAATGTAGAGGGGGCAGTACGGCCCGTTGCCCTGGGCGAGGTATTCGTTCCAACAGGATTGGCGGCCGTTGTCGCCGAATGCCCAGAATCCCGACCACGTCGCGCCTTCCTTGAAGCAGTGCCAATGTTGAAGCAGGTAGTACGAGAACGGGTCGAAGCAGCGGGCCGGCCCGGCACACGAGTAGAACCCGAGGCGGCGGCCGGCGTCGCGCTGCCTCCGGAAACGGTTGCGGAACGCCTCGTCGCGCGTCAACCAGTGCGAACGGTTCGGCACGAGCACGTCGACCGCGCGGGCCATCTCGTCGAAGCCGTCCCACGCGCGCGGGCAGGGATCCTCCCAAACCAGGACCTCCGGCTCGGTCTTCCGGATGATCTGTGCCCATGCCCGGATCACGTCGTATTGCTCCTTGCGGTTGGGCTCATCGACGAGCAGCAGGCCGAGTTGACCTGTCTTCAGGCCGAGGTCTCGCACGTGCCGGGCCCAGAAGCGGATCCAGGCGGCCACCTTCTTCTCGAAAAGGGGTGTGCCGACCTTCGAGCCGGCGAACGCATCGCGGACGGACGAGTACGAGCCGACCGAGGCAAAGACCATGTAGCACGCCGCGCCGGGCCACCGGCGGACCCACTCATCGAAGTTCGTTGTGTCGGGTTTTTTGGCGAGGTTGCCGGCGTCGTCGTACGTGCCCGGCGGCATGGCGGCCGAGGTGGCCCACGGAGCGTTCACGCCGTGCGCCCGCAGATGCGCGATGAAGGCGTCGCGGTTCGCCGGCGTCACACCGTAACTGCCCTTGCCGTTCGTGTACGACCACCCGCCGAGGCGCAGGGTTTTCGCATCCGGCATCCGCAGCGGATAAACCTTCAGGCGGATGGGCACGGAGTGTGCGGCGTCGCCGTCATCGAGCACCACCTTGCCGGCGTAGGCGCCGGGGCGAATGCCCTTGGCATCGAATGAGAACCAGACTTGCCGGGTCATGCCGGCGGGAACCGTGACCACATAATGCCCGCCGTCGCGCCTTGCGTGGGGCAGTGCGGCGGCGACGGCAACGAAGTGCCGCGTGCCCACGTGGAGCACCTCGTGGACGGCGACATAATCGGGGTTGGTTCCTCCGGGCAGGCCGTCGATCCGCAGGCGAACCGTCGTGTCGTTCTGCCGGGCACTCGTGAGGTTGAGGACGTCGGCCCGCGTTTCGCCAACCATCGTGTGCACCCGGCAAACGGGGGGCGTGGCGGCGGCGGAAGGCTCAGCGGATGGGGCGAGCGGGTCCCACCGGTGGCTCTGCCAGAGGCGCAGCGGCGGTTTCTTCTGCCCGCGCCAGACGGCCGCCTGAAAACCAAAAACCTCTCGCTCCAGGGGCGTCATCGGAAGGACGGCCCGGAAACCTTCTGCGGAGATAACCGGCATCGTCTCGATCTTCTCCGCCAGACGATTCGCCTGTTCCGTGAGACGTGTTCTCTCGGCCGAGCCGACACGTTGTGCTTCAAGGTCCAGGCGGGCGGCCGCCAAGTCGCGACGAAACTGCGCCTGGGCCAGGCGCGTGACGTGTCGGGAGGCCATGGCGGCCCGCGGACTGTTGACGGGGCGGCCGGGCTCGGGCTTCTCGAGCAGCGAGGCGTCGCCCTTGAACACCTCGATCTCGTCCACGAACGAATATGGGCCGCAGGCCAGCGCGGCAATCCGGACGAAACGGCCGCGCGTTTTCAGGTCGTCGGTCCGGTAAACGTGCGTGGCGTACCCCTCCTTGGGAGGGCCGCTCCCTGGGGCGGAGAGTTGGACCAGGTCGCCGGTCTCGTGCCACGTCTTTCCGTCGGAACTGACGAAAACGAGGAGCGCCTCCGGCCACCGGACGCCGGCGACACCGGCGGCGGTGCTCCACGAGACCCCTTTGATGGGCTGCACGCTGCCCAGATCGATGGAGACGAACGTCGGCGGTCCGAGGCGCCAGCCCACCGTGCTCTTCTGCGTCCAGAAGTATCCGCGCGTGTATGTGCCGTCGGTCAGTTGTGTCTTATCGCCCGGGTCGGTGCAATGGCGGTAATTAGGCGCCGGCGTCAGCGTGTAAGGCTTGCCGCGCGCCACGTTCTCAAAGCCGTAGGTCGCGGCGGGCGAGGTATTCCCGCCGGAGCGGTCGGCCGCAAGGGCTCCGGTAACCAGGGCCAGCAGCACCGCGCCGATGGTGACGTGTCTCATGCCGCCGATTGCACCACACGGCCGTGACGAAGGCAAGGACGATTCACGCTCTAAGGGAAACCCGGACGGCGGTAGGGCTTGGCCTGCTTATAGAGTTCGATGCGGTGGCGGATTTCACGGGCCAGGTCTTCTTGTCCGGCGGCGCGAGCGAGATTCAGGGCCTTCTCGGCGGTCTTGAGGGCATCGGCGAACCGGCCGCTTTGGGCATAGCCCATTCCCAGAACGTCGAGTGGCTTCGGGTCCCGGTTTCCGGTCAACGTGCAGGCCCGGGCGGCGAGTTCGACGGCCTCGGCCCCGTCGCGCGGTTCCGGATCCTGGCTCGTGGCCAGGACCGACGCCAGTCCCGTCAGCGCGGCGACGCCGTTGCGGTTGATCTTCAGGGCGTTGCGGTATTGGACAACCGCGCGATCCGGCTGCCCGTGCGCGGCCAGGGTATGGGCGAATGTACAATGATACTGGAAACAGGGTTTGAGCCGCACGGCCTCCGCCAAACGGGTGAGTCCCTCTTCAACCTTTCCGGTCTGGCACAGCATCACCCCGAGGTTGTGAAGGGCGTTGAAGTGTTCCGGCTTGAGCCGTACCGTCTCCGCGTGATGGGCAATTGCCTCTTCGATCCTGCCCAACTTGTACAGGGCCTGCGCAAGGTTGTAGTGCGTGACGGGGTTGTCCGGACGGAGCCGCACCGACTCGGCCAACTGCTCGGCCCCCTCCTTGATTTTGCCGACGCTCACGAGGAGGGTTCCGAGGTTGTGGAACGCTTTGGCATACTGGGGCTCGATTCGGACGGCTTCGCGGTAGTGGGCGATGGCTTCCTGGAGTTTGCCCTGTTGGGCCAGTGCCCAGCCGAGGTTGGCCTGGGCACGCGGGAAGTCCGGGCTGCGTTCAACCGCCTTTGCGAAGTGGAGCCCGGCCTCCTTGTGCAGACCCTTTGTCCGGAGGATTTCTCCGAGGATGTTGTGCGTGCCGGGGTCGTCGGGGTTGATCGTCAGGGACTTCCGGCATGCCTGTTCCGCCCGCTCATAGTCGCCGCCGTTCAGAAACTCGAGTGCGGCCCTCTTGTAAGAAAGGTCGTCGACGAACTGCTCGCGGATTCTCTTGATCGCGCGGCCTCCGGCATTGACGAACTCAGGGATGTTGGCCGCCCGGTCCGGAGCGGTGAAGTGCTCGAGAAGGACCGGCGGGCTACTGCGCCCGGTCTCATCGACATGGGTGAGGAAAAGTTGCGTATAGGGCGTATTGGCCTTCGAGACAAACACGAGCCACTTCCCGTTCGGCGACCAACTGTGCCAGGAGTTCATCCGAGGAGTGTTGCACCGCATCCTTCTGGCGTGGCCTCCCTCGGCCGGCACGATGTAGAGTTCGCTATCGGGCTGAAGCAGCATGAAACTGGCGGCTTTGCAGAACACGATCCACTTGCCGTCGGGAGAGTACTTGGCGAAGTAGTTGCTCGCTGCGTTGCCCGAAGCGCCCTGGAGCGGTTCCGCCTTGCCGCCCAGGCCGTCATTGAAGGGTATCCGGTACAGGTCGAACAGGAAGGTCTTTCCTTCCTTCAGGAACTCGACACATTCTTCCTCGCTCAGCAGGACCGTTCCCTTGCGGTCCTTCTTCAGGTCATACGCCTTGCTCCGAGCGAAGACGACGTGCTTGCCGTCCGGGCTCCAGGTCGGATTGCTCTGGACGAACCGTTTGTCGTCGGCGCCCGGCAGCGCGTGAAAGGTCCGCGTCCGCCGGTGGTAGAAGACGAGAATCCCCTTGATCGGGAAGAAGAGTTGCGAGAAGGCGAGGTCGGGCCGGGCAACAAAAACGGACCGGTCTTTAACCGTGCTGATGACGTACTGCCCGTCCGGGGAGACCTGCGACAGCAGGCCGAAAGTCTGCTCGCCGTCTTGGCGGTTGTAGTCGCACCACGTAATGATCTTGTCCGTGCCAAGGACGATCTCTTCGCTGACCGGGGCGATCGCGTATGATCCCTTGTCATTGGCGTAGTCGATGTCCATTCCCAGATGGCTACCGTCGGCCGAGAACGAGTGGCAGTTGCCGCACACCGGCAGTTTCTCCAGGACAACGGGCGGCGGCTGCTTCGACGAGATCCGCCCGAACCGCCACCGGATGTGCGACGGGTCCTTGACGGCATCGATGAACGGCAGGTTCACTTCCCGGTAGAACAGGGGCGCGCCGACCTCGTCTCCGGACGTGCTGATGGAGATGCGTGCCCCGGACAGGATTCTTCCCGGCCTCGCGCCGTTCACCCCCAGAATGGCGACCTCTGCCTGTCTCCGGAGCGACCGGCGTTTGACGTCCTCCCACGCTTCGCCGGAGGGCGTCCATTCTCGTGCGCGGGCGAGGAAGTTCATTCGCCCCACCTCGTCGGCGAACGTGATTGTGACGAGCCACGTATCCGACGTGTCCCGGCTGTCGCTCCAGCGAAAGGTCGGCGGCACGATTTCCGGAGGGAAGAGCGTCTCGTTCTGCGGATACTGAATCGTCAGCCCGCCGTACTCGAAGCCTTCCTCCAGCGCCGCCAGGATAGCGTCCATCTGCGCGGCGGGCGTGGCGGGCTCGATCAGCAAGAGCGCCAGAATGCCCGCTGCCACGGCAACGATCGCTACGACGGAGTATGCGGCCCGTCTGCGCATAGGCCTTTTCCCCGTGTCGTCGGTTGGTGCATCACAAGACTTGTAGAACGCGCCGGCAGCATTGCACCACACGGCCGTGACGAAGGCAAGGACGATTCCAGTCAGTGAAGCCCGCGTCGGCGCCGCGTGCACGGTTGAACGAGGCTGTGGCGGTCTGGTATGATCCGCCGGCGAACTGAGGGTCGGGGCCCTGCAATAAACCTGCGCAACCCGCGTTCAGGTTGCCGGAGAGGGCTTTCTGCAGACCGTGCACGTGACAGGGAGGAGAGGACCATGTCGAGAGCAATGTCGTTGCTGTTGGTGCCGGCGGTGGCGTGTCTGGTCGGCTTGAGTGCGGTAGCCCTCGCGGGTGCTGCCGAACGGCCGCAGGCCGGTCCGCCGAGACGCGGTCCCGGACCGGGCGGGCCCGGACGAGGCATGCGACCCGGGCGCGGAGCGCCGCCCGCAGCGCTCGTCGAGAACCCCACGATGGCCAAGACCGACGTCGAGAAGAAGGTCCTCGCCGTCCTGGACGACATGGACAAGAACCAGCGGCGCGGCATGATGAACGTGCCGACGGATGACGGCCGCCTCCTGCGACTCCTGACCGAGGCGGTCGGGGCCAAGCACGTTGTCGAGGTCGGCACGTCGAACGGGTACTCGGGCATCTGGTTTTGCCTCGCCCTGCTGAAGACGGGCGGCAAACTGACCACCTATGAGATCGACGCGCACCGGGCGTCGCTGGCCCGCGAGAACTTCAAGCGGGCGGGCGTGGACCAGATCGTTACGCTCGTCGAGGGCGACGCCCACAAGGAAGTCCCCAAACTGAAAGGGCCGGTTGATGTCGTCTTCCTGGACGCCGACAAGGAAGGCTACATCGACTATCTCAACAAACTCCTGCCGCTCGTGAGTCCGGGCGGACTCATCCTGGCCCACAACGTCCGGTCGCATGGCAGCGCCATGAAGCCGTACCTGGAGGCCGTCACGACGAATGCCGACCTGGAGACGCTTTTCCTGCACATGCACGGTTCGGGCGTCAGCGCGACGCTCAAGAAGCGTTGAGGCAGGCGCTTTGAGATGGCTGGTGGGCAGGTCGTCCGGCTGATTTCGGCCCGGGCGTGGGGTATTCGTGTTGCGCCTCGCTGGGTGGGGGGACCAACGGCTCTATGACAGAGACAGGAGGCGACCATGAACGGTCTGCGGATTCGAGTTTCGGCGCTGTTGGCGTTGTGCCTTGCACTCGCGTTGGCTGCCGTGACGGCCGGTGAAGAGCGACCGGCCAACGTGACGGACGCCGCGAGGCAGCGGTCACAGCAGTTCATCGAGCGCAACGATCGCAACAAGGACGGCAAACTCACGCGCGATGAACTGCCCGAGGGGGCCCGGCGCCTGTTCGAGCGGATCGACGCCGACAAAGACGGCGCCGTTACGCTCGAGGAGGACGCCGCCTTTCGTGCATCGCGCGCAAGGCGCCCTGACGCCCGCCGCCGGCCGGAGCGGCCGCCGGCGCCCACGCCCGACTTCGCCGACGTGAAGTACGGTCCGCACGAACGGAATGTCTTCGACCTGTGGCGGGCCAAGAGCGACCGCCCGACCCCGTTGGTCATCTATTACCATGGCGGTGGTTTCCGCGGCGGCGACAAGCGGACCATCAACCGGTCGCTCCTGAAGCAGTGCCTCGACGGCGGCGTGTCGGTGGCCGCAGCCAACTACCGTCTCACGAACGTGGCGCCGTTTCCCGCTCAGATGCACGACTCGGCCAGGGCCCTTCAATTCATCCGCTGTCACGCGGCGAAGTACAACATCGACCCGAAGCGCGTGGGCGCGACGGGCGGTTCGGCGGGGGCGGCCATCTCGATGTGGCTCGCTTTCCACGATGACCTGGCCGACCCGTCGAGTTCCGACCCTGTGGCGCGCCAGTCCACGCGCCTCAGCGCCGCGGTCGTGTACGGGGCACAGTCGTCGTTGGATCCGCGTTTCATCAAGAAGTTGTTCGATACGAGCGATGTCGAGAGTGCGCTGATTCCCTTCTTTGGCATGACGGGGCCCGACGACGTGGCCGACCCGAAGTTCCATCCCCTGTTTGAGGAGGCGTCGGCGATCAACCACGCCACGGGCGGCGACCCGCCGGTGATGCTGTTCTACCCCCAGCCGAACACGCCGCTGCCGCCCAATTCGAGTGGCAGGCAGCACATCCACCATCCGAAGTTCGGCATTGTCCTGAAAGAGAAACTCGACCGCCTCGGCGTCGAGTGCGTCCTGAAGTTCCGCAAGGACTATCCCGGCGGCAATCCGGTGGATGACTACGTCAGGTTCTTCTTCGAGAAGTTCGGGATGAAGCCGAAGCCATGACGTCTTCAGATTGCACGACCTCGCAGGGCCGTCTTCGTTGGTGGCGAGGGTTCCTGTTCCGACTTGGCGCCGTCGCGGTCGGCCTTGCGCCGTTCGTTCTGGCCGAGACGGCATTCGTGATGCTCGACTGGGGGCGGCCCGCCTATCGCGACGACCCGTTCGTGGGGTTCAGTGCGGTGCACCCGCTGTTTGTGCCGGTGGCCGACGGCACGCGCTACGAAGTCGCGCAGTCGCGTCAGGTGTTCTTCCGGCCCGAGTCGTTCGCGGCCGAGAAAGGGTCGGATGAGTTCCGCATCTTCTGCCTGGGCGGTTCCACCGTCCAGGGGCGGCCGTTTGCCGTCGAGACCTCGTTCACCACGTGGCTGGAACTTAACCTTCAGGCGGCCGAGCCCGCCCGCACGTGGGACGTCGTCAATTGCGGCGGCATCTCCTATGCCAGTTACCGCCTGGTTCCGATTCTCCAGGAAGTGCTCGGCTACGAGCCCGATCTCATCATCCTCTACGTCGGACACAACGAGTTCCTGGAAGATCGCGAGTACGGCCATATCCGGGACATGCCGCGCGTTGTGGCCGGGCCGTGGGAACTACTGGCCCGGACGCGGACCTACAACCTCCTGCGCGACGGCTACGTGCATCTGGCGGGGCCGTCTCAGCCACCTGCCGCACGCCACCGGCCTGTCCTGGGGATCGAGACTGACGCCATGCTCGACTACCAGGGTGGCCTGGCGCGGTACCACCGCGATGAGAAGTGGCGTCGCAACGTCATTGACCATTTCCGCTACAACGTTGTGCGCATGGTGCGGATGTCGCGCGACGCCGGCGTGGGACTGATCCTGATCAACCCCGTCTGCGGCCTCCGCGACTCGCCGCCGTTTAAGTCCCAGCATCGCGACGGCCTGACGCCGGAGGAGCGGCGCCGCTGGGAGTCGCTTTGCCGCGAGGCCGAATCGCATCTCGGCGCCGGCAACCGCCGGGCGCTCGAACTGCTGCGCCGGGCCGTGGCGCTGACGCTGGACAAGCTGAACGAGCACAA
>CAYVAM010000171.1:0-9406 GCA_964449275.1 uncultured Anaerolineales bacterium
AGGACCTCTGCAAGATGGAGACGCTGCCCATCCGCGTGACCGACGACGGAAAGACGGTCATCGACAAGGCAGCCAAGAAGATGCGCGTCGCCACCGAGTGGAAAGACATGGCCGCCTTCGAGGACCTTCTTGTCCGGCGGCTGACGGGCGCCAAGCCGTAGCGCTCTCTGACTGCTGATTTGCGGGGTGCCACTGGCTGCTTGTCAGCCAGTGTCGCCAGGGCGGGGGGGACGCACTGGCGGGCAAGCCGCCAGTGGCAGCCCTCATTTCACATGAAACGAAGCACTGGCATCCGCCGCGCAACATGCGCAGACGACCCGCAGGAGCGGCGCGAGTCGGCTCCTTCCCACCCCCTCACAGGCGAGGGGTAGAGTACATCGTCAAACGCGGCCCGTGAAGGCCGCTATTTTCTGCGGCGGGCCAGCAGCCCGGCGAGCCCCACGCCCAGCAGCGCCAGCGTGGCCGGTTCGGGCGTGATCACAAACGCCAGATCGAGCGTCCCGCCGGTGTTGGGATCGATCATCGGCTCCCAGCCGCCGTAGTAGTAGGCCGCGTCGTCGTTCCAGTTGTCGTCTGACGACTTCCACCCGAAGGCCCACACCTGGTCGTCGTAGGTGTGCACGTGGATACCCAGCCAGTAGATCGCGTCCCTCTCCTGGAACATTGGGTCCAGGATGTCCGTGATGTTGATCTGGTAGTACTCGGCGTGGTCATTGGGAATGACCGTCGGCGTCCCCGGCGGCGTCCCCTGGGGAGAGTTCTGCCAGTCGATCCACCCCTGGTCACCAGTGCCGGCATGCCTGATCGTCACGTTGCAGAAGGGGTTGGGGCCCATGAACGGATCATCGATCCCTTGCCCTCCAGGCCCTAGCGCCCAGAGTTGGTCGCCGGGATGGCTCCAGGTGATGTCAGGGTTGGGGTCGGCACCGGCCGGCACGTCGCTGCGGATATAGACAAGCAACCTGGAAATCGGACACGGCTCCGGCAGTTGCTGCGGGTTCCACACGTCCCCCTTGTTCGAGAGCCAGAAGTGGATGTCCTCCACGGGCCCGGTGCTGCTGCACTTCCAGTCATCAAACATGGCGTCCGCGTTGATGTTCACGCCATACCCGTTCGGGTCCGGCAGTTGCGGATAGTGCATCTTGCACGGGTCGCCCAGGTCCCAGTCCGCCCACGCCGGCGCCACCAGAACCAGGACGGCGCCCAGCACTACCATTGTCATCGCGATTCTCATACTCACTCTCCTTTCGTGGTTTCTGCTGCCTCGTTACCTGGTCACATCCGGGCGTCTCGCCACCCGGCGCGAAGCACCGCGCCCCGCCAAACCGGACCAAGAAAAGGGGCAACCCCGCAGGTTATCCCTCCGGAAGTTGCCCTGAAATATGCCAGCCGCCTGATGTCGCTACCGCAACCGCCCGGCCTTGCGGTCGTCACAAAACCGCAACCACCGACCGGGCCGCCTCTATCCCCGCAAGTGGCCCCGCCGCACACCTCCTAAAGTTGTGCCGAAGAAGAAAAAGAGGCCAGAGCGCCCGGCCTCTCCGAACGTTCTCTGCCTCAATCCCCTTCTCGACAGACAGTATAGCACACAAACGCCGGATTTGCAAATCAGAAGGCCGGATTAACCCTACAGCGCCACTTTCCGCGATCCTGCGCGGCGGGCATTCCTGCCCGCCGCGCGAGAGGGCTTGTGCGGTCCCTCAGAGCGGTTTCTTGCGCGGTGGGCAAGAATGCCCACCGCGCAAAGGGCTAAGTGGCGCTGTAGAATTGACGCGGCCACGCATCGCGTTCAAGGTTTCGCGGGCCGGCGGCCCACCCGGCCCGTTGCCGAGCGGACCGTCCGTTCCGTTCATGGTCTGCGGCGCAGCGCGAGGGCCGCTGCACCAAAACCCATGACGGCCAGCGTGACCGGTTCAGGTATCATGAAGACGTTGTCGAGACGGCTGGTTTCGTCGAAGCCGTCCTTGAACTCTGCGGCAATCGCCAGGCCTTCGAGGTCGCCCAGGATGGCGACCATGTCGTCGTGGGTGACGGACAGTCCGGAATCGACGTAGAACCAGTCGTCGGCCTCGCTCAGCAAAACACCCCGCGAATACCAAGCGTTGGGCCCCGCGGGAGTGTCGTAGTCGCAGACAATCTGGACGCCGCCGTTGCCCTCGAGGCCGACCCATCCGCCGGTGGGGTTCTGGACGTCGGTCTGGATGTCGAAGGTAAACGCCTGGCCGTAGGTCTCGGACTTGTCGCCAACAAACTTGGCGGGTGCGCCGAAGCCGAACGCTCCCGCGTCCTGGTCGCTGCCGTAGATGTGCCCTGCCGGATTTCCGCCCGTGGGCGAATATATGACCGGCCACCAGTTGCCCAACGTGCTGACGCAGACCCAGCCTTCATCATCGGAGTCGAAGGTGCTTGAGGCGGCCGGCTCGGCAGACGAGACCGAGACGAGCGCCCCGAGCAGGAGCCCGGCCGCAACCAGCACCGCCAGCCGTCGGCGGCGCGACAGCAGGCCGCCCACCAGGCCGAGGCCCAACAGGGCCAGTGTCGCCGGTTCGGGAACCGCCATGAAGTCGTCCGCGCAAGCGGCGTTGTAGCCGCCCAGTCCGACGCCAAGGCCCAGTTCGGCCAGCGGAATGCCGTCGCGCGCATAGAGCGATCCCTCATCCGGAACGCCGTCGAAGTCGCGGTCGATGCCCAGAATCACCTCATCGCCCGTGACGTATGTTCCGATCCGCGCCTCGGCGAAGTAGGGCGAGAGATCCTCCCAGTCATCCCAGCCGGGCTCCATGTCTCCCCAAGGCACCTGGCTGTTGTTGCCTTCGTAGAAGTAAGCGGTGTCGTAGAGCCCGTCGAGATCCCAGTCCTGCACCTTGACGAAAACGCAGTGGGCGTTATCGAGATACAGGGAGACGAGCGCGACGTAGGTCGACCGTATCGTCCCGTCGTGACGGATGGTGACCTCGAGAATGGGCTCCGACGACTCGAACCCGTTGACGGTCATCAGGGCGGATTCGGGCCCGGGCGCGCTTCGTGCGTGTTGGGCTTCGGTCGACCAGTCGGACCACTGTTTGGTCCAGTCCGGCCCCATGTCGGTCGAGTCCGGCCGGTCGAAGCCGTCGGCGAAGAAGAGTCCTCCGGTTATGCCTGCCCCGGCGAGGGCCCCTGAAAAGACCGCCGCCACGCAGGCGACCACGCCCATGCTTCGTGCGAGAGTTTTCATCGTTGGTTCCTTGTTCCTGTGTGCGGCAACCATGACCTGTGCTCCCAAGTTCGGAAAGCCCCCCGCCCCGCTTCGTGGGGCTTTCCCACGTCATCCACGTTTACTTTCTACGGCGGCGCAGCACGAGACCTACAGCGCCGAGAACGACAAACGCGATCGTCGCCGGCTCGGGCGTGCTGAACTCCGCGATGTTGATATTCTCGAAAACGGGATAATAAATGAATTCGTCGCTTTCGACGGTTAGCAGCGTCGTGGGCGACCCAGCGAAGACCGAGACCTCCAACTCATAAGCGTGGCTCGGTGCAAGGTCCCCGGGCAGCGTCCACGACGTCTCGCCGATATCAACGGGGGGGTCGTTTTCGTACAGGTCAAAGCCCGCCACCGCCGGATCAAACAGCAACATCCGTAAGGTGTCGCCCGTCCCCGCATAAGCAGGCCAACTCAACGTCGGGGTCTGCCAGGGCACGTCGGTGCGACCGTGGATAGACGAAAGATCAACGATTCCGCTCGGGGCCGTCGGGTTGTAAGGCACCGTGACCGAGTCGGCGCCACCGTTGAAGGAAAACACGTAATCCCCCACCGGGTAATCCGCCCGCAAAGCGGCGAGCGTGCCGTACTGCACGCTGCCCTCCAACTCCCAGCCCTCCCCGTCGAACTCAAGGGCAACGGGATCCTTGCCGGGCGGCGTCACCGTGACACTGGTGATGTCCGTTCCGACGACTTCCAGTTCCTCCATCCAGTACCGGTCCCACGGCGGCGCGGCGCCGTCGAGATAGTCCTCAGCGGTGTCGATGAAGATTGCTTCGATGTCCAGTGCCGCATCCGCCGCACTCGGAACCACCAGACCCGCCACCAGCGTGACGGCCAATACAACAAGTGTCGTTCGCAGTTTCATAGTTTGTCCCCTTAGAATCTCTTTCTCCCCGGGCCGCGCACGCGCCCGGCTCTTGTGTCCAATTTGCGTGCCGATACCTGTTTAGCGTGGTCTCATTCGGAGCGACCGCCGCGCAGCCGCGCGAGCCGAGAGCCTGCCCTGAGCGAAGCCGAGTCCCGGCGCGCCGGGATCGCCGTTTTCCGTTCTCCACCAGGTCAACAGCGAGATTTCTCCACTCGCCCCCGCTCGCGCGGGGGCTCGGTCGAAATGACAGTGCGTCAAGTCCACGCCATACACGTACCATCTCCTTACGCCTCGCCCAGCAAGTCCCTGAGCAAGCGGTTCTCACGCTTGGTCGCTTCCAGGTCAAAGACGAGGTACTTGACGGCCAGGCGGACTTGGTCGAGGCTGTCTTCGAGGGCGGCCATTTCGCGCTTCACGGACGATCCCTGAGCGCCACCCGCCTGCCCGGCGCCCATCAGGTCGGACTGTCCCGTCCGAGGAAGGTGATGAACTTCCGACAGGAGTTGCCCCACCTTTTCACGAAGAGCAGATTCATCCACGACTCATCTCCTTCGAGGCCGGCCAATCGTTCCGCCAACCGGCGACCACCATCGATCGCCCGCGGATAACTTCCGGTCGCATGGCCCAAACGCAAAGGTGATGCCAACTCCATCTCGCGGTCCGAAGAAAGGCCCGACGTGCCGCGCCAGGCTTCCAGGGGGGGATGGAGGGTCGGTCTGAAACGGCCATGCCGTCCGTGACAGATGTTCCGCCCATAACGACCCCATTGCCAAAAGGCAACGCACCGCAGCCCCTGCCGGCGCAAGAGACACGCTAAGCCTGCCAACAGCAGCAGGTTGCGCCCCCGTGCGGAGACGAGGTCGCCACGAAACACTGAGTCCGAAAGACACCGCAGGTCGCAGGATCGGAACGTCCGCTCATCACGATACAGACCGTCGCAAAACCCGAACGGTCTGCATCGCCGCTACAGGCGATACACGCGGCGCAGACGGCGTGTGCGGAAAAGGCGCACGGCGGAGATGGTGGGCCGGCCGGAAGCGGCCCTCAGAACGGGTTCCGGCCTCAAAACCACAACGCAACTTTGCGCGGCCCGTAGAGCCTGTTGCACAAACCGCGCGGCGGGTGCGGAGACCCACCGCGCGGAGGCTCAAACAGCGTTGTAGCATCATCCTCGCGGACGAACTCATGGTAGGCGGCGGGAATGGCACAGCCGGGGATATCGCCGGCACGGCGCCGGCCACAGATAACCCGCTCGATCGTCTGAAGCCGGCAGTTCGGCAGCAGGCGTTTCCACCGGCGTGGCTTCCTTCTGCGTCTCAAGGGAGGGCGGCCGCCCACCGCTCAACAGAACGGGCGCCGCCGCTGGGCAGCGCCCGGGGGTTGTTTCCGGCGTCCTTGTCGCGACCTGGTTCTACTTTGTCACCTCGCCGGCGGCTTTCCAAGGGCAGCGAGCGCGGTGGGCATTACTGCCCGCCGCGCGGCAGCCAGGAATGGCCGCCGCGCGACCGTCCGGGGTCCGGGTCAGCGTCCCTGGTAGGTCCACCGGGGGTCCTTGTAATCCAGTTCCTCCGGTCCGAGGGATTCGATATGTCCGTCGCAGAAAAGGACGTTGGCCTTTCCAAAGTGCCTGAGGGCCTGCCACCCCTTCCAGTCGCCGTCACTCGGAAACGCCCCTTGCCAGGTCTTTATGGCGTCCGCCTGACCCTTCGGGCTCCAGATGAAGTACTTGTCCCATCTATCCTCGAACTTTCCACCGTGGTTGAAGTCCGCCACCATGTCCCAGCCGCCGAAATCGAGGATGTAGAACAGTTTGCCGTCCACGCCCGTGATCATGCCGCCATTCGTCGGGTCGGTTCTGTCATACGTGCCGCCGTTGATGGCGTAGTCGCAATAGTAGCGGCCGAGACCGCCGTAGACTATCATGGTGTTCGTATTCTGATTCCAGCGCTGCGTTCCCCCTGTAGACCCGGGGCGTATCCAGCCCCCTCCCAGGTCATCGTACGGTTTCCTGCTACTCGTCGGGGGTGCCTCGTATTCGATTTTAATGCTCTCGCCGTAATTGTTGTCGCGCTCAGGTTCCTCCTGCCCGCACCAGTCCTTAACGATACGTTCGCCGTTCATGTGGAAGTCGATGATGAACCGTCTTGTCACCGACCACGAGTTCGACCCGCTGGCCTGGACGATATCCACCTTACACGGGAGGCCGTCCTCGTTGTCATGGATAGTGAGTTCGAGGTCGTCGTGGCTGCTGATGCCGGTTCCCGTGTCGTCCACCCTGTACTGCCGGTAATCTCCGTGGTCCGTGCGATCGACCCATGGATGCCCGCCAAGTGGAATCTCGTGCGCGAAGTCGCCGCGCTTGTGCGACGCCGATCCGTCATGGGGATTTGTCCCAGTGGAACCCGCCTGGAGATAGACACAGAACGAGAACACGGCGTCCGGGTCGCTTGACGTGGGGAAGGGGTTGTTCAGGCCATCCGCCTGGGGCGACCGGTCCTCAGCCACGTACTGCTCCTCGCTCTGCCCCGGGGACCCCGAGCCCGGCGGGAGGTTACGCCTGTTCTCGGCCCACTCCTCGGCGGCCTCGCGGCTGTAGCCCCACTCGCCCCGCGTCGCGCAGTGAAAGACCGTCTCGTCACCCTCGACGTACGGCCACAGACGCAGTGCCCACGCACCGCCCGTCAACAGGATGCCGTCGTTGTCGGCCCGCCATTGGGCCTGCGCCTGGTAGATACGGAACAGATTGGTCTTGCACCGCGTCATGTGGGCCGCCTGCCAGGCCGACGACGCGACCGGCACCAGCAACGCCACCAGCAAGGCGATCATCGCGATCACCACCAGGAGCTCGACCAGCGTAAAGGCAGAGACACTGCCTCGGCCCGGCATCCCGTTTTTCTTGCTCCCGCACATGGCTTTCCCTTCCGTTTCGGCGTACCCGGCGCGCCCGTCCCGCGAGCCGGCCGCGCGCCTCTATTGGCGCTGCCGCTTTCGGTTCTCGCGCCACTCGTAAATGGACCGCGCGGCCGTCAAGGCCTTTCTCCGCATTCGGACAATCGCCTTCTGTCGTTCCTCCGCCGACGCCGCCGGATCGTACCCGAACCTCAACGACACGAGTTTTTCCACAGCGCCGACCGCACGTGCCTGGACCACGGGGTCCGTCTCAGTCTCGGCCACCTCGACAAGCAGCGGCACGTCCTGCAACGACTCGTGCCATGAAAGACTCGTTACGGCCGCAACACGAACCCGCGGATCATGGTCCACTTTCACGACCTGCCGAAGCACCTTCAGCACTTCGGGTCCGTGTTGCCGTCCGAGTTGGACAACCGCCTCCTGGCGAATGGCATCGCGTTTGTCCCGCGCGCCGGACGCCACCTCGCCCAGCACCTCGACGGCGCGTCCGGTACGCATTCTGCCCAGTGTCCGAACGGCTTCCACCGCCAACATCGTGTCGTCACTGGCAACGACCTGGGCAACGCTTTCAACAACCTCGTCGCTGCTCGAACTCGCACACGCCCAAAGGGCCTCCCGACACACGTCTCTGTCCGACGAGTTCAGGTTGTCACTTGGATCGCTGCAACCAGTCAGCGCCACAACCATCAACGCGGCCGAACACGCAGCCATCAGTGCCGCAGCCTTCCTCATTCCCGACCTCCTCAACCATCCTCGTCCGGATAATGTTTCTGACGCAAGACCTCGGCGGACGCTCCACCCCGCCGCTACCATTCTAGGCACCTTTCTGTGGGTGTCGAGGCCCCTTTCGAGCGGGCTTCAGCGAATCCACCCTCTTGCTCTCCAGACGGGCGCCCCAACCCCCCTCCCCACACACCTTTTCGGCCAAAAAACGAGCAGGACACCTGGAAACCAGGAATTCGCTTCCTCCCGTCCCCTTGCCGCCACCGGGCCAACACCCGACTTTTCAGCCCCAGGCAGCCGTTTACAACCACGCCCTTTTTTTGATTTTCTTGCCCCGACCCTGCACCTTCGCCCCATCAATAAGCCCTTGCAAACGGTACGCGCCTCGCAGGACCCTTCCCGCACACCATACAAGCCGGGCACACCTCCGCGTCGTCCGGGATGCAGCGAATGGTGGCTTTCGTTTCGTCGCTCACGTGCGCCTCGCAATCCGGCCCGCCGCACCACGGGGCAAACACAAACCCGCCAACCTTCTCAATCGTGTGCTTAAACTCGTCGTAGGAGTCGGCCTTGCGGCAATTCGCCTCAAGCCGCTCCTTGGCCTTCGCGAAAAGCGACTGCTGCATATCCTCCAGGATGGCCTCGACGCGGACCGCCGCTTCCTCCTGCGGCATGGGCGTCTTCTGGCCCGTATCGCGTCTGACGACGACAACCTGCCCCTTCGCCAGGTCCTTCGGGCCGATCTCGATCCGGACCGGCACGCCCTTCAGTTCCCACTCGTTGAACTTCCACCCCGGCGACACATTGTCGCGATCATCGACCTTCACCTCCACGCCCTCGGCAAACGGTTCCGCCGTCCGGTACGCTGCCGCCAGGATGGCCGCGTTGTCGGCCTCAGCCTTAAGAATCGGCACAACGACCACCTGGATGGGAGCCAATTTCGGCGGCAGGACAAGGCCGTCGTCGTCTGAATGGCTCATTACAAGGGCTCCGACGAGGCGTGTTGAAACCCCCCACGACGTCGCATAGACGTACTCGAGATGGCCGTCGCGGTTCTGGAACTGAACGTCGAACGCCTTGGCAAAGTTCTGCCCCAGGTAATGGCTCGTCCCCGCTTGCAGAGCCTTGCCGTCTTGCATCAATCCCTCGATGGCATAGGTGGTCTCGGCGCCGGCAAACCTTTCGGCATCGGTCTTGCGGCCGGTCAGGACCGGCAGCGCCATCCATTCCTCTGCAAACGTGCGGTACACGTTGAGGATCCGCTCCGCCTCCTCGATCGCCTCTTCTGCGGTGGCATGGGCCGTGTGTCCCTCCTGCCACAGGAACTCCGTGGTTCTGAGAAAGAGGCGTGTCCGCATCTCCCAGCGAACCACGTTGGCCCACTGGTTGTAGAGCAGCGGCAGGTCGCGCCACGACTGTATCCACTTCTTGTACATCGCCCAGATGATCGTCTCCGACGTGGGCCGCAGGACCAGCGGTTCCTCCAACGGCTCGTTGCCGACGCGCGTGACGGTAGCACATTGCGGCGCAAAGCCTTCGACGTGCTCGGCCTCCTTCTCCAGAAACGACTGCGGGATGAGAAGCGGGAAGTACGCATTCTGGTGCCCCGTGGCCTTGAACATGTCGTCCAGGGCCCGCTGCATGCGTTCCCAGATGGCATA
>CAYVAM010000172.1:0-9289 GCA_964449275.1 uncultured Anaerolineales bacterium
TGGGAGAACTTCACGGGGCAGAAGGCCGAGCGGCAGCAGGCAGTGGCGGCGGAGGGGAAAGCGTGAGGATTGCCAGGGTGTTTCCGCGTCGCACGAGCGCCACGCCCGACGACGACCTCGCCTTCGTGGGCGAGCCGCCGCTCTTCCTGCCGGACGCCGACGAAGTGCACGTTTCGTGCACGTTTACCTGGGACCGCCCGGAAGCGGAACACCTGGCGAAGGCATGGGCCGCCCAGGGCTTCCGGGTCCGCGTCGGCGGACCGGCGTATGGGTCGCCGGCGGAGGACTTCACGCCCGGCATGTACGTCAAACGCGGGATGACGATCACCAGCCGCGGCTGCATTCGGCGGTGCCCGTTCTGCTTCGTGCCAACGAGGGAAGGATCTTTGCGCCTCCTGGCCATCAGACCCGGCTGGGATATCCTCGACAACAACCTTCTGGCCTGTCCACGCCGCCACGTCGAGGCCGTCCTGGACATGCTCAAAGGACAGCCGAAGGCCGCGCGGTTCACGGGTGGCATCGACGCACGGCTGTGTGAAGCGTGGTTTGCTGAGCGTTTGGGTCAGATGCGGGTGCAGATTCTCTACACGGCCTATGACCAGCCCGCCCAGCGGTCGCACGTGGAGCGGACCATCAGGATGTTGCGGGAGGCGGGTCTCACGCAGCGGCAGGTCGGCTGCTACGTCCTCGTCGGATACGAGGGCGACAGGCTGGTGCAGGCCGAGGAGCGCCTGGAGTGGGTCTTCCAGGAGGGCGGGGTGCCGTTCGCCATGCACTTTCGACCGCCGGATGAGCGGCGGCTTCGCATTCCGCCGGCATGGCGACGGTTCGTCAGGAAGTGGACCCGACCGGCATGCATCTTCGCGAGCCACGAGGGCGCCGTCGGCGTAGGGACCGAGCAGTTGGAGTTCCCGAAGAGCACGCCGGTGGGAACCGGCGTGCAGGAGGATGCGTGATGTGGTGCCTACAGGGCCGTGACCTCGAAGTCCCACACCCACACGGTGCCGTCCTTGTGCTGGGCGTCCTTGGGTGTCTGGCCGGCGGTCACCTCGACGCGGTAGAGCCACCAACCGACGTCGCCCTGGCCGTGGTCCCGCTCGGCCTTGCGGATGACGGCGTCGCACTCCTCGGCGAAGTGGTCGCTTCGGACGTGGACGCGGGTGCCGTTCGGCAGTCGCGGTGGTCGAGTCGTCGTGGCTGCCATGGTCTATGCCCCCTTCCCGGTGCGGGCGAATTTGCCCCGGCTGACCTTCTTGAACCGGGCGTCCTTACCCTTCCTGGCGACCTCGCGGATGATGGCCGAGTACAGCGTTGCGGCCGGTGTCTTGCCCTTCGTCTGCCAGCGGCCGGTGGCGAGGACCTTCTCGACGATGGCCTTGCAGTCCATCGGCTCCTTGGCCTTCGTCAGGACCTCGGCCGCAAGGTCCAGCAGGCTCGGCTTCTTCTCTCGCGGGCCCTTGGCCTTCCTAGCGGCCTTGGCTCGTGCCCTGGACGCCCCCTCGCGGCCGACGTTGGCCCGCGTGGCGTCCGGGCCGGCCTCGGCGGCCGGGGCGTCGCCCTTGCCGCCCGTCGTGCCCCTGGCGGCCCCGCGCAACCGCTGGGCGCTCTTGATGCGGACATTCTCCTTCGTCGCGGTGTTCGTCGCGTCCCATCCGCCGCGCGGGTTCTCCGCATCGATGCGGACGGGCACGACCTTCCCGCTCACCTTGGCGAGATACGTCCCGCCGACCTTGACGTCTGCCTTCTTCATGACCTGCTCCTTACCTGTGGGTACAAGTCACAGACCCAGCTCATCCGTGAGCCGGTTCAGTTCGTCCGGCCCACCGACCAGTTCGGTGAGCCGCTCCGCCAGCCACCGCAGCTGGCGGTTCACTTCGGCGTTCTCCGTCTTCGCCGGCTGGAGGTAGGCGACGATGGCCGCCACCGCCTGGGGCGAGAGGTTGTCCTGCAGGGCATCGAACAGGGCCTGTTCGTCGATACCCCTGGGCTCGCGCGGCGCGTCGGCCAGGCTGCAGATGGTCTCGTACAGCCACCGGCCGAGTTCGTCGCGGACGGCCGTGTCGAGCCGGTCGGCGAGAGTCCGGGCGTAGGTCCAGTCGCGGTCGCGGCAGGCGCCGACGACGGCCTCCAGGTCGTCGGCGTCCTTGCGGTAGACACCCGCGAGGTCCGCGTGGACGTTGCCCGCGTCGGCCTGGCGGCGGAGGGTACGGATGCGCCGGCGGAGCTTCGGCATCTCCTTGGCGACGGCCGCTTCAAGGCGGGGTCGCTTCTTCGTGGCCATGGTCGTCTCCTTTGCGTTTGGCACGTTCTATGGACATTAAGCCATGAGAATCGCCCAGGGGCAAGGTGAACTGATGGATTTCGGTGCATGTTTTTCGGCCCTGAGCGGCGCCCGGGGCGCGACTTACGGCACATGGCGAGAATTCTTCCAGGAATTCCTTGGCGGAGGTGACGCGAGGTGGCCACCTCCAGCCTGACAGCGACCAAAAGCCGAAACGCCGCTTCCCGCGGCGGGTCAAAGGTGGTGAGTGCCTGTCTGCTCTGCTGTGTACGGCGGCGGGAGGTACGCCATGAAATGGGGACCAACCTGGTGTCTGGCGGTGGTGCTGGTGTGCTCGGGAGGGCTTCTCGTGAGGCCAGGAAAGGCGGCCGATGCGCCAGACGCGGCAAAGCCTCCCGACGCCGAAGCCGAGGCGGTCGCCCTCGTCGAGGAACTCTACGGGTCACAGATCGCGCACGTGACGCAGACCAAGACGGGCGAAGATGACGCCGAACTTGCTGTCCGTCTGCTCGGTGCCGCCTGCACGGCTGGCGACCGCGAGGTTCTCTCGCGGGTCGAAGGCGGGGGCCGATCCGAGTCCATGGCTCATGCTCGACCTCGGCGAGGCCAAGGCCTTCCGGGAAGTTTTCGTGCAGGAGCATCACTCGAGGGTTCGGCGATTCGCCGTCGAGTATCGCCGGACGGCAACGGGCATCTGGACGCCCATCATCTCAGGCAAGCGACTGAACGATCTGAGCTACCGCATGGCCCGGCCGGCCACGGCCCGATCCGTGCGCATTCGGTTCCCACAGACCCAAGGTGGTGCGCCGCAGGTGAGCCGCTTCGAGGTCTACGCGTCGCGCTGACATCCGCGGCCGGCCCGTGCGTTGGGTTCTCCGCTCATGCACCGGGGCCGCACTCGCCGGCTGCCCGATCTCCGCGTATTGCGACGAGGCGGAGCGATGCACCTCTCCAGAATGGATACAACAGCTTTTGAGGCAATGGCTTAAGAGGCACGCGGCCTCAGTGACATGGGCCGTCTTCTCGCGGCAATTCGGCGAATCTGAGTGAGATTCAGCCACTCTTCGGTATTAATTCAGTGGGTGTGTTCGACGCCGGCAAGAGAGCGGTTTCGAGCGAGGCGAGATGTTCAGCCAAGCGTAGCCCGTGTTCCTTAATCGAGGACAACCCGGTGGTGATCCCAGAGGTCATCATCTTCGAGAGCCTCGCCAAGCCCGCGCCGCCCCCCATCCGGTGATCATAGTCGGTGCATAGCCACGTACTGCCCAGGCCAACAGCTCCGGAATCCTGCCCAACAGAGGAGAGACCTTGATGCATCCGAACCGAGCAGCTTTCGCGATAGCGACAACCGTGCTCGCGCTGGCGGTCGCAGCGCTGTCCCTGGCCGGGACTGTCGGCGCGGAAGCGCGCGAGCCGACCGTTCGGGGCGACGTTGGGCATGCGACGGGCAAGAGGCGGTACGAGCCGACCTGGGAGTCGCTCGCCAAGCACGGCGCCGCGCCGAAATGGTACGAGGACGCCGTGTTCGGGGTCTACTTCCACTGGGGAATCTACTCGGTTCCCGCCTTCGGGGGCGAGAAGTATCCAAGAGACATGTACAGGGCGAACTCCGGGACCTACAAGCACCATCGCGACAAGTATGGGGACCCGACGAAGTTCGGGTATCACGACTTCATCCCCATGTTCAAGGCGCAGCGGTGGGACCCGGACCGATGGGCCAAGATCTTCAAGGACGCGGGCGCCGACTTCGCCGGCCCTATTGCAGAACACCACGACGGCTTCGCCATGTGGGACACGGCGCACGATCCGTACAACGCCATGGACATGGGCCCCCGCCGGGATGTCGTTGGGGAGATGGCCCGAGCGGTGAGAAAACAGGGCATGAAGGTCGTCGTGACATTCCATCACATGAGATGGGACTACTACGACGCCGGCAGAGAGCTGTGCCCCGAGGGAGTTGGAGTCAATGACCCGAAGCTCTCGGGCCTGTACGGCCGCCCGTACAAGGCGGGGACACCTCAGGCGGGGAGCTGGCTGGTAAAGGGCAGCATACAAAGGCCCGAGCACCAGGTGGGAAATCCCGTCTTTGAGAGTTTCCGTGAGGAAGGCTTCCGCAAGATCATAGAGGTCATCGACAAGTACCAGCCGGATCAGCTTCAGTCCGATGGGTTCACACTCGTCAGGCTGGGCCAGGACCGCGTAAGGAAGATCCTGGCGCATCACTTCAACGCGGCCGAGGAATCGGGCAGGGAGGTCTTGATAAGCCGCGGGTACGACTCCCACCACCCGTATACTCCATCAGAGATGTGGGGCAAGGAGGTCATGGTAAGCCGGATCATACCGCTCTCGTGCTCCGTACAGAACATAGAGCGTCGTTTCCCCAATATCACTCTGCGCTCGCCATGCCCGAACATATGGCAGGCCACCACGCCGGTTCCGGGATTCAGCTACTCCTACGTTGCCACCCATGAGAAGAAGGTGCCTGCCGAGATCGAGGACAGCGTCAACGCATTGGTGAACGGGATGGTGAGCGTGACGAGCACCAACGGGGTCACCCTTCTGAGCGTCGCCCCGAAGCCCAACGGGACCTTGCCGGATCCCCAGGTCAAGGTGTTGAGCAAGTTGGGCGACTGGATGCGGGTGAACAAGGAATCGCTGCACGGCACGGACTGCCGGGTCCCCTGCAAGGCCGGCTCCCTGCGGTTCACGCGGAAGGGGCGGTACCTGTACGCGATCGATCTGGAGAAGCCGAGGGCCCCAAAGGTGATACCGGGCGTGACGCCCGCGGTGGGCTCCACGATCATAATGCTCGGCAGCGACAAGAAGCTGGCATGGCGCCAGGATGGCGCCAATGTGGTGATCGACGAACTTCCGGATCCGCTGCCTTGCGATTACGCCTGGGTCTTCAAGATTCGGCACGGTGGAGCCGGGCGTAAGGCGCGCTGAGCCGCCCGGCGGAGGGGCGGCATCCGTCCGCAAGGACCAGCGGCCGGAAGCCTCACGCGTCGGGAACGCCCATGGTGATCCGATTACCGGACACAAAGCAAGCTTGCCGACCTCGGAATCGGCGATAGAATCGGCAGCAGGGCCGACGGCGGTCGCCGGTCAAGGACCATCTGGGAAATGCCGTTGAACTGGATAGACTGATCATGATCGCTCGATCGAAGCTGGTAGGCATCGCCTGCGGGGCGGTCCTGGCTATCGCGTCTTTCGGCGGCCAGGCTAGTCAGGCCGGGCAGCGCCGTCCGATCTCTCACCCCTCGGTGCGACCCCTGCCGCGCCTTTCCAACCGACCGATGGCTACCACACCCGCGTACTACGTGGATGCTGCGGCCGGCAGTGACAGGAACGCCGGTTCCAAGGACCGGCCATGGCAGACCATCCGTCACGCGCTCCGGCAACTCCGGGCCGGCGACACCCTCTACCTGCGAGGCGGCAGCTACTTTGAGAACGTGTACTGCGCGGTGGCGGGCACTGCCGAGAAACCGATCACCATTCGAGGCTACCCGGGGCAGCGGGCCGTCATCGACGGCGGCATCGTGGAGTTCCAGACCGCGGCCCGGACGGCGTGGCGGCCATTCGCCGGCGGCGCACCGGACGAATACGTTTCGACGCGGCGGTTCCGCAACATCCGGGATGTAGTCGGGGCATTCGGCGATTCGAACATCGGCTTGCAGACCTACTGGCATGCCGGCGACCTGCGGGCGAAGAACGAGCTGTGGATTTCCGATCGCAAGACAAAGGCGCTGAAGTGCGTCTATTGCGGTCCCGGCCTCTGGTACGACAAGCAGACAGGGCGCATCCACATTCGCCTGGCGCACACGCACGTCAACAGCGCGGCAGTCCCCAACTACACAGGAGAGACCGACCCGCGAAAGCTGCCCCTGGTGGTCGCGCCGTTCAAGTCCGTGCCGCTGTTCGTCGATCAGGCGAAGCACGTTCGATTCCAGGACCTGGTGATTCGCGGGGGTGGATTCAACACGGTCGTCCTGCAATTCGGGATCGACGTCGAGTTCGACAACGTCACCGTGTTCTGTGGGACCTACGGCTTGAGGGCACGTTCGACCGGGCCGTTCAAGATGGTCAATTCGGCGCTGCACGGGATGATCCCTCCGTGGGCGTTCCGCAACGAGAACTGCCTCTTCACCTACACGCCACGATACTACGATCCTTTCCTCAAGGAGCCGGGAACGAACACGCGCAACGTGACCCGCCTGCCGACCCACGCGCTGTTGGTGACCGAAGGCAGCTATGAATTCGAGGTCTTCCACTACCCCTACAATCACGATTGGGACATCAAGAACTGCGATTTCACCGACGCCCACGACGGCGTCTACCTCAGCGGCCGCAAGATCCGCTTCCATCACAATCGCGTCGACAACATCCAGGACGACGGCATCTACCTCAGCAGTCCGGTACCTAACTTCAGCGATGACCTTTTCATCTATCAGAACCTGATCACGCGGTGCCTGATGGCCTTCGGCTGCCATTCCCGCGGCGGGCCGAATGGCAAAATCTACATCTTCCGGAACATCGCCGATCTGCGGGAAGGAGTGAATGCCGGTCGGCCCACGCCGGACAATCCGGCGGGGAGGATCTCCTCCTACCACGTGTTCCTGATGCACGGCCGCGGCAAGCCGTTGGGTGTCGAGTCGCTCTACTTCTACCAGAATACGTTCGTGAGCAATGCGGCACCGGACGCCTTCGCCCACCGCACGCTGACCAAGGCGAACAACGTGACCAGACGTCGGGTCTTCAACAACATCTTCGTCTACCTGAACCGGTACGGCAGACTGAGGCCGTTCAATCAGACGTCGCCGCCTGACATTCACTGCGACGGCAATCTCCACTGGTGTGCCGATCCGCAGGCCGCAGCGCCCGAGGACTATCTCGAACGAATCCGACACCACCCCGTGTCAGAAGCGAACAGGAAGAACTACCCCCCGGGTTGGGCGAGCAGATCGATCGTCGCGGACCCTCGTTTCCGGGCATTCGAGACCCGTCCCGGCGTTGCAGGCGACTTCAGGCTGCGGAACAACAGTCCGGCGATCGGCCGCGGCGTTATCCTGCCTGCTGAGCTGGAGGATCCGCTCCGCCCGACGGATGGATCCAGGCCGGATATCGGCGCTCTGCCGCACGGGGCGGCGATGCTCTCGGCGGGTCGCAAGATGTAGCTGCACATCCGGAGCCCAGGGTCGGTGACTATCGGCCAACACAAAAGGACGAAGCCATGCGGAGCCCTCGCTCGTGTAGATTGACGCTTGTTCTATGCGGGGCATCGCTGCTGTCCTGTCTCGGCATGGCCTCGGCCGCACCGGCGTTGACCTTGGGCGTCGACGGGCGGCCAAACGCGGTGATCGTCCTGGCCGTCAAGCCCTCCGCCGCGGCCAGGCAGGGGGCGGAGATCCTGGCCGACCACCTGTTCGAGATGGGCGGCGGCCGCTTCCGAACCGTCCAGGAGGGCGAGCTCGGTGAACTGGAGGTCAAAGACGGGCGTCTTGTCTGGACGGCGGGCAAGCTGCCGGCGAGGAATCTCATCCTTGTGGGCGAATCGGCCCCGACGCGCGCCCTGGGCGCCACGGCCAAAGGGCTGGGGCCGGGCGGGGTGCTGATTCGGACCTTCCCCAACGCGCTGGTCCTGCTTGGGCCCGACCACGCCACGCCGTCGGACCCGTGGGGCACGCGGTACGCCGTGACCCGTTTCCTCGAGCGGGACCTGGGCTGCCGGTACCTGTGGCCCGGGCAGGATGGCAAGGTGGTCCCCAAGCGCCGGCGCATCGAAGTCGGCCCGATCCATCGGACCTACACGCCCGTGCTGCGGCAGCGGCGGATCCGGTCCGCCAGCTACGGCGAGAGAACGCAGAAGGGCCTGGATCGGCTCGGCGCGACGAAGGAGGAATACCTGCGAACCTATGCCAAGGCGCGGGTGACACGGTCCCGCAGCGCCGGCTGGTTTGGGTGGCATTGCCTGGGCGGGAGCTTGCGGCTTCGCGGCGGGCATGCCTTCGGGCACATGTGGGCCAAGTACGGCAAGGAGCACCCCGAGTGGTTCGCGATGCAGCCCAATGGCTCGCGGGACAAGAGCCAAGCCCCCGGCCGTTGCCGGCTGTGCGTGAGCAACCCCAAGCTGATCGAGGCCATCGCCCGCGAGAAGATCGAGCAACTGAACCGTTCGGACGTCAAGAGCGTCTCCATCGGCCCCAACGACGGGGGACGGTCCACGTTCTGCACGTGCAAGGCGTGCGAGAAGCTCGATGCATCCGACGGCCGGAAGCTGAAGCTGATCGACTTCTCCCCCGGCGCGAACCGACGCACGTTCGAGCACGTTTCGCTGACGGACCGGTACGTGCACTTCTGGAATGCGATCGCCCGGCGCGTGGTGGAGGTGCATCCGAATGCGTGGCTGACCGCCGATGCCTACAGCGTCTACGCCGCTCCCCCTGTCCGGGCCAAGCTGTATCCCAACATCGCCATCCGCTTCGTCGGGATCAGCTACCGCAGCGATACGAAGCGCGCCCAGGGCCTGGCCGACTGGGACCAATGGGCCAAGGCCACCAAGAAGCTCTACTTCCGCCCCAACCTGCTGCTTTTCGCCAGAAGGCAGGGCACGCCGGCCGTCTACGTGCACAAGATGGCGAAGGACTTCCGCTACCTGGCCGGCCATTCGATGATCGGGACCGACTTCGACTCCTGCATGCATCACTGGTCGACCCAGGGGCTGAACTACTACGTGCTCGCCCAGTTACATTGGAACCCCGACCTGGACGTGGACGCGGTCATTGACGACTACTGCCGCGCCGGGTTCGGCCGGGGCGCCGAGCACGTCAAACGCTATCTGCTCCGGCTGGAGGGCCTCACCGACGAGATCGCGGCCAACGAACTGACCGTCACCGAGCCGTACACGCCGAAAGTGACAAGCGAGTTGCGAGGATACTTGTCGCAGGCGGCCCGCGCGACACGCGACGACCCGGCCGCCCGGCGGCGCGTCGCCTTCCTGCAGCGAGGCTT
>CAYVAM010000173.1:0-9280 GCA_964449275.1 uncultured Anaerolineales bacterium
TCATCTGGCGGCAGGAAGAGGCCGAGAAGTTCACCATCCTCCTGCCCGGCGAGCCGGAGCGGGTGTACTGGCGCGGCGAGATGGGCGCCCAGGATTCGTTCCTGGGGAAACTGCCGGGGTGGGTCAGTTCCGAGCCGACCATCCCCTCGGGGCACCTGGAGGCGTTCCACGACGCGTACCGGCGGCTGCACAATGCGTTCGAGGCCGACGTCCGCAAGTACAACGCCGGCAGGAAGTTCGCCTGCGACGGCTCGAAGTACGCCAACGTCGAGGACGGCGTCGCCCACATGAAGTTCATCGAAGCCGCCGTCCGAAGCGCCAAGAGCGGCAAGCCGGTCACAATGTAGCGGGGCATTGCGCGGTCCGTACGGACCGGACATAGCGCGGTGGGTCTCCCGGCCCACCGCGCTCCAATGGCAACCTTCCCGCTCCTGCGGGCGCGGCGTGTCGGCAGACCCGCCGCGCAATGTGCGAAAAACGCCCGCGAATCCCACCGGCTCGCGGGCGCTGGTTTGCGGCCTGCCACGGGTCGGGTCTTGTCTGTATTCGGGCAGGCGTCGCCAGGCGCAGCCGCCAAATCGCTTGACAGGTGTGCGCAATTAGCGCACAATCGTGCGCACTTTGAGAACAACCTGCGAGGACACGCCATGGTCGGTTCTGCGCAAAATGCCTCGCGCAGTACGCCAAGGCCCAAGAGGCCCATCGATTGGCTTTTCCCCGAGGTCCGCAAGCAGGTCCTGGCGCTGCTTCTCGGCGACCCCGACCAGAGGTGGCATTTGCGGGACGTGGCGCGCCGCACAGGGCGCGCCCTCGGCAATGTACGCCGCGAACTGGCAGGCCTGACGCAGGCCGGTATCCTTACACGAGCGCGAGATGGAAACCGCACATATTACCAAGCCAATCGGTCGTGCCCCTTCTTGCCCGAACTGAGTGGACTCTTACGCAAGACGGCCGGCCTTGCCGATGTCCTGCGAGAAGCGTTGGCCCCGCTGGCGGACAAGATTCAAGTCGCTTTCGTGCACGGCAGCCACGCCTCAGGTACGGCCGCCGCCGCCAGCGACGTAGATGTCTTGATCGTGGGCGATGTTGCCTTTGGCAACGTGGTCTCGGCCCTCGCGCCCGCCCAGGACCGGCTTGGACGCGAAGTCAACCCTTCCGTCTACCCGCCCGGCGAGTTCGAGCGCAAGACCGGTGAGGGAAACCACTTCCTGGACACGGTTCTCGGCCGAGAGAAGATCTTCCTCGTGGGAGACGAGCATGTCCTTGAAGGACTGGCACCGCGACGGTTAGCTGACTGAGCACCGCACCAGCCCCGAAGAAATCCGAAACCTCCTCGGCATCGCCGACCGCGACCTGACCGACTGCGGGCGGCAAGGACTCAGCCTGGACTGGCGCCTGGCCATCGCCTACAACGCGGCGCTCCAGGCTGCAGCGGCGGCACTGGCAGCGTCCGGCTACCGCGCCGCCAAGCACGCGCACCACTACCGCGTCATTCAATCGCTTGCCTTGACCATCGGCGCCGGCCGCGAGGTCGTCAACGAGTTCGACCAGTTCCGCAAGAAGCGGAACATGAGCGCCTACGATTTGGCCGGATCCATCTCGGACCACGAGGCCGAAGCCATGGCCGCCCTCGCAAAACGACTTCGCCATGACGTCGAGACCTGGCTCCAGGCGGAGCACCCCAACCTGATGCCGTAGCATGCCGACCGTGGCACACCTCGGAGAGCAGGACCGGGATCAGTCTGGCGACACCTCCGGTCTCGGGCCGGTGGTGCGGCGTTTGGACTCGACCGCTTCCTTGAACTCCGCCTTCTCGATATCGGCCTCGGAGAACTCGCTGTTCCCCCGCAGGGTAATGTGCTTCGCGTCGGTCGCGTTGTAGCGGACGATGGGTATACCCTGCCTCAGAACCACCACGTTGTCCTCCACAACGTTCGTCGTGGCCTTGTGGAAACGGAACGGCGAGCGGTCGGTGCCGAAGATGACGTTGTCTTCGATGACGAGGCCGGTGGTCCCCTCGTCGAGGAACATGCCGTTCGACTCGGCCCGGCCGGCGTTTCGCGGAATGTCGTGGATGAGGTTGCCCTTGAGCACCGTCCCCGGTTGGAGGCCAAGTGTGTAGATACCACCGCCGTCCGAGAGCACCTGCATGCAGTGATGGATATGATTGTCGGCCACGATGTTTCCTTTGCACGGCGTGGGTGTCGGGTTCCACATCCATCCGACCGAGACGCCCGTGTACGGATGCGCGCCGATCTCGTTGTGCCGGATAACGTTCCCGGTGGCCAAACCCACCCACACGCCGACCGCGCCGAAAAACTGCCGCCCGCAGTCGGTGATGCGACAGTTGGCGATCTGGTTGCCGGTCGCCACGTCGCCCTCCTTGCGGCCCTTGCCCTCGCCGATCATGACGCCGTTGCCGGAGACGTCGGTCACGGTGCTGCGGCGCAGCGCGCACGTGCGGCACCCTCGACCGAACCAGACGCCGGACCCGCCGAGTCGTGCGATGCGGCAGCCATCGAAGGTGCACCGCTCGGCGCCCTCAAGCATGACGGCGGGCGTCACCGGCCCCCATCCCCAGCCCTTTTTCGCCGGCCCGCCGAAGTGGAAACACGCCTGCCCGCCCGCGTACCGGCCGCCGGTCGTCGGCCACGAGCAATGCTCGAAGGCGAATCCCTTGAAATGCAGGTTCCGCACGGGCTGCTTCTTCTCCAGGTCGCCGCGCACCACGAGCAGTTGCTTCGCCACGGGCGCCACGATCTCGACCGTCCCGATTATCTCGCCGGGCATCGGCCTGTACGTCAGGACGCTCGTCTTTCGGTCGAGGTGCCACTCGCCCGGCGCGTCGAGCAGGGCCGCGTGGTTCTCGATGCGGAACCTGGGGTGCGGCTCAAAGCCGTTGATCCGCCAGAACGCGGCCGGGCCGCCGACCTGCTCGGCGCTCGTGATCGAGCGCGTCTTCGGGTCGATCGAGCCGATACGGTTCCGCGTGACGGACCAGTCGTGAAGGAGCAGGAGTTCCGCCTCGCCCACCTCTCCGAGCGCCGGCAGGTCGCCCGCCTTGTATGTGAAACTGCGGCGGTCGTCGATGACCTTCTCGACGCGGATGTAGCCCTTGTTCGGATGGCCCGCGCGCGGCCGCCGGGCGCCGCCGACAAACAGTTCGCGGAACGTCCACACGCCGGCCTTGGCCTGGGGGATCGTCACCTTCCAGACGCCGCCGTCCTGCTTCCACCCCGTGATGACGCGGCCGCCGCTGATGATCGCCTTGCCGCTCCCATGGGCGGCGTACGTCACGGCGTGCTTGTCGGTCCCCGAGTCCTGCGGCCCGAAGACGATGGGCTCGGGTGTCCGATACGTCCCGCTGCGCACCAGGACGAGGACGTTCTTCTCGAGCCCTTTGGCGATCCTCTCGCGCACCGCATCGCGGGCCCGGGCCGGCGTCGCGAACGGTTTTTCGAGCGTGCCCGGCCCGGAGTCATCGCCGTTCAGCGCGACGTAGAAATCGGCCTTCGGCTCCCCCGCATCGCTCGCGCGCAGCGACGCCCCCACCGTAAGTGTCAGGGCAACAGCCAGTATCAGGATCATCGGGCGACTCATTCGCTGCTCCTTTCTCGGCTCAATGCCGGGTGGCATGGCCACGCTTGCGTGGCCATGGGTCCGCACCCCCGCCCCACACCGGGTGGCATGGCCACGCTTGCGTGGCCATGGGTTCGCACCCCCGCCCCACACCGGGTGGCATGGCCACGCTTGCGTGGCCATGAGCTCGCACCTTCGCTCAGCGGCCGACTGGCGGCAGAGTGTCTCGATCTATCGGCAACGGGTGGTCCACGCCTCGCTGCCATGCCGCGTAACTGGACCACTCCCAGTCGTCGGGCCCATCAACCAAGCCGCGTCGGACAGGATTGTTGTGGATGTAGGCAATCTTCTCCCGCAGTTCGGCAGCGGAGTGGATGTTCCTGTCATAGCCTCCGCCAGGCTGCCAGAGCCGCACCGAGCGTCTGCCGCTCGGCTGTACGTCAAGCATCTTGGGAAGGAACTCGGGCGCATTCTGCCTTACCCACACAGAGGCGCGCTTGCTTGCGGGCTCCTTGATGGCGCGGAGAATCCTGCCCATGGGTATACCATCGGCAGGGCGAATCAGAAGGTGCACGTGGTCCGGCGTGAATACCCAGGCCCATAGGTCAAAGGGGAACTTGCCTTTCGCTCTCAGAATCTCGGCGGTCAGCCACGAGCAGACCCGCTTGCGCCGCAGGAATGGTTGGTTCCGGAAGCATGAGAACGTCAGGTAACGGCCATGGCCCAGGCCTTCGTAACGCTTGCGCCGTCTGCGGTAGCCGGACTCGGTTCGCATGGGACAATCGTACCTGACAGCCCATGGCCACGCAAGCGTGGCCATGCCACCCGCGCGCACCTCACCCAACATGGCCACGCAAGCGTGGCCATGCCACCCGCGCGCACCTCGCTCAACATGGCCACGCAAGCGTGGCCATGCCACCCGCCCGGGCCTCGCTCAACATGGCCACGCAAGCGTGGCCATGCCACCCGCGCGCACTTCACTCAACATGGCCACGCAAGCGTGGCCATGCCACCCGCGCGCACCTCACTCAACATGGCCACGCAAGCGTGGCCATGCCACCCGCCCGGGCCTCGCTCAACATGGCCACGCAAGCGTGGCCATGCCACCCGCGCGCACTCACTTTGCCGCAACGACCGGAAGGATGATGCGGCTCGGGTGTTTCGCATCGCAGAAGATGCGGTTCGTCTGTTTGACGAACTTGCAGCCGTCGGTCCAGGCGGCGCCCGTGCCGGGGTTGAGGTCATAGCGCGGGTAGTTCGACGACGTGACCGTGACGCGAATGCGGTGACCTTGCGCGAAGACGATGCTCGTGGACCAGCAATCGACCGTCACCTCGTAGGTTTTCCCGGCCTCAAGCGGCGCCGGCGCGGAGAGCGAGTCGCGGTACCGCAGCCGCAGCATCCCCTCGGCCATCAGGAACGAGCGGCCGTCGGGGTACACGTCCGAGAGGCGGACCGAGAGGTCCGTGTGGGCAGCGGAGCACGAGACAAACACCTTGGCCGCAACGCGGCCGGTGACCTCGACCGGCTCGGCGAGCGGCTCCGTCGTAAAGTTCAGGACATCCGAACGGCCCTCAATCTTATTCTGGTTCATCGGGCCGGACGGGATCGTCAGGTTCCGCCCGCCGACCGTCGGGCACGGGTCGGCCGGGTCGAAGGTGTACGCCTCGTGGGCTGCAGCGGCGGTGGGTTTGCTCGCGGAAAGGCCACCGCCCTTGTGGAAGCAGTACGGCGTCTCGGTCGCGGGGACAGGCCAGCGGTCGGCGTACCGCCACTCGTTGCCGGGGGCGCCCTCGGCCTCGACGTCGCCCATGACGTAGTAGGCGACCGCCGGGTTGCTCATGATGACGTCGCTGGCGCCCTTGAGATGGCAGGCGAACCACTGGATCATGTCGTAAGCGAGCGGCGGGATGGCGCGGGGGAATCTCAGGTCGCCCTGCCTGGCCCGGCCGATGCCGCCGTGGGTCCACGGGCCCATGACCAGTTTCTGCCGGCCCTTGGCGCCGGCCGCCCCGTGATACTGGCGTCCGGCGAAGGCGTCGATGGTGCCCTGGCTGAAGGTGTCGAACCACCCGCCCACGTGGACGGCCGGTGCGTTCATGACGGCATGTTTGCGGGTCGAGTCGAAGCGGTGCCACCACTCGTCATACGCCGCATGGTCGCGCCACATCTCGATCGCCTCCGGAGCAAACTTGTTGCCGCGCGTCCAGTTCTCGGCCTGTTCCTTCCTCAGCGCGCCGCCGGTGTAGGCAGCGTCGGTGTACAGGCTGGCGGCCGCGACGACGATGTACTGGGCGACAAGCCCTTCGGGGGCCGCGGCGGCCATCAGGTTCTGCGTGATGCCGCCCGCCGACGCGCCGAACGTGCCGATCTTACCGTTCGACCACGGCTGCTTGCGGATCCACGCGACCGTGTCGGCCCCGTCGGCGTGGTCCACCCACCCGCACCCGATGAACGGCAGGTTCTCGCCCTCTGAGTCGAACCGTCCGCGCATGTCCTGGATGACGCCGGCGTAACCGAGCCTGGCGGCAACGGCGGCCGGGCCTCCGCGCTTCCGGCCGTAGGGCGTCCGCATCAGGATGGTGGGCCACGGCCCCTCGCCGGGCGGCAGGTACACGTCGCTGGCAAGCCGGACGCCGTCGCTCATGGGAACCATGACGGTCTGCTTCTCGACCTGAGCGCAGGCGGCGGGGACGGCCACCGTCAGCAGGCAAATCGAACCCAGCAGCAGGACGGTGGTGCGTTTCAGCATGGTTGGGGTTTCCTCACGTGCCTCTCGGTCGTCGGTGCGGATCGCACGGCAAGCCGCCGCTCAGCAGGCGGGGCTGACCGGCATCCAGGGGAACCGCTCGCCTCCACCATGCGATAGTACGGCCGGCACGGAAGAAATCAAGAAATGAGCGGCTCAGACGCAACGATTCCTTGACGTTGGGCCTGAGGAAAAGGTAGCCTCATGATTCGGCAAAACCAGGGGCGGCCGGCACGGGTTCAATCGGTAGGCCGGGCGGTTGAGAAACGCCGCGTGGGTGCATGGCACCCACCCTACGGCTACGGCTGGACGCCGCGTGGGTGCATAGCACCCACCCTACGGCTGGAACCTGGAGCACGTCTGCCAACGGAGGTGTACCGTGAGCCATCGCGTAACTCGCCGCACGTTTCTGAAAGCCGCTGCCGCAGGCGCTGCCTTCACGATCTTGCCGCCGGGCCTGGCGGCGACCTACCGGGCCAACTACAAGGTGAACCTCGGCATCATCGGCGTGGGGGGCCAGGGCGGTGGCAACCGAAACCATTTCAGGCACATCAGCAATGACCCGCTGGGCGCCAACAACATCGTGGCCCTGTGCGACGTGGACCGCGGGCGCCTGGACCAGTCGAAGAAAGACCATCCGGGCGCCAAGACGTACGTCGATTTCCGCAAGATGCTCCTCGGGCAGAAGAACATCGACGCGGTGGTGGTCTCGACGCCCGATCACACGCATTTCCCCGCCTCGATGTTGGCGATGAAACTCGGCATGGGCGTCGATACCGAGAAGCCCATGGCCCACTCCGTGTGGGAGGCCCGGCAGATGGGCCTGGCGGCCGCCAAGTACCAGGTGGCCACCCAGATGGACAACGAGAACCACGCCAACCCGGGGCTCAGACGCCTGGTGGAGTGGGTCCGGGCCGGCGTCATCGGCAAGGTCCGCGAGGTCCACATCTTCACGAACCGGCCCATCTGGCCGCAAGGCATCAAGAAGCGGCCGGCCAAAGAGCCCGCGCCGAAGAACCTGGAGTGGGACCTGTGGATCGGCCCGGCCCCGTACCGCGATTACCACATACATCTGCACCCGTTCAAGTGGCGGGGATGGTGGGACTTCGGCACCGGGGCGCTCGGCGACATGGGCTGCCATTTCTGGGACTCGGCGTTCTGGGCCCTGACGCTCGGCCATCCGGAGACGATCGAAGCCGAACAGGAAGGCAACTCGGAGGAGACGGGCCCGAACTGGTCGATCGTCACGTACCAGTTCCCCGCACGCGGCGCGCACCTGCCGCCCGTCACGGTGAAGTGGTGGGACGGCGGGAAGTTGCCGCCACGTCCGGCGGAACTTGAGAAGGGTCGCAAGTTCCCGCGGAACGGCTCGATGTTCGTCGGCGAGAAGGGCAAGATCCTGGTCAACGACGCCGCCAGCCCGCAGATCATCCCCGAATCGAAGATGAAAGAGATGAAACTGCCCGATCCGTTTATCCCGCGCTCGCCGGGCCACAAGAAGGAGTGGCTGGAGGCGGTGCGCGGCGGGAAGGCCGCCGGGTCGAACTTCACCGACTTCGGCGGACCGCTGACGGAAGTCGTGCTGCTCGGTAACCTCGCGGTCCGAGCAGGTAAGAAACTCCAGTGGGACGGCCGGAACCTGAAGGCCACCAACTGCCCGGAGGCCAACAAGTACGTCCGCCGCGAGTATCGCAAAGGCTGGGACTTCTCGCTCGAGGCGTAGACGATGGGGCCGAGGCCGGCGCAGAAGCACCGCGGCGCCTTGCAGGTGGCGGCTCAGCACACGCGCGGCGAGTAAGTCGCATGACCGTCCCGCGCGGCTATCGAGGAGGCTTGCTTGTGACTACCGCTTTCACAGCCGCGATAATCCTCGTCGCGATGACCGCGGCGCCTTCCGAACCGGCCTTGAAGGAGGCCGGTAACCCCCACGGGGTGGCGCGCTCGCGGGCCGATGCGCCGGCATCCGCCGCCGCCGCCGCCCGCCTCGTCGCCGATCTCGCCTCCGTCGATGAGAAGGTGCAGACGGAGGCGCGAAAGCGCCTGGCGGCCCTGGGCGAGGCCGCCGTCGCACCGCTCATGAAGGTGTTGGGCGACGCCGCAGCGCCCCAACCCCACCGGCTGGCCGCGGCCGAGACGCTCGCCGCCGTCGGCCGACCCGCTCAGGCCGCGCTCATCGGCACGCTCAAGCACGCCGACACGTTCGTCCGCGCGACGGCCGCCCGGACCCTCGGCCTCACCGGAGACGTGCAGGCAGTGGGCGCGGTGCTGGACGCCCTGCGCGACAAGGAGCCGGCCGTCCGGGAGAAGGCCGCCTGGGCGCTCGGCCAACTGGGCAACGCGGCGGCGCTGCTCGACCTGATCGCGGCACTGCGAACCGACCCGTCGCTCGACGTTCGGACAACCGCCGCCGACGCGCTCGGCCGCCTCGGCTGCCGCGCAGCCATCGAGCCGCTCATCGAAGGGCTGGAGGACGAACAGCCGCCCATCCGCGCCGCGTCGGCCAAGGCCCTGGGGCTCATGGGTCCGCTTCTGGCGTCCGGGGCGCGCGGCGAACTCGGCCGCAAGAAAGCGGTCGCGGCCCTCCTGGCGGCGCTGGCCGACAAGCACGGGACGGTCCGGGCCGACGCCGCCGAGGCGCTGGGCCTCATGCGCGAGCGAACCGCCGCCGAGTCCCTCGCCAACCTGCTGGCCGACGCCGACCTCCGCATGGTCGCCATCGAGGCCCTCGGCCGGATCGACGAGCGCGCCGCACTACGCGCCCTGGAGAAGGTGGCGGCAGATACGAAAGACGAGTCGCTCCGGGGTGCGGCCGAGGCGGCAGCAGGATTCCTCCGCAGCAGCCAACGGGACGGTCATCGTAAACAGGGCGTAGCAACCCCGCACATTCTGTGAACTATGGAGTTTGCAGCGGCGCAAGCGCCTGATTGATGGTATCGGAACATGGATCACGCA